>JBGUPW010000067.1:0-12570 GCA_045130495.1 Ruminococcus sp. | reverse complement strand
ACAATTCATGGCGCACGGCTTGCTTGAATCTTGTTCCGTCAGCTTGCCCAAAAAATCTCAGCAAGGCGACAGCCTTACCTCAATTTTTTGTACAACCTGACGAAAAATCTTACAACGCAATCCGCACACCTGAATTATGCGGTATTGCCCTAAAAACAGCGGGTCGCTTCGCTCCGAATAATATTGCCGAGACAATATAAATCCGGTTCGGGTGTTCCGCCCTTAATTTTCCGTTTTTCATTTGAATGTGCCAAACAAATAAAGCAAACGGTTACCAAAATTTAACATACACAGAGACCGTGATGATACACTGCTCCTCTCTTACCGTCAAGATATCTATATATACATAATCTATAATAGATATAAATGTTTTACCATATTTTCAGAGGTTCCCATTATAGAAACAACCGCAGGAAAGAGCCGTCAGAAGATAAAATCATCGTCAACCTCTCCTGGCGTAAGCTCCCGCATCTCCTCGTCCTCGATTTCTTTGATCATATTCCCCGGCAAAGGCACCGGGAACATAAAGCCGACCGCCAAGCCTACAAAGGCAAAGCAGTAAAAAAATCTGCTTATCAATGTGTATCTCAATCTGAGCTCGATGTTCAGTCCGTATTTAAGCATAAGCACGCACTCCATAACAAGGCACGAAACAAAGAGCACGATCACGACGGACATCAAAATGACAACGGGCTTCCGCTTAACGCGAAAGTATATATTCGGGCGCAATATCAGGTAATAGACCGCCAGAATCAGCAGCGCAAGCTCCACAAAAATAAATATCGCGCAGTTAAGGACAGACGGGATATCGCTGAAATCAAGCTTGCTGAATATCGTATTTATACTGAGCAGCTTTAAAAGGAAGTACGCGATCAACCCCGCTATAAGCAATACCCGAAGGATCACTCTTGCCCAGTCAAAGCGAATCAGCGAAAGAGCCGAAGCGAGGAACAAGCATACAAAGATGCCTATTCCGAACAGCCTGCCCACTCTTTGCTCTTCTATTTCAAAGTACAAATAAACCTGATACGCCGTAAAAGCCGCGAACATCAGCGTCGTCAAGAGATTAACAATTAATTTCGGCATTCTGTATTCATAATTGATTTCTTTCACAGTCATTCCTTCTTTTTTTAGATTTATTTTGGCGTAAAGCCAAGCAAATAAAGCATATCGGCAAACTTTGTTCTGAATCCGAATCAAATTTGACGTTATTTATGGTTATTTTCCCATATTTTGTTATGATTGTCAAGAGATAACGGCTTTTTACACAAAAATCAATTTTCAAAAAAAACATGAGCGGCAAGGCGCTCGATCCATGCCGATTTGCGGCATGATCATTGCCATGGTTTTTTATAAAATGCGCCGGTGGGCGCTCTCTCCCGTCTATTGAAATAATAAATCCTGACAACGCTTCCGTCAACGGCGGGACGGAGAAATTTCCTATAAGGATAAAAATAATGCGGAATACGGAACTCAACATTCCGCACTCCGCATTCCTTATTTATCTGTCTGTTACCATTTGCAGATAAGGCAGAAGCTTGAAGCCCATTCGCTCGTAAAGCCTTTTTGCTCCCTCGTTGTCGTCCTCCACCTCGATCCGCAGGCGGGCAATGCCCTCTATTTTCTTTAAATATTCAAAAAATTCTGTCGCCATTCCCCTGCCGCGATATTTTTCGTCTATATAGATCTCCTCGATCGTGACGGAAACGCCGCCCGCCTCCTGCGAAAACGTCTTTGACAGCAGCGCAAAGCCGCAGGGCGTGCCGCCGTCCTCAAATATAAAGCATTTGAGATAATCGGAGGAGCGCATAAGCTCGTTGAACGTGACCTCGTAATTTTTACGGGGCACGGGCGCTTCGACCGCGTCGGAGTGATAAAAAATATCTACATAACGATAATAAAGCTCTCTGTCATCGGGGGTGATTTCCCTGAACATATAACAACCGCCTTGTATTTTTTTAAATAATATTCAGGAGCGGAGCCAAATATGCCTCAGCCTCGGTCAAATCGCGGCAAAGGTATGAGATCATCGGCAGTATATCTTCCGTCGGCTCCAAAAAATCCGGCACCATTACGGTTATCATACCCGCGGCGTATGCGGACTTTATTCCGCTTATGCTGTCCTCAAACGCGGCGCAGCTTTCGGGCGCAAGCCCCAGCTTTTCGGCGGCGGTCAGAAACACCTCGGGGTGAGGCTTGCCGTTTTTTACTTCCTCGCCGCAAACAAGCGCGTCGAAATACTCGCTCACTCCGGCGGAACGGAGGTTAAATTCAGTGGTTTGGCGCGAGGTCGAGGTGGCCAAGGCGATTTTTACGCCGTTCTCCCTGCAAAAGCCAAGGATGTCATAGAGCCCCTTCTTAACGGGGATCCCGTCGCGCTTCACCTGCTCAATATAACGCGCCTTGCCCTCGTCGGCGAAGCTCCAATACGGGAAATCCTCTCCGAAACGCGAGCGGTATATATTTTGAACCTCTGCTTTTCTTTTTCCTATTGTCTGTTTAAAAAACTCTATGTCATACGGATAGCCGTTTTCGTCCATCATGTGCTGCCAGTTGTTATAAACCAGCCGCTCGGTGTCAAACATCAGCCCGTCCATATCAAAAACCGCACCTTTAAGCATGGAGCGCCTCTGTGCCGATTATCAGGAATTCGCAGCTCAACGGCTTCAAATAGAGCTTGTTGCCCTCCATTCTGCTGCCCATCAAAACACGCGCCTTTTGATATCCTGCGGGAAGCTCAAATTCTCCTTCTCTGTCCAAAAGGTTAAACGCGCAGTAAAGCGACATTCTCTTGTCCTGACGGATATACGCGAGCCGTCTGTCGTAAGTGAAAGCGTTAATAAACTCGCCGTCGCGCAGAGCCGAGCATTTTGCGCGGAGAGCGCCAAGGCTTTGGTGCCATTTTATCAGTTTTCTGTCCTCTCTGCCCCACGGATAGCAGCAGCGGTTGAACGGGTCGCGGTAGCCCTCCATGCCTGCCTCGTCGCCGTAGTAAACGCAGGGGAAGCCCGGAAGCGTATACTGCATTGCGACTGCGACCTTAAACAGCTTCATGCCGCGCTCGCGCTGATCGACGCTCAATCTCTGATTCGCCTGCCAGTTGCGGTCGCGTCCGTCAAGAGGCTCGCCCGCGATAACTGTGAGAGCGCGTTCGGTGTCGTGGGTGGAAAGCGAATTCATAAGAACGCGCAGCACGGGACGGGGATAGTTTTCAACAACACTCATTATCGCAGCCATGGTGTATTGAGCGTCCTGTCCGCGGCAATAGTTCAGAATTGCGTCTCTGAACACGTAGTTCATCACGGTATCGAGCTGATCGCCCAAAAGGAACCTGCGGCGCGCTCCGTAGCTTTCCTTGTTGCTTGCGTCCTCCCAGACCTCTCCGACGATGATAGCCTCGGGGTCTTCCTCCTTGACCGACTGACGCAGCTTTTCCAGAAACTCGTCGGGAAGCTCGTCCGCGACGTCAAGCCGCCAGCCCGAATTGCCCAGACGCATATATTTGCGGATGATTCCGTCTTTGCCGTTTATATACTCGTTGAACGAAGGGTCGGTTTCGATTACCTCCGGCAGAGTGTAGAAGCCCCACCAACTGTGGTAATTGTCAGGCCAGTCGTAGAATTTGTACCAGCTGTAGTATGGAGAATTGCGGTCGCGGTAAGCGCCGCCCTCGCCGTAGCGTCCCGAACGGTTGAAGTAAACGCTGTCGGAACCGGTGTGGGAAAATACGCCGTCGTTTATAATGCGGATACCGCGCGCGTTAGCCTTCGCGCAAAGCTCGCGGAAATCTTCCTCGGTTCCCAAAATCGGGTCAACGTGCGAGTAATCGCCCGTGTCGTAGCGGTGGTTGGAGTACGCCTCCACAATCGGGTTAAGATAGATGCAGCTTACGCCCAACTTTTTCAGATAACCGAGCTTTTTGGTTATGCCCTTCAGGTCGCCCATAAAGAAGTCGGTGTTTGTGATCTCGCCGTTCTCGTTCGGCTGCCACACGGGGAGAGCGTACCAATCCTCATTGCGCTGAAAATCGGTGCGCTGCAGCTGCTTTTCTTCTCCGCTGAAATTGAAACGGTCGGGGAAGATCTGATACATAACGCCGCCCTCGGGCCATTCCGGAGTTTTGAACCCCTTTTTGTAGCAGGTTATCTGCCAGCTTCTGCCGGGATGCTCCAAAACCTCGCTGATTTTATACGGGTCGCTCGGCACTATGTAGCGCAAACCGTAGCGGGTGTGCATACGGAACATATACCAGTAAAGACCGACGCGCGAGGGTGTAAAACCGCACTCCCAAATCTCGGATTCTTCGTCATAGGTTCCGCACCACGCCATTTTTGCGTACTTCCAGCCGCTGTCGTAATCATATTTAACGCAAAGGTCAACCTGCCTTGAACGGAAAGAACGCGGCGCCAAGGCTCTGAACCGTATGCGTGTGTCCTGCTCGACCGCGCCGAACGGTGAGCGGTAATAGGTTTTTTGTGAATTAAAAGGTGTTGGCATATATGTCGCCCCCATTTTTACATATATTTTGGCGTTTATTAATAATTTTACCACAGATTTCTTAAAGATTCAACCGAAATAACAAATTTCACCACGGCTAATGCAGAGCAATTTTCGGAACGGCTGTCCGGGCAAGCGCAAAAAATGTATAAATTTTAACGTTTCGCGGTTATTTGTCCGTATTTTGTCACTGTGCAAATGATATAATGCAGATGAAATAAAGACAAAACAATGATCTTTATTGATACCGATTGATTTAACATTCTGATAATACAGTCAAAAACGGAAAGGAGCAGTTACAATGAAAGGAAAAAAGATAATCACTCAATACGCAGCTGACGAAAGCGTTTTCAAGGAAAGCGATTTCTTCACGACAAACACCGAAAAACGCGATACAAAATATGTTACCGCACAGGCAAAGGCGATAGCTCTGGTGCTTTTGCTGGCTCTGATCGTATCGGGCGCCGCAGCGCTTATAGTAACCTCGCTCGCCGACAGCTACAGCAAGACGCACAACAACGCGGCAGTTGTAACTGTAAAGCACAACGAAAAGCAGACCGGCAACAAATCGCTTATCGTCACATCCTTCGACGGCTTTTAGCAAAAGTTTAAATAATCCAATTTTAGATAATCCTTTTTTTAATGCATAAAATGTTTGATATTTAAAACCTCCGCCGTGAAAACACAGCGGAGGTTTTGCTTTATTCAATAGTATCCAAAGCGCGGTAGGAATCGCTTACGATCTGTTGAATCGAAGCGTCGATCACGGAATCGCCCTGATAATATTTTCTCTGGGTTTCAACATCGTGTATGCCGACGGTAAGCTTTATCACCTCGTCGTTGTACACGTAGTAACGGAGCTCGGTCTCAGCCGTGCGCTCATAGGCAAAATACAGCTTGTGGTTACTGTCAAAGAAATACCATCTTTTTATTTGATCGTCATCATGGAAGGAGCCCTTGGTTCCGACCCAAATATGATTATTCGGACACAAAGCATAGTCGTATTGGCTGCCGCTTTTGACCTCTTTCATGCGGTTGTTGTCATCGACATCATTAACGTACATGGGAACTATTTGATCGGTAACTATCTGATTGATCTCCGATTCGGAAAGAGCGCTTTTGCTTTCGGAAGAGCTGCTCTCGGTTTCGCTGCTTTCGGCTTCGCTGCTTTCTTCCTCGGACGGCTCGGAATATGAGCTCTTCGGGGATTCCGGCATCGAGGAGGATGAATCGGGTATGGAGATCCGAGAAACCGCCACGCGCGAGCTTGACGGTTCATCTCCGCCGGGATCACTGCGCGTAATGAGCAGAAACGCGATAACTCCGCCCACCGCCAGAATAGCGACCGAAGAAATTATAATGGCTATTATGATCGGAGAATTTGACTTTTTCGGCTGAGTGTTATAGCTCTGCCAATCTCCGTAGCCGTTCCGATCCTGATATCCTCCGCCGTTGTTACGCTGATTGTTATTGTTTTGCCAGCCGCTGCCTCCGGAGTTACCTGTGTAGGGTATTTCTGCCGATACGGTTCTTTCCACCGGTACGGTTCCCGAAAACTCCTTGATCAGTTGATCCATATCTCGGCAGCGGTTCTCCGCACTTACCGCAAGCCCGTGCATAAGCGCCTGTTCATGCACGGGGGATATGCTCACCCCTAAGCTTGAAGGGGGCATAAGATCGTCGCATCTCAAGCGGTCAAGACTGTCGGCAGGCTCCCTGCCCGTTATACAGGTGTAAATCGTGGCGCACAGCGCATAAACGTCGGTATACGGCCCCTGTTCGCCGTTGCTGCGGTACTGCTCCTCGGGCGCATAGCCCTTTTTCAGCACAACCGACATACGGCGATCCTCATTTGTATAGTAGCGCGCCGAGCCGAAATCCATCAGCTTCAGCTTTCCGTTTTTGGTGAACATAATATTGTCGGGACTTATATCGCGGTGGATAATGCCCTCGGCGTGTATCGCTCTGAGCGATTTCATCACAGGCATCATCAGGGCAATAAGGTCGCCCGACCTGAACCGACCGTGGTGACTGATGTAATCTCTGAGGTTTTCGCCGTCCAGATATTCCATTACTATATAGGCGGTGTTGTTCGCTCTGAAATAGTCGAGAACATCAACAATACCGTCCTCTGCCGAAAATGCCGCAACGCTTTTTGCTTCGATAAGGAAGCGATCAACTCCCTTTTGGAAAAAGCCCTCCCTGCCTCTGGTGATGACAACTCCGTCCGCTGACTCACCCGTTCGGTTGGCGGCTCCCGAAGGATAAAACTCCTTGATAGCCACGCGCTTTGCAAGAGTTTGGTCAAGGCCGATATAAGTTATCCCGAAGCCGCCCTCGCCTATTGATTCTCCCACAAGATAACGGTTCGACAAAACCGTGCCCGCTTTAAGATGATAGGGCGCGGCTGAGGAAAACATTACATTGCGGCGGCAATAGGGACAAACCGTTGAACCGTTCAGAGGCTTCATACAGTGATAACAATACGCTTGCATTTATTCCTCCTATAATATAAAGGTTTTTGTAAACTGATCGCGATATGTATCTTCGAGGAACCAGCAGTTTTTTGCGGCGTCGCTTTGATTTGACGCGGTAAGGCACGGGGTCATAAGAGTGGTGCTGCTCACAAGCTTTCCGTCACTTAACGAAAAGCAGGACGCATCTATATACATCACTCTGTAGTAGTTGCCGTTTTCGTTGCGGTAAACAAAGGCAACATATTTTGACATGGGATCGTTTTTGTTCTCGCAGAAATAGATCCTGCGCAGCTCAAATGTATTGCCGTAACGCGCCTCGCTGTCGTTGTAGATAACGTTGTCAAAGAAAAAGCTTTTAAGCTCGTCAACGTGAGTCTGCGCCTGAGTCAACGTCAAGGGTCTGATAGGCGACGTCGTGTTGGGTACAGTTGTTGAGCTCTGCGTAGTCGGCGGAATGCTCGGGCGGGAATCTATGCCCGAAAGCAGCTCGCTTATATTCAGACTTGACTCGGAAACCTGCGGCTGACTTGAAGGATCCGCTTTTTTCGGGAACTTGCCCGCGAAAAATACCAGGCATACAACAAGCGTGAGCACCGCAACAGTCGGAATAACGACCGCCAGAATCATGGGGATCGGGAAGCGCCGCATTTTTGCGTCGCCCTTTTTATAGCCCTTTGTGGGCAGCTTTGAGATATCCCCGGTTTTCTTCCGCGCGTCGGGATATTCGTTGGGGCTTGCGGGAGGTTCTTTTCTGACCTCCCGTTTTTTGACGGTCTCCCTCTTAGGCTGACCCAAAGGGAAGCTTCTGCCCGTAAGCTCCCTGAACAGCGTATCCATATCGGGGGTGCGGTTCTCGGCGAGCACCGCCATACCGCGCATGAGCGCCTTCTCCTGACTGGGGCGGATATCCGCTCCGAGCTGCGAGGGCGTTTTAAGCGTATCGTTCTTGACGCGTTCGGGTCCCGCCAAAGGCACCTTGCCCGTAATGCAGGTGTAGATCGTTGCGCAAAGCGAATAAACGTCGGTGAACGGTCCCTGCTCGCTGTTGCTTCGGTACTGCTCCTCGGGCGCGTAGCCCGGCTTTAGAATTATCGCCTTTTGCCGCTCGTCGCTCGTGTAGTACTTTGCCGAGCCGAAGTCGGTGAGCTTTAGCGTGCCCTTCTTTGTCAGCATAATATTGTCGGGGCTGACGTCGCGGTGGATCATGCCCTTTGCGTGCATATCCTTAAGCGCCCTCATCACAGGCACCAAAAGCCCGATAAGCGTATTGAACGACATAGTGCCGTTATTTTTTACATATTCCTTAAGATTTTCTCCGTCGAGATAATCCATCACGATATATGCGGTTCGGTTTTGCTGGAAATAGTCCTGAACGTTAACGATCCCGTCCTCGTCCGAAAACGCCGCCGCGATCTTTGCCTCAAGAAGGAAACGTTCAACGCCCTTTTCAAACCATTTCGTCATGTCAGATGAAACGGTCACATCGGCTGAAACCGAATTATCGCGGCGCGCTATTCCCGACGGATAATACTCCTTCACGGCAACGCGCTTTGAAAGTACCTGGTCAATGCCTATATAAGTTATGCCGAAGCCGCCCTCGCCGAGCACCTTGCCGACGACATACCGTCTGCACAGCACTGTCCCGGGAGGAAGATGATAAGGCTTTGCAGCGGAGAACGCGGTGTTATCGGTTCCGCAGCGTTTGCAGCATGAAGCTTTGCCGAGAGGCTGCATACAATTAAAACAATATTTTTGCATAGAAATTAACCCGTTAATTCATCGTGAGAGAACCCGCCGCAAGCTTATTGGATTTTTCAGAGATTCCCAATAGTATTAAAGGCGTTTTCTCAGAGTATATCTGTGGCGGTGAAATTACCGCTTTTTGAGTTAAGAAGCCAGTTGCTTTCAATCGCTTTCTGCTTTGAGGCGTCTGCGTCATACACAGCGATGTAGCTTGAAGCATAATTCACCCCGCCGTCGCTGAGCTCCAGGAACTCGGGCGCGATCATAATTGTACGGTAATACCTTGAGGTCGAGTTGTAATACACAAAAACAATGCGGTCATACGAGCCGTCGTTTTTGCTTACGTAATACATATTTTGGATTTCTATTTTATCGTCGGGTTTCGCCATGTCGTCCTTCTCGAAGATTTTCGGCTGAATACAAGAGATGATTTGATCGCTGTATTTCGCCGCGTCCTCAGCCGAAAAGCCGCTGACGGAAGCCGATGCGGTTTTTGAGGATTCAGTTTTCGAGGATTCCGCCTTTGAGGACTCAGCCCTCGAAGATTCGGTCTTTGAGGATTCGGTCTTTGAGGACTCTGTTTTTGAGGACTCCGCTCTTGATGATTCTTTTTTCGAGGACTCTGCCTTTGAAGAGCTCGCTTTTGAGGACTCCGCTCTTGACGACGGCTCTACCGCCGAGGAGCTTATGACAACCGACGGATAAGAGGAAGCGCTGCCTCCGGAGCCTTTAAAGACGCCCGAAAATATGATTATCAGGACAACAGCCGCCGCGACTAATAGCGTGATCGAAATGACTATTCCGAGAACCAAGGGCAGGGGCGACTTCTTGGGGGAAGTATATTTTCGCTGTTGGTTTTGATTGGTAAAAGTCTGCTGACCGCGGTTCTGAGACGGATAGTTTCTCTGTCCCCCGTTCGTATTTGCGTAGTTCTGCCCGGAACCCGTGTTTTGCTGCTGCCATGCGGTCTGATTGCGCATGGGCGTGTGATTGTTCGCGTAAAATTTTGAGTTGTTTGCGGTCGTATATCCCGTGGGATTCATCGTGACCGGCGGAACAACATTTTGATTCGGATTTACCGGCTGATTCTGCATATAAGGCGCTGCCTGCGGCTGCGGAGCTGTCATCTCCCTCAGCAGGGTGTCAACGTCCGGAGTGCGGTAGGCTGCTCTCACGGCAAGTCCGTGCATGAGCGCGTTTTCCATATAAGGCTTTATCGGAACGCCTAACCGTGAAGGCGGCAGCAGATTGTCCTGCGAAAGTCGGTCAAGGCTGCTTTCGGGGACTCTGCCCGTTATGCAGGTGTAGATCGTGGCGCAAAGCGCGTAAATATCGGTGTAGGGTCCCTGCTTTCCGTTGGAGCGGTACTGCTCCTCGGGCGCAAAGCCCTGCTTGAGGATAACGGACATCTGCCTGTCCTCGTTGGTGAAATAACGCGCGGAGCCGAAATCCATCAGCTTTAGCTTGCCGTTTTTGTTGTACATGATGTTGTCGGGGCTGATATCGCGGTGAATCACTCCGCGTGAATGGATAACACCCAGCGACTTTATCATCGGACGCATAATTTCGATCAGCTTCTCGCAATCGAAAAGCCCGTATTTTTCCGTATACTCTTTCAGCGTCAGTCCGTCAAGGTATTCCATGACTATATACGCCGTGTTGTTCTCCTGAAAGTAGTCGAGAACGTCTACAATTCCGTCCTCGTCGGGAAAAGATGCGATGTTCTTCGCTTCCTGCAAAAACCGCTCGACGCCGTTGCGGAAAAACATCTGCTTATCCCTTGTGATTATGACCTCCTCGGAAACATCGCTTGTGCGGTTAGCCGCGCCCGACGGGTAAAATTCCTTGATCGCCACGCGTTTTGACAGGGTGGTGTGAAGTCCTATATATGTAATGCCGAAGCCGCCCTCGCCTATCGCCTCGCCCACAAGATATTTGCCGCAAAGAAGCGTGCCGGGTTTAAGATGATACGGCTCGACAACGGGAGGCTTGCTGTTGTCCCTTCCGCAAAAGCGGCAAACGGGAGAGCCTTCAAGCTCATTCATACATTTTGTACAGTAGTTTTTCATTAATTTTTCATCCTTAATACTGCGCCCGTAACGGCGCGGTCCGTCCTTTTATCTGTAACCCTTCTCTGTCTGATAGTTCGAGATAAAGTTGACGTTATAGGTTTCGTATTGATTCAAAATGCTCATATCAAAATCTCTGGAGGCAATTGTGCCGCTGTACCAGCTTTTTGATTTGAAATAATCGTTGATATCGGGGTCGGTGAATTTCCTGCCGTGACGCGCAAAGATCTCATTGAGCGCGAGATTGAGCGTCTCCCTGTCCAGATCCTTGATATCGCTCAGGGTAAGCTTGCGGCTCGCCGAGTCGGAGAGAATATAATCTCCTTCGTAGCTTAACGCGGAGCTTTTCTGCTCGGTCGTTTTAGGCTCGGTCGAGTCTGCCGAATAGGGCTTGGTGGCGGAACCGATTATTTCGTTCTCTTTGCCCTTTGAAAGATACAGGGTCGCTTCCTCGGAAAGAGATACCTCCGTACCCGAAACGGGGAACTGGGAAACAACGCGGTTGAAGGCAACGGATTCGCTGAAAACCCTTGCGACTTTATATTTTATGCCGGCATCATTCAAAATACGGTAGGCTTCCGATTCGCTCATTCCGCTGAGATCGGGCATCACGGTTTTCGTCGCCGCCTTTGAGGTTTTAGGCTGAGTTGTGACCTCCGCAGTAGTTTCAACGGCAGAATCAGCGGTTGAAACCGTGTCCTGCTCTTTGCCGATCGTGTTTGAAATAATCAGAAAAATCAAAAATCCGAGCACTGCCGCCGCGATCACGGAAGCAACCGCAACCGCCGCAGTCATAGCCTTTTTATTTGGCTGGTCGGGATTGTAGTCTTCGGAGTAATCGTCATAGCCGCTTGTATCCTCAGGCTCTATATAACCTGCCGGTCTGAAATCCTCCGAAAGCTGCTTCGCGGATATCTGATTTGCAGGCTTTTGCTTCGCAGATACCTGATTTACGGGCTTTTGCTTTGCGGGCACCTGATTCGCGGGCTTTTGCTTCGCAGACACCTGATTTGCGGGCTTTTGCTTTGCGGGCACCTGATTCGCGGGCTTTTGCTTCGCGGGAACCTGATTTGCAGACTTCTGCACTGCGGGCTTTTGCGCTGCGGATTTCTGCATTGCGGACTTCTTATCATCCGGTTTTTTATCCTCGGGTTTAGTTTCTTCGGATTTCGTTTCTTCGGATTTTTTATCCTCGGATTTCGTTTCCTCAGGTTTCTTTTCCTCAGGCTTCTTTTCCTCAGATTTCGTTTCCTCAGGCTTCTTTTCTTCGGGTTTCGTTTCCTCAGGCTTCTTTTCCTCGGATTTCTTTTCCTCGGGCTTCTTTTCCTCGGACTTCTTTTCCTCGGTTTTCGTTTCCTCGGATTTCTTTTCCTCAGGCTTCTTTTCCTCGGACTTCTTTTCCTCGGTTTTCGTTTCCTCAGGCTTCTTTTCCTCGGACTTCTTTTCCTCGGACTTCTTTTTCTCGGACTTCTTTTTCTCGGTTTTCGTTTCCTCGGTTTTTGCTTCTTCGGGCTTGGATTCGTCGGAAGCTGCCAACACCTCGGGAGCTATTCCGCCGGGAAAAGCCGTATAGTAATGCCTGCGCCGCTTCGGAACGGGCGGCACCGAATTGTTTTCTGTGCTTTGCTGTGTTTGTGCGGACACGGGGGAAATTTGACTCACGTCAGACCTGCTGAGCTTGTCTTTTTCGCTGTTCATTTTATCAACTCCTGAAAACTGCATTCTCCCGATTGTAATTGTAAGCTTTTTTGCGAATTTTGTCAATGAAAAGCGAATAACAAAAT
>JBGUPW010000066.1:0-3680 GCA_045130495.1 Ruminococcus sp. | reverse complement strand
GGAAGATTTATGGCAGAATATTGTCAAAGCTCCGCAGGAATACTGACGTATTTCAAGGAGATTTGGCAAGATTATGCCGTGAAGATTTCGCGCTTATGCGCGGCTGGGAATTTTTAGAGGTTCCCTTTAGTTTATTCATATTTATCAAAGTGATTTTGAAGCTCAGCGTAGACCTTATCGTCGGGATTTTCTTTGATCAGACTCGCAAGAGCGTTCTTGTAGATATCGGTGTTATAGAGCTTCTCGATATCGTAATCTTCCGTATAGCCAAGCTCTACGATGGAATTTTTCAGCGTTATCGTGCCCTGCTTGTCCGGGTCTGGAACAGATGTGCCGTAGCCGCCATAAACCTCTGTGTTGATCAAATCTTCCTCGATGTCGATGTATTTCTTGACGTCCTTAACCGTGCCTTCCTTGTTTTCCTGCGTGAACTTGTACGCCTTGATCAGCGCGCGCTCAAAAGCGTTGTAGGAATTGGGATATTTTGCAAGCGCCTCTGTTGCGGCGACCTGACGGCAGCAAGGCTGGTTTTCGAGGAGCTTTTCCTCGGAGCAGCGGTAAACGATCTTGTAGCCTTGGCTCTCTGCAAGCGAGGTGTAGGGCGAATATGCAGAAGCCGCGTCGATGGAATCGTTTTGGAGCGCGTTATAAGCGTCCTTCTGGCTGTCAAAGTAGACGATGTTCACCTTATCGCTGCCCTCGCCGATCTCAATGCCTTTGTCCTTCAAAAGGATTTGCAGCTCTGCGTCCTGAACGGAGTTCTTAACGGAGGCTACGTTTCTGCCCTTGAGTATCGAAACATCCCAGTCGGTCTTGCCCTCGACAAATTCGGGCTTGATCACATAACCGTGACCGTTTGTCATCTCACCGCCGAAAATCGTAAGGTCGTGACCCTGGCTCTGGAAGGTCAGCGTGGGAACGGAACCGATGAAGGCAACGTCAAGCTTATCGTTTTCCAATCCGCTTGAAAGCTCTGCCGCGGAAGAAAACAACGTAAGCGTTACGTCAAGTCCTTCTTCCTCAAAATAACCTTCCTCCTTTGCCACAAATCCGAGCAGATGAGCGGTGGAATTGAGGTGTCCGAGGTTGAAGGTCGTCTTTTCGAGCTTTGCTTCACCGCTTGAAGCGGTGCTTGCGGAGGTTTCAGGGGTGGATGAACTGTCTGATGATGTATTACAGCCGGTGAATGCGGCTGCCGAAAGTACTGCGGCAAGAAGAGCCGCGATGATTTTTGTTTTCATATTGATTTCCTTTCTGTGTGTCAATGATTATTCTCCCGAACAGCAATCGGGAACATCGGAGGTCTCGGATGAGTTGCTGTCCGTATGCTCTTTGTTTTTGCAGCAGTCGGTAACCTCGGAGGAGGTCGCTTCCTTGTCCTTACAGCAATCCTTCGTTGCGCTTTCGCTGTGACTGCTTTCGTTTGACGCGCTTGTTGCGCAGCCCGTTATACTGAACACCGCGACAAGCGCGATGATACAGACTATCAATAATTTTTTCATTTGATTACTCCCTTTTCTTTTGTTTTCAGGCATAAAAAAACGGAAGTCGCTGACGGCTTCCTTGGTGAAACGCAGAAATGCCCTTCACATTCGGAACGCGCAGCATGCCTTAACGCAGAAAACCGCCTTCTGCATTTTACACATAAAGCTATTCATACACATTGTTGCGTAGGTAGTCATTGCGTTTTCTCCTTTCGTTTCAGTGAGCCTATTATATCATTAGTTTTTCTTATTGTCCAATATCCTATAGGTATAGTTGGTAATAGATTCAACCTATAACCCTTAACGCGTTTTTGTACGCGATCTTCTCAAATTCCGTTGATGTCAGAGGAAGCTTTTGAAAGGCTTTTACCTCGGTTTCCGGGCTCCACAGAGGGAAATCCGTACCGAACAAAACCCTGTCGGCTCCGTAGCCGCGAATGTATTTCGCGACCTTTTCCGGCGGCAAAAACATCGTACAGCTTGAAATATCGAAGAAGCAATCGCTGTTTTTCAGCAGCGCGAACGCCTCGTCAAACAGCGACCAGCCGCCGAGGTGCGCGGCAATGACGCGGAGCTTCGGGAAATTGTCGATCACATTTTTCAGACGGCGCGGATGGGAATAATCAAACCTCTTGTCGCCGCAGTGTACGATCAGCGTTCCTCTGCCCTGCAAATAGTCGTACACCTCGAACAGTCTTTTGTCATCGGTATCAAAGCCCTGTGTATCGGGGTGAAGCTTAACGCCTAAAAGACCTGATTGCAGGATGTACTCCGCTTCCTCCGGCTTTTCCGCGCAGTCGGGATGAAGCGTTCCAAAGCCGTGAAATTCAGCGTGAGCGTTCACTTCGTCACGAATAAAGGTATTGATATGCCGCGCCTGCTCGGGTCTGGTTGCGACAGGCAGAAGGACAAATCTGTCAATACCCGCCCTTTTACCTTCTCTGAATAAGGCTTCACTTGTTCCTATGCAGGCAGGTGTAATGCCGTAGAAATCGCCGGTGGCATTCGTCGCCTTTTCCGCGATTTTATCGGGATAGATGTGCGCGTGAAAATCAATGATCCTCATTTTTTTGCCGCCTATTCATAAAGATGTTTGGTGAAATAACGGTCGCCGCGGTCGGGAAGAATGATGACGATATTACCCCTTGCGCCGCTGTTGATCAGCTTTTTTGCCGCCGCCAGAGCCGCGCCTGAGGAAGAACCGGCGAAGATTCCCTCCTTCGAGGCAAGCTCACGCGCACCGACAAACGCCTCGTCGTCGGTCATCTTGACAACCTTATCGACAAGCGACATATCCATGGTGTCGGCGATAAAGTCGTTGCCGATGCCCTCAATGTTGTAATCGCCGTGCTCTCCGCCGCCCATCGTGGAGCCGACGGGATCGGCAAGAACTCCGGTGATATTTTCATTTTGCTCTTTCAGATACTTAACAACGCCCGAATAGGTTCCGCCGCTGCCTGCGCCAGCAACGAGATAATCGATCTGACCGCCCAAGTCGTCATATATTTCTTTTCCTGTCGTTTCATAATGCGCCTGCGGATTCGCCTGATTTTTGAACTGCTCAAGCGTCACCGCGCCCGGAATGGAGCTGCGGATTTCCTCCGCCTTGTCCCACGCGCCGAGCATACCGCCCTCACGGGGCGTATTGATGATCTCAGCCCCCAAAGCGCGCAGGAGCGTCTGCTTTTCCTCTGAGAATTTAGTCGGAACGACAAAGATGATTTTATAACCCTTGTTCAGCGCGGCAAAAGCGATCCCCAGACCGGTATTGCCTGCCGTTGCCTCTACGATCGTACCGCCCTTTTTGAGGACGCCGCGTTTTTCCGCGTCCTCTATCATATATTTTCCGATTCTGTCCTTCACACTGCCGGAAGGATTGTATAATTCTAATTTCGCATAAAGATTCGATCCTTCGGGCAAATCAATGTGATTCAGCTTTACGAGCGGCGTATTGCCGATCAGCTGTTGCATGTCGTTATAAAGAGCCATATTTATTCCTCACTTTCCGCAATAGCCTGTTCCAGATCGGCTAAAATATCGTCGATGCTTTCAATGCCGATAGACAGTCTGATCAAGCCGTCGGTAATGCCGACCTTCTGACGAACCTCGTAAGGAATGGAGGCGTGCGTCATGCTTGCCGGATGGCATACAAGGCTCTCCACGCCGCCGAGACTTTCGGCAAGCGCAACAAGCTTT
>JBGUPW010000065.1:0-6483 GCA_045130495.1 Ruminococcus sp. | reverse complement strand
CCGCAGCTATGTTCTCGCCAAAAAGCACGGGCTTGACGCCGAGGGCATTTCAGCCAAAACAAAGCTGTATTTCTTCCCGAACGCTTTCCTGCGCGAATTTGTCGGTCTGCTTGTTGACCGCAAGTGGAAGATCCTCGCGGTGCTGGTAATAATTCTGTTGACTTACATAACGGGAGCGCATTTGCTGTCTTATACATACAGTTATTCTCTTTATGTGTAAACCGCTGCCGCAGGCTTGACGCGTGATCCGATGCGTCATGCGCAGTATTTCTTGCACTCCGGCAGTATTTCTTGCACTCCGGCAGTGTTCCCCTCGCTCCTTTGATTTATTATTCATAAAATCAGAAACAAATTTAAAATAATAACTTATTATAATCTTACTTTGAGTTGATGTGATGAAAAAAAGGTTTATTATACTTATCGTTGCGCTTACGGTCATGACGGCAGTTACGTGCTTATATGTCGCTCTTGAGAGCAGCACCTACACCGAACGGCTGGATTGGCTTACTGACGATCATTTAACAAATGATGAAATAAGCGTAACGCTTGAAAACGAAGATGTTGTGACGCTTGAGCGCGTTTATCTGGACGAAAACCACACGATCTGCGCCGACTTTAAATCTGTGGGACCGGGCAATGCCAACGGCACGTTCTCAATTGAGCGACACGGCAACGTTGCTTTCACGCTTCACGTGAACAGTTTCGGAATGATAATTAATACGCGCACCCTCAATTTTGACGGGTTCATAGAAGTTGAGCTCGTTATTCTGTCAGGGCTTGCGCTGATAATAATTGTCATGCTCGTAACGTTCTTTGAGTGCCTGAAAAAAGCCATGTTCTCATACACGATGATCTCCTGCGGAGGCATAGCGCTGTTTTGCGCCGCCATTATGACGGTTTTGATTTACGGAATGCAGTGGCAAAACACTTTCGACCAGTTTCTCACACAGTTTTTTGCAACGGGAGGCTTATTCGCAATAGTGTCGTCGCCGCTCATAATGATAATTTGTATTTTGATATCCATAAGCAATATCCAGCTTATACGGCGCGAGGGATTCCGTCCGCAGAATATGCTGGGAATCGTACTTGGCGTTGTCTGGTTCGTTGCCATGATCCCCGTATACTCGACCGCTGTTCTGTTCAGAGGCGGAATCTTCGATGTTGCCATGCTTATCAAGCTTTGTCTGTCTTATATAGTCAGCCTTATGACCTGTCTGCTGCTTTTCACCATTATCTGTGCGTTTTTGTCCACGCGCCACAAGCCGCCTTACGACAGGGATTATCTTATCATTTTGGGCTGCTGTATCAAAAATGACGGCTCGCCGACTCCTATCCTCAAGGGAAGGATCGACGCGGCTGTTAAGTTTGAGAAGGAGCAGCTCGCCGCCACGGGAAAGATCGCCAAGTTCGTCACGTCGGGCGGTCAGGGAAGCGACGAGATCATTTCCGAGAGCGAATCCATGAAGCGTTATCTCATTGAGCAGGGCTATCCCGAGGATAGGATAATCAAGGAGGACAAAAGCGTAAACACCGATCAAAATATTCAATTTTCGCGTGATAAAATAAAAGAGGACGCGGGAACGCTCGAAAACATCAAGGCGGGCGTCGCGACCACCAATTACCATATTTTCCGAAGCTATGTTCTCTCAAAAAAGCACGGGCTTGAAGCCGAGGGCATTTCGGCAAAAACAAAATGGTATTTTTATCCGAACGCTTTTCTGCGCGAGTTTGTAGGCTTGCTTTTTGATCAAAAAATAAAACTTGCCGTAATAGCAGTATTGATTATAGCGTCCTGTCTGATCGGCTCGCAATTTGTTTTCACGAGGACATATATATGATTTGTAAAAATTGCGGTGCGCAAAACCCCGCGGGCGCATTCCACTGCCGCTTATGCGGAAAGCCGCTCCCGGTCGAATCAGCGCCCGAAAACTATGATCCACCTCAAACAGAAAACCATTATGAATATGATTTTGAACCGAAATATGAGGATATAGAGGCGTCTAGGCGCGACGAAACGCCGCGGGAAAAAGCGTCGAGTCCCGACGAGTATTTTATAAGCGACCTTTACGGCGAAACCGAGCCGTACTACGCCAAGCCCAAAAGCAAAAGTCACAAAAAGAAACGCGAGGAAACTTCGGAATATTTCCCGGAGTATTACCCGAATCAGCCGCAGACGGGCGAATACCGTGACAGAGGCGGCTATGACCCGTACCATTACACCGAGAGCGCGCCTGCCGTAAAGCGCAAAAGCCGCATTCCGTTCATTCTGGTTTCGTTTTTAACCGCGCTTCTGTCGATATATTGCTTTATTCTGCCGTTTCAGCAGTGGGTATCATATCACTATGAGGTGCTGGGCTATGAGGTTTCCGACGGAAAACTCACTCTTATCGAGCTTGCGAAGCGATTCTATGAAAACGACAGCGTTGTTCCGCTTGTCACCGGCAAGCAGGACAATTTCGGGGTCGAATCACTTGTTCCCGAAAAAGTTAACGATCAGTATACTCAGGCAAGACTGCTTGTGCTTGTGCTCGGCTGTATGTTTTTGTTCGCGCTGCTGCTCTACGTGATTTTTATTCTAACCGTGCTGTTCCGCAGCAGAGGAGCCGCCGCGACATTCGGCATAATGGCGTCGATTATTTACGGAGGCTGCACGATAGGCGTGATGTACATCGTCAGGATTGTAAATGACGCCGTGATCGAATACGACAACTATTCGTGGAATTTTGTGAAGTTTAAAATACTAACAGCACCCTACGCGGCATTGGGGCTGTCGGCGTTAATAATTCTTCTGTGCATCGTGTTCGCGATATTGGGTATCGGAACAAAAAAACGTTAGAGTTTCAGTTGACGGCTATTCTCCCGGTTGAGCAAAGCCGCTCCTAAACACAAGTCAGCCGGCTCAACTTCAGCGAACCTCTAAAAACAAAGGTTAATTACTCAACCAATGGTTTAGTAACTTGATTACGCGTCGCTTGTTTTCAGGCGGCGCGTTTGTTATAATAATTACAGAAATAATTGGTGTTAACATCTTATACTTTTATCAAATAAAACTCCTTAACATCTGTCGCATACAATTCCGCTTAACCGCGTTATAGAGCCTGCAAGGCAGACTCTCACGAACGGAGCCGGGCTTCCCTTAATCGTTCGTTTATCAGTTGTCAGCCTTTTAATAAAATGTCACTTTGCACAAATCCGTTCTTAAAATTTTGGGAATACTTTTTAATGCTTTTGTGATATAATTAAAGTGGTAAAAAATTTTTTAATATATTTAAAAAGGAGGTTCAAACACTATGAAAAAATTCATCAGCATTATTCTGACTCTTGCTTTGGTGCTTTCGATCGCAGCGATAGGCGCGGTAAGCGTTTCCGCAGCCGAAATCAAAGCGCCCTCGTGGGAGCAGAAAAACGACAATAAGGTGTATTTTTACGCCGATTCCAAACTGTTCAGCGATTTTACAAGCATATGCCTGTACATTTACGAGCACGGCGGAGAAGAGCTTTTGGCTTGGGGCAGCAAAAAAGGTAAAATGACGAACGAGGGCGACAATGTCTGGTCCTTTGACTTCAGCGACAAGGGCATTCAGCTCGATAGCCGCAGGCAGTACGGACTGATTTTCACTGCTGACTGGAACATTCAAACCTGCGACCTTATCTTTTCGACAGAATGTCTCGGCGACATGGCTTACTGCGACGGAAGAAGGACTGAGAACGCTGTTGATTACAACAAAAACAGCTTGATTACCGAATGGGTCAACGCCGACCGCAGCAAATACGCTCCGCCGATCAGCATAACTTCCATGGGCAACGTGATCGGCGAGGCTTATTGGGCAGATGAAAACGCTTACAGTCTTTTTATGGAATTTTTGACTGATGAAGACGACTACAGTGGACTTGGCTGGATCATCAAATTCTCGGGAATGAGCGCAAGAGAGACTGCGGAGCACGTTGCCGAGGGACTCGGGCTTAGCGACGAGGAATTTGACCGCGCGGTTGAGGAAGCGGGTATTGATTTCGACGACTATACTTACGAGCCGGACGAAGACTTCGCTTTCGGCTTTGACGCCGATGATCTATATCTTGACTACAGCAGTTTTTCATACGCCTACGCTTATATTTATGACGGCGATACCGGAGACGGTTTATTCGATTGGGGCAGCAACGAATGCCGCATGGAATACATAGACGGAATCACATGGTATTACCGGTTTGCAGATCATGACCTGATTTTTGACGATTCAAAAAACTATTATGTTATTTTCACTCTTGATTGGGTGTCCGTTTCCACTCCGCTTGCGCTGACTTGGATGAATTACAACGATCTTGCACGCCCAACCGGAGAAACAATTCAAGCTCCATCCGACGGCAAGCAGCTTTTTGAAGTGGAATGGGAAAGTATGGGGCCCGGAATAAAAATTCTTGACAGACCCGAGTGGGAGCAGCGCGACAACGGAAAAATCTATTTCTGGTCGGGCAATTTCGACGAGGTTTTTGAAACTCCGTGCATTGATTTCTTTACTGTTGATGATGACGGTTTTTTGACGCCGGCTTTCTTTTGGGATGCGAATGAATTTGAAATGACATACGAAGCCGGCGACGTATGGTCATTCGACCTTGAAGAGCACGGCATTGATTTAGACAATAATAATTGGTATTTCATTCAGATCAGTCTTGATTGGACAACAGATTCGGAAAATTTGTTGCTGACTTCGGATAATATAGGCGATATGGTTTATTTCCAAGAGGTTTACTATTATTCGGATGACTGGGACGGCAACAGATGTTGTTTTTATCCCGCTTGGGTCAATTTCGAAGATCCATTTTATCGTACGCCCGGAGATTTGAACTATAACGGCGAGCTTGATATTCAGGACGTGACTATCCTCCAGCAGCACCTTGCGGAATTCACGATCGACGGCGATCCTATTATAGACGAAGACAACGATTTTCAAATGTATATTGCCGATTATAACGAAGACGGCGATCTCACGATTGAGGACGTTACCGCCATGCAGCGCAGTCTCGCTGAATTTTCATTGTTTTCTGTAAACGCAAAAAAATAACCGCTGATCAGGTCATTTACAAATAACCTGAAAAATGATATAATAGAAGCGCTGTCAAAAGGCAGCGCTTCTATTGCTGTTAAGGGGGATATTTATGCAGAAAGTATACCGTATAGTTCCCGATAAATTCAGATTTCTGAGCGGGAGTATGCTAAAGCTTATTGCAGTAACAGCCATGCTGATCGACCATACGGCATTAAGCTTCTTTACCTACGGTGAAATGCCGTATACCATAATGCGCGGCATAGGCAGAATCTCATTTCCGATATTCGTTTTTTTGCTTGCGGAGGGCTTTATATACACGCGGAACAGACTGAAATACGGCACAAGCCTGCTGATTTGCGCGGTGCTTTCGGAGCTGCCGTTCAATTTGGTTCACACGGGAACCGTATTCTTCGAGAAGCAGAACGTGTTCTTCACGCTGTTCCTGGGCTTTTTGGGAATGTGCATTATCACATACAAAAAGAAATATCCGATTTTCCAAATAGCTTGTCTGATAACCTTGGGCATCGCGGCGGCTCTGATAAACTGCGACTACGGGACTGCCGGAGTGGCGTTTATTCTGGTGATGTTCGCGCTCAGGGAAAATGAGCTTGTACGCCCGTTCGCTGTCTTTATGCTCGGAAACCCGTGGCGGGCGCTCGGCGCATTCGTGCCGATATCGCTCTACAACGGCAAGCGAGGCTTTATAAAGGGTCCCGTGCTGAAATACGCTTTCTACGCGTTTTATCCCGTTCATCTGTTTGTGATTTATTTAATCAAATACAGGGTGTTTTTCCGCTAAATCAACTTACTTTAAATCATCTTACCCTTGTAGGGCTTTGACGGCATTTCGACAAAATCGTAATGCTCAAGCTCTTCAAGGGTAATATTTGTTTTCGCGCTTTCGTGTACCATGAGGTTCGAGCCGTTTTCGGAGTCCTCTCCGACGTGAACCGTCACAACCGGCTTGCCCATTCCGTAGGCGTAACCCGCCTCCCACGCGGTTCCGCTGTCGCTGTATGCGCCGTGATAGAGCATAACCACCACATCAGCCCAATCAATATAGCGCCGGTCGTTCAAAAAAGTCAGGCGCGACCACTCGGCGCGGTCGTCCTCCTCCCCTCTCACCTCGTTCAGTCTGGGGCTGAAAACCTCAAAGCCGCGCCCGAAAAGGATCTGCTCGGCTCGCTTAACACACGAAAGCTCATAGTCATTAAAAAACGGACTTGCAAGATAAATTTTTATTGCTGACATAACGGCAAACACTCCCGAACATTAACCCCAAACTCTCAACGTTTTAAGTAATAGATGCTTATTCTCTTAGGAATTAAGCCATTTTTCGAGTACGTAGATTACTTAATGCGCAAGTAATTGTCAGATGAAAAAAGGGCTTGTTTACTGACTATTTTTGATATATTACTTAATTTGCTGAGAGTTTGGG
>JBGUPW010000064.1:0-2297 GCA_045130495.1 Ruminococcus sp. | reverse complement strand
ACCTGTTCGGTTTCGGTGTACGTTTCTATTCTGTGGTCAATCTTGTTGATTTCCCAAAACAGATTACGGATATATTCTTCCTTGCTTTCGTCAAGGGTGATTACCGGTACTTCATCAGGATTCGCAGGGTGCGTATTTGTCATATTGTAAGCAACGGCATAAACCGCAAGGACTTCCTTCCATTCTGCTTTTGAGCCTGACATTTCGAGTTTATCGTGAGGGTTATCGGTTTTTATATCCGTAATCTTCTCGTTAAACTCATTATTGATACGAGTAATAATGTTGTGCATCGTGTACTCACCGTCATTTGCTTTTGCGGAAGCAAATAACCCGTACACACTCCAACAAAGGAGAGCTATCAAACAGATAACAAGGATCACGACAACAGATACCCAACCTCCGGCTATAATGACTGAAATGAGTTTTTGTAATGCCGCTATGATAGCTTTGATTATCTTAATCAAAAGCTGAATTGCCGCCTTTGCTGCTTTAGCAGCTAATTTTGCCGCTTGCTGTGCAGCTTTGGCGGCTTTCTGCGCTGCCTTTGCCGCAGCCTTTGCGGAGCGCTGTGCGGCTTTGGCGGCTTGCTTCGTCGTCTTGATAGCTGCCTTTGATGTCTTTTCAGCCGTCTTAACGGAAGTCTTGACGGTTTTAACTGTACCTTTTTGAGCTGTTTTTACGGTTGCCTTGCCTGCGGATCGGGCTGATTGCTTAACGGTCTTTGCAGAAGATTTCTCAACAGTACGAATACTTTTCCGTCCGGCGCTGTTGGTAGCTCGGATAGATTTCTCTGCGGATTTCTTAGCAGCGTTTTTTGAAGCTCGCTCGGCTGAGTTTTTTACTGTATTCTCAGCACTGTTTTCAACCTTCTTCTTAACTCTGTTCTCAATTTTCTGCTCAACCTTATCCTTGACCTTCTCAGCACCTTTGTGGACAGCCTTTTTTGTTTGGTGGACTGTTTCTTCTGTCGCACGCTTAGTACCGGATTCCATACGGTCAGAAGCGTACTCGGTTTCACTATGCTCCTCGGCTTCTATGGAATGTTCCGCTTTGTCTTTTGTCTGAATATACGCTTGTTTCATACGGCTGGCGGCAATCCGTCCTTTATCAAGAGTTCGGATCGTGCCTTTTACCGTATCTCTTGTCTTAATATCAGCCAAATAATTGCCTCCTTTCAAAAAAATGTAAAGAAAAACTCTGACTGGATTTCTCCAATCAGAGCTTTGATAGTTTATTTAGTTGTATAAATCAGAATTTAGCAGTATAATATAATTTTTATGGAATGTAAAGGTAGTTACAAATATAGTTCCATAACCTATTATAAGTTGTTTTTTCGTCCCACAAATACTCTAACAAAGTAACTTGAACAAGATTTTGTGTTTCATCGTCGCCATAGCTGATACAATACAACGTGGCAAACTCTACAAGTCTGGCGTTTCTGTTTTTTCATACAGCCGTTCTCCTGTTCATTTCATATAAATGATAAGCAAACCATAATTGTTACCCAATTTCTTGATTCGTATTCTCCGAAAGCCTGCCTTTTTGCCAAGCTCTATATATTCGTCTTTTGTGAATTTCTTGAACCCGTTTTTCGTATAGAAGAACTTGTCTAAGTTTTCCTTTGATATAACAGCATTGTAGAAGATACCATTGTCCTTTAATACTCTGTTGATCTCAGACATTCCCTTAGCGGTATCGTTCCAAAAGTATATGGTGTTCATCGTTGTGACCACATCAAATGTTTTGTCTTTAAAAGAAAGATCACAGCAGTCACCGAGCTGAAATTTCATATTCCCCGAAGCAATATATCTGCGGTTGGTTTCGGCTGCTTTGTTGACCATATCCTCAGATATATCAATTCCGGTGATAAAACACCTCGATTTCTGAATTATCAGCTTTTCGAGGTATCCGTTGCCGAATCCTACGTCAAGTATCTGCGTTTTGGGCGAAATTTTCAGTTCATCGACAATGCCTTTGTACATAACATTATTTGCACGATTCATTGACCATGTCATGATCTTTCCGATAACTCCGTGCGGATTCCCACATTGCGAAGCAAAATAATCACCGATTTTACTCATTTTATTCGCCACCATTTCTTTTAATCCATTTGATGATAAATCTTCATACATTTCCCAAAATGACATGAGGTAAAAATTCACCTAACCGACTCATTTCCCCTTCAACTTGCTCTTTTAATTCGGGAAATCTTTTTATAATAAACGTAATAAACGTTTCATTAAGATTAGAGTATTCAATCATGATTTTTCCACCTCTAAATTCCGATTTGAATTTGT
>JBGUPW010000063.1:0-13509 GCA_045130495.1 Ruminococcus sp. | reverse complement strand
CCTGTTTAAGCCGATATAGATGCCTGCCCATGAGGTGTCGGTTATGGTAAGGTTATCTGCCTTGATATGTACATTTGTTCTGCCGTCTGCTCTGAGACCGTTGTCGCCACCCTTGATAGTGCCGTCTTTGATGTTGAGGAAGGTGTTGCTCTCGAATCCGAAGGTCGGAAGAGTGGGGCTTGCGGTGTTGTCGATCGTGTGTCCGCCGAGGTCAACAGTAACCTTGCGACCGTCCTGGACGTGGAAGTTTCCGCCGTCTGTAAAGCCGTACTTGTTCTTATCGAGCTTGTCGTAGTTGAAGCACTTGCCTTTTTCGGACTTGATGTCGTCGCGCAGCGTGATGGTGAAATCCTTCTTGACCGAGCAAGCCTGAGCCCAAGCCTCTGAGAAGCTGCGGAAGCCCTTTGCTTTTATACCGTCTACGGGTTCTGCGAGTGTAACGACTGCCTGAACCATCTTGCCGTTAGCGTTGTTGTCGTCGATAACCTTCTTATAGGCGTCGTTGAACTGCTTCATGGTGTTGGTGAGGTCTTTCTCAAAGTTCTCGAAGGAAGCGTAGGGCTTCTCGTTGTCGTTTGCCTTGTAGATGCCGTTGTCTACTTCATATTCCTTGACCCTGTACGCCATATTGTTGAGCACGAGCATGGTGATATAGTCCATTTCTGCGTCAAAGTGGATGGTGGACAGCTCGGCGTTGATCTTGTTTACGACCTCGGTGAAATCGGTGGAATCCTTCCAGTTGTGGGTTTCCTTGTAGCTTTCAAGCACCTTGTCGTAGAGATATTCCGTGGTGGTTTTGTAGCCGCTCTGCTTGTCGGTGCTGTGGCGCTGACCGAGAACGTAACCCTTCATAATGTTGAAGTTCTTTTCGAGCTTGGAGAGGTTGCAGGAGTTTTCCGCGAGGATCGCCTTATAAGCCTTGTAGGTGGTGTTGTCGATCTTTCCCTCGTCAGTGGTTGTGATGTTGTCGCTGTACTGCTTGATCTTTCCGAGAGCCGCGGTGTAGTCGTCGTTGATGCTGTCGGCTTCCATGCGGAAATCCTTGGTGTTGATGTTGCCGTTGATCACGCGCAGGCTCTTCATCTCTTCCTCGTGGTTCTTCTCGACGGTCTTTTGCAGGTTTTCGATCTTTTCGAGCGCGTCCTTGACTGTCGGGCTCTTGGGAGCGTCTTCGCTGAAGATCCAATTGAGCAGGTGGCTCGTTCCCATCTTCAAAAGAGAACCTGCGATGCCGTTCTCAACAAACTTGTCGATGGTCTGATTCAGTGCGAAGCCTGATAGCTCCCTGGCGATTCCCTTTACGCTGAATTCAGCCGCCGATGCGGTCGTGGTGGTGATCGCGCTCGCTGCGGAAACTACGGCGATGACGGAAAGTACGGATGCGATTGCTCTGGTTTTGATGTTATTCTTTTTCATGTTGTTTCTTCCTTTCTCTTATTGTGTTTAAAGATTTTTGTGTCAGTGTTTACAGTATTTTGTGTTTTTGTTTTACTGTGGCTTTAGTATATCAGACCGACTACAACAGATTTACAACACTTTTTGGTGTATTATAAAATTTTTTTAAATTTCTTTAAATTATTTAAAAACTTTTTCAATTTTGAGGGTTGACGCTGTAAAAACTCATAGTTTTACTTTAGATTCCGATAAATAATTGTAAATAATATTGAAAATAACAATTGAAAAATACAGTGAAAAAGAGTATAATTATAGATAACATATTTAGATTAGATAACATATTTAGATAACATCTTTGTAAAGGAGATACCCGCATGAAGGTTTTAAAGACTAAAGAACGCAACAAGCTCACTGTTGCAGTCGAAGGAAAGATCACCGCACAGACTGCACCGGAATTTGAGAAGGTCATCAATGACAATATCGGCGGCGTCAGCAACCTCGTTCTGGATCTCAGAGAAACGGAATACGTTTCATCGGCAGGGCTGCGCATAATTTTACAGGCAAAAAAAGTTATGAACAGTCAGGGAACAATGAAGATCATCAATGTTCAGGAGGATGTTATGAGAACCTTTGTGATGGTCAGCTTCCCCGACATCATTACGATCGAGCAGCTTCCGGTATGAAAAAGCTTTTCAAAAAGCTGCGGAGCGATCTGTCTTTCAGCGTTATCACCGGAATCGTCACCTATACGCTGGTGTTCGGGCTTATCATCGTTGTGATAAGCAATGTCAACTTTATCAACACATTCAAGGCAGAATATTCCGAAACGACCTATCACATGGCGGACGCAGCTTCCTCGCTTGTAGAAGGCGACTATCTGCAATATTTTCGTGACGGCAAAAACAAGCTTGAATATTCACGTACACAAAGAGAACTTGATGTTTGCTGCCAAAAGATGTTTGTTTCCCTGATATACGTAATCATGGTGGATACAAGCGATTACGGAAGATATGTTTCCATATTCAATTCTGTTAATAACGATGTAGATAACACATCCTACACGCCTTGGGAGCTCGGACACGAACGCGAAACGACAAACGATGAGTACAGGGAAAAATACAAGGCGCTTTATGAGGAGGGTCATACATATGAAACGGTGTGGCGTCTTAAAAGCATCGGAAATCCGCGTCCGCACAATTCGCATATTACAACAATGGTTCCCATCAAGGATCACAGCAACAAGGTAGTCGGCATACTCTGTATGCAGCGTCCGTCGGGCGAGCTGATGGATAAAATGAGACCCTATCTCATAACCGTAACTATCAGCTCACTTCTGCTGGCGACTGTCTTTAACGTCATGATCTCACTTTTCATCAAGAAACGCATTATAAAGCCCGTGAATGATGTTTCTTCCGAGGCGACCCGTTTTGCATCGGAAGGCACAAAAGGCACGCTGCGGAACGATATAAGTCACTACAAAGTTTTTTCCGATCTTTCCGCTTCCATAAATGACATGGAAACAAAATTGACACAGTATATCGATGAGATCACTTCCATTACCGCGGAAAAAGAGAGGATCAGCGCAGAGCTGGACGTGGCAAAAAGGATTCAGGCCGATATGCTGCCGAGTATTTTCCCGCCGTTCCCTGACAGAAACGAGTTTGACATCTACGCTTCTATGACCCCGGCAAAAGAAGTCGGCGGAGATTTTTACAACTTCTTCTTTATAGACAGAGATCACCTCGCGCTCGTTATCGCGGATGTTT
This sequence comes from Ruminococcus sp., assembly GCA_045130495.1. Taxonomy (GTDB): domain Bacteria; phylum Bacillota; class Clostridia; order Oscillospirales; family Acutalibacteraceae; genus Ruminococcoides. The sequence goes on along the minus strand of JBGUPW010000063.1, from coordinate 10,348 downwards.
CTGGAAAGGGTATCCCCGCAGCGCTGTTTATGATGGTCACAAGCATCATCATCAGCGATATCGCCAAAACGGGAGCACCGCCTTCGGATGTACTGACAAAAGCAAATGACCGGATTTGCAGTCACAATCAGGCTGATATGTTCGTGACAGTCTGGCTCGGAGTCCTTGAAATCTCCACAGGCAGACTTATCAGCGCGAACGCAGGGCATGAAGACCCCGCAATTTGCCGCAAGAACGGTGAATTTGAATTGATCGAAAGCAAGCACGGACTTATGATCGGCACAATAGAAGGCATAGTCTACAAAGATTTTGAATTCAGGCTTAACAGCGGAGACAAGCTGTTCCTCTATACCGACGGTGTCCACGAGGCAACAAACGAGCAGGATCAAATGTTCCGAATCAGCCGCATGATAGATTCGCTCAACGCCTACAAAGACCAATCACCGACGGAGATACTTAAAGGCGTACATAAAAGCGTAAACGAATTTGTCGGAAATGCACCGCAATTTGATGATTTGACTATGCTCTGTATCGAAATGAAAGAAAAAAGCCTTTCGGAGAGCCTGACTGTTGACGCTTCGCTTGACAATCTCGATAAAGCCGACGGCTTCGTAAGCAGAGTTTTGGATAACTTAGGCTGTGACAGGAGTATAAAAAAACAGATCTCACTTGCGTTTGAGGAATGTTTCGTCAATATCGTAAGCTACGCCTACGGCAAAAAGCGCGGAAGAGTGGAGATCGCCGCAGAGGGCAACAGCAGCGAAATAACCATCATACTCAGGGACAACGGTATCCCCTATGATCCGCTTAAAAATTCCGAACCGGATCTGTCCTTATCCGCTCAGGACAGGCAGATTGGAGGCCTCGGCATCTTTCTGACTAAGCAGAATATGGATCACGTTTCATATTCGTACAAAGGCAATCAAAATATTCTGATTATGAAAAAAAGCTTGATAAGGGGTGAACAGAATGAATAGCAAGCCGGTTGACCGCCGCATCGTAAAAACCAAACGTGCTTTGAGCAACGCTTTGGCAGAGCTTCTTGCCGAAAAAGAGCTGCGAAAAATAACCGTTCAGGAAATCGTAGATAAAGCCGATGTGAGCCGCGTTACATTCTACAAATACTACCTTGACGTCTATGATCTCTACGATAAAATAGAAGAAGATGTGCTGACTGAGTTGGGGTTGATCGTACTGCAACTCGAAAACAACTCCATGGAAACCTTTTTTGAGCAGCTCGTCGGCTATATTTACGATAACCGCGTCAAATTCGGCATGATTTTCAGCCCGAACACGACCAGTAAGCTGAGAGACAAGCTCAGCAAGCTGATTGAGGGAATGTTGCGGAACGTATACAGCGAAAAGCTCGGAATAGCGCCGAATAACAAAGAGCTTGCCTATATCTGCTGTTACCGTGCTCAGGGCTGTCTTGCCATTCTTCAAAAGTGGGTGCTGGAAGGATTTGAAGATCCCTGCGAATACATCATCAAGCTCATGCCCGCTATTGACGCACAGCTCGAAGACTATTTCTCAAACATTAAGGAAAAATCCAATTAATCGGGTCTTTCACAAATCCTTTTCCCGGGACTTGCACTGCGGTCAGTCGCCGTCCACGCAGGGCGGCAGCCTTGCTGCGGCTCTCGCCTCGCCCCGGAAAATATATCCCGACAAAGCTTTTGTCTGATAAAAAACAAAACCGCGTGATTCATTCAACCCTTGTTGAACGTATCACGCGGTTTGTTTGAAGTATAATTTTGCTTCTTCACGGATTTTTGTGAGATAGCGAACGGACAGAGAGGATATATAATACTAACGCGAACCTCTAACATTTCCCTAATATCACCTAATGCGGAAAATTTTGGATAAATGCATGTCCTCGGAATTACTCCCAAGCGGAAGCCGTTGACAAAGCTCTTGTACTCGCTTATACCGTCTATCTTCTCAACGCGGCGAAGCCTATTCCTACAGCGGCAGCAAGCGCCACTGCAAATATTATTACAAATGACACATTGTCTCCAGTAGCAATTGCTCCGTTTTCGCCGGAGCCGCTGTTGTATGTGCTGTCTAAAGTAGCTCCGTCGTCGGTAGCCGACTTTGTTTGGGGAACGGTCGTCGCTTCAACCGTTGGTTCCTCCGGCTGTGTTGTCGCGGTCTGCTCGGCATAGCGGTCAAAATGCATTACGTCGTTTATTTCATCAAGAACAGCGTCGTCGATCATTCCGCTTTTGTACGCGTCAGAGAACTCGGTGTAAACGCCGTTTTGATACAGCTTAACGCTTCTGCCGTAACCGTGGCAGTAACGGTATTTTCCGATAGTTTCCATAGCCAGCAAAGTTAAGTATTCCCAATCATTAGGCTCAACAAAAACAAGCTTCATTCCGTTGCTCAGCGTTTTAAAGCAGAGCACGGTATAGTTTTCAGGGTCGTCGGAACGACCGTACTGCGCAATATAATCCTGCGCCAGCTTGAGCTTTTCTTCATCTGTAAGCTCAATTGTATCGGGCGGAAGCTCATCTACTGCCCTGTCCGAATAAATAATATCACTTTCGACGCCCTCGCCGCTATCGTCAAAGGTATATGGCGTGGTGTATGACGGCGTATCTTCCGCAAAAGCAGGTATACAGGCGGAAAAAATTAAAACTGCCAATATGATTGCAACCGATAATACTTTTTTCATTTTGTCCTTCTCCTTAAATGTTGATTGTAATTGAGTTGCCCGAATATAACGGCTCCGTCAGTGTTTTTGTGTCTGTTTTAGAGCCGTTGTCATCCAAATTGTAAAAGAGGAATGAATAGTCCGCTGACGGCGTGTAAGCGCCTTCCTTAAACAGATTGAATGTGACGGTCTTTTCTCCGTTCTCACCCTGAACCGCTTCGAGGATCACCTCTCCGCCGACCTCTATTGAATCGCTTGAATATTCGCCTGTTACGGCGAGTCGGAAAATCTTTCTCTCATAAAACGGACTGTCGGGAGAAACAATAATGGTGATATCCCCTGTAAAAAGCTCGTCTTGCGAAAGAAGCAGCAGAGAATCTGTCAAAATAGGACTTGCTACAGGTCTTTCGACTCTTGTGTCAACTTCCCATTTTTCCTTTATGCGGAACTTTGACGGATCGTCTGTCGGCGCGACTGTCGGATGTTGAGGCTCTGCTGCGGATTCGGTTTGCGCGGGAACTGTTTGACCCGTTGCGGGTTCCGTCTTGATTTCCGTTGCGGGTTCCGTTTTATGCTCTGTCGGTTTTTCCGTAGCAGCGGTTGACGGGATGGTTTTTTGAACTGTCGTCGAGGGTACGGTTGTGCTTACGGCAAGCGGAGAGACATTTGACGGCTTGAAGGAATTGAACAACAGCAGCGAAGCTGTGATCACCGCCGCAACGCTTGCAGCCGTTCCCCAAACATACGGACGAAGCAATATAGGCTTTTTCTTGGGCTTGGCGTTAACAGCTTTTTCAATCCATTCCTCGGGAACTTCAAAGTTTTCAAGGCTGTTGAAATTTACTTTTTTCATCCTGCTTCACCTCCATAAGCGGATTTGAGCATCTCGCGTCCGCGCTTTAGCATTACCTTGACGGTGTTTTCGTTCCTGCCGAGAATTTCAGCAATCTCCTTCACTTGATAGCGCTCGCAGTAATGAAGATAGAGGATCTCGCGGTAGTCGGGCTTAACCTTCATCAGCGCCCAAGAAATATCGTAGGCGTCATCGCTAACGAAGCTCGGCTCCTCGGGAATCGAATCAAGCGAGATGGTGCGGCGGTTCTTTTTTATGTAGTCGTAGCAACTGTGGATCGCCGCTCTGATTAGCCAGTGCTTCAAATGCTCCTCGTCATTAAAAGACGGTGATTTGGTCAGAAGCTTTACAAAGGTATCCTGAAAGCAATCCTCCGCGTCAACGGGATTTTTGATGCGCATAACGCAAACATTCGCGACTGTTTGCGCGTATTTACGCACAACCTCCTCATAGCGCAATCCCGCAAATAATTCCACCGCTTTTTCCCTCCTTCACTAAAATAACGATTCAACTCCGGAAAAGGTTACAATAAAAAATAATTTTTTCTGATGTATTCCATTGTATTGTAAGGAGTACCTGCTTGTCAATCAAATCAGATAAAAAACCGTCTTTGGCAATTTCGAGCAGAGCGAAATCGACCGGCTATTTTTTCTCGGCAGATAGCTGTAGAGTTTCTTTCCCTTCCGCTGCTTTTTGACGGAATGAAATGCGCCTGACGTGCTTATCTACACACAGCAATACAGGTTTTTACTCAAATCAGCGTTTTTATGCTGAAAAATGCTTGACAAAACCGCGTGTCTGTGGTATCATATTTTCTGCAAGTGAGCGAGGCTCACAACGCAGCATTTTTTACTTAGGGGTATAGCTCAGTTGGTAGAGCAGCGGTCTCCAAAACCGCGTGCCGAGGGTTCAAGTCCTTCTGCCCCTGCCAGATCCGGACTCAGGAAATGATACAATTCCTGAGTCCTGTTTTTCGCATAAATAAGCCGTTTTTGTAAGCACCGGTAAATAATTATCCCCGCTATGAGGCGTGTTTTGACCTCATTCGCGGGGATTTTTGTCGTTTGTGAAAAAGCTATAGTTTAGACCTTCGAGGCTATCGTTTAGACTATTAGGGCTATCGTTTAGACCATCGGAGCTATCGTTTAGACTTTTGAAAGCTATCGTTTAGGTTTTTGGGGGTAATCGTTTAGACTTTTACCCTATCGTTTAGATATTGGGGCTATCGTTTATAACATCGTTTTTCTGGTTTTTCCTATGTTGCTTCTCATTTTAATGTGTTACAATCGCTTTTACCGCTACACGCAAATCATCAAATGTCAGATTATCAATCCATCTCCAATTTGGATATCTGCCGGGCTTTATTTCCTTCAACTCGACGCTTTTTACTCCGGAAGCTAATACAGCATGCGAATATTCAGTTTGAAATGCGAGATGAAAAATTCGCCTCTGCTTTTTCGGTACTATATACGCAATTCTACCGTCAATACCACTCATATAGAGGTTATTCATTTTCTCGCCGGATTTCGGATTACGAATTATCGAATAATTTGTACCCTCAAAGATATCCGCTAACAATAGTCTTGATTCTGTAAGAACATCTTCAATAGTCATATTCCAATTGATTTCTCGCACAGGTGCTTCCTCCTAACGCTAATCATCGAGACAACAATATTCAAAACAGCTTCACTAAGAGAAAGATGATCTTTCTCTGTTAAATGCTGATCATCAATCCCGCTCGCCGTGGTGACACCCTAAACGGAAAGGATTTATTCACTCGCAATTAACCCTGTATTGTTGCCAGTTCTCTCCTGAGCCGCTTTATCTGCTCCTGCTTCTGACCATATTCGGTAAATACAGAGATAATCTCTTCGTCGTTTTCAAAGCGAGGGCGGGCTACATACTTTCTGTCAAGAATAAATGATTTTTCCGTGCCGCCGAAGCTCACCCTGATATTGTTGATCTCCTGAGCCACAACCGTGCCTACGCCGTAAGGCTTTGCCGTGACCTGCACACCGATGAGAGAAATCTCGGAACAGATATCGCTGCTGCGCTCCAGATCATTAATTTCCTGCTCCAAGGCAGCTATTTTGGCAAGCCTCTCCTCTTCCATACGTCTCGCTTCTTCGGGTGATATGCTCTCGACAGATGCTTTTTTTCTTGTAGTTTTAGGAGCTGTGGGTATTGAAACACCATGATAAAAATTATAGGTGCGGCAACAGTACATGAGGTCAAACGCAAGCAGATGCAGCGACTGATCATTGTAATGATCCGATGTCAGCCTGCTAAAATGTGTTTTCAGTAAGCTGTCGTGCTCCCTGAGCGTCTCTACAATTTCGTCACATAGCCTATAGTAATTTGGCAGACTAAAACTGCTGCCGGAACCTATGCTTAAGCCGAAATCGACATATTTTGCCATCGTTTGTGCTTCGCTCGACTTATAAACGTAGTTGAAGTCCGGATCATTCATGGCAAGAAAGACGGAAGCAGAGTGCCTATCCTGCTTAAATGACCAGTTGCTCGGGAAATATTTGCTGCGCAGGTTCTCATATTCATCAAGAAACTTATCCATGTTGTTCTGCACTTCGGAAACATCACCGTGCGCATCGGCAAAGAGCACTTCGCAAAACAGCCGTTCCACCGTTTCGGGTTCCTTCTCCCACAGCTTGATGACGCCGGTGCTTGGATGCATACGACTGTTGTCAATGAACAGTGAAAACTCTTTCCTCGCCGCATTAAAACGGTCGGCAAAGGACACAAAAGCTGTATCCGGCTTGAACCATTCGTCCCGCCAGACCTTCATTGCCCGCCATTTGAACAGCTCGTCATGCACATCACCGTAAATCAGGTTGATGTTCTCTTCATAACGTTTGATGAATTCATGTAAATTGTCTTTTTTCATACTATAACAACCTTTTTTCAGCTGCAAGTCCTACAGCACGGAAAAGCATTATCTTTTTCTTACGATTTCAAACAGCTCAGGAGGATACAAATAATCCTCACCTGTTTCATCAATTATCCTAAACCAATCTCTCTCAATCGTGATTACCTCGTAGAGTTTTCCGTTAATAAGTGAAATTGGGTCAGTTTTACCTAAATATTTTGCTATTATATTGTTTGTAATTTCCATATATTATTATTTGCTCGTAATCATTTCAGGCTTTGGTAATACTCTTTGATGTATTGTGCCATCATAATTCTTCTTTCAGAAAGGAATTCATTGTAATTCGAAACATCCATCTCCACGATATCCTTTGGGATACAATTTTCAGATAAATTTGCATCAAGATCTTCCGCGTTATTGATGTTGCCATAATAGGAACCTGCTCCGGAAATTTGAGATTTCATATTTGACATATAATCACGGGGCGCAGTGTCTTTGATCTTTATATTTATTTCTGATTGCGTATATACATAGTTGGCAATCTGATTGTAGTCTTTTCGATTATTTACACCATTTTTTTGCAAATATTTTTTTGGGAAAATATGATGAATATCGCCTCTCTGTTCTATCAAAGACTGCACATTGATTTGACTCGACAAAAAGCCTCTGGCGCCCCTCTTTACTTGAGCCATAAGAAATACAAGAAAATACGGACTGCTGGAAACAGACGTATCAAGTCGCTGAACGAGCACCGTATTCCAGAACGCATCGGAAAGCTCGCCTTCTTCCATGTTTTTTACAAAATCCTCGGGATTCTGCTCGGTAAAGCGTTTTATGTCATAATCTATAACAGATTCTGCAGAACCTGAATAACGACCAATTAAGATGGTAAGAACAATCCATCTTCTTACAAGTGATTCGATTTTTGCCGGTTTAAAATTCTGTTCCTTCAGGGATAGATAAAGGATATAACCAAAATTCAGTACGTTTTGGGAACGAACCATAGAGGCGTCAACGATACCTAAAGACTTGACTATCATCAAATAACGCTGAAAATTTGTTTTGTTGACAAAAGCCTCCACACCTTCTCTCAGCTTAGCGAAAGATTCCTGTGCGATGCTTTCCAAGTTCTCCCGGGTCTCAAAATTTCGTCCCGAAAGCAGACTAACCAAATCTGCAATCTTTCCCCTTCTAAACTTATGGGTGAATGAAACCCTGAGAACGTCTGTGTAACTGGGCACATACACATCGTCTTGCTCTTCTGCAATCCACTTTATCTTATTCAGCGCCGGTGATGATACAAAATCGTTATCATTGGCTATAATCGCCTCACTGTCAGACGGGCGTCTCATAAAATGGCAGAAATAATCAATCATCTTTCTTATGATGCTGCCGCCATATTTATCATCAGACGATATTTTTGACATAGCAAAATCTGCCTGAGATAATACGACACCTTGTGAATTAATGCGAATAAATATATCAGTTACTTCGTCTATGGTCAAACTTTGGGATAACTCTGTAACACCAAGATTAATTCCCTTTATTGCCATTAGTTTCATTATGGTTTTATTTATATCAGACTGTTTTCCGGTGATGCCATTCGCTTCACAATACTGATTGACAAATTCCCACGCATCAAATCCAACATCAAATACATCGGCGATGTCAGATATCCATCGAATATTCTTTCTGATAGCCGGATTGCAAACTTCAAATGTTTCTTCAATCGGGTTAAAAGCTATAGTAATACGTTTCTTTTTATATGAAGCGTCCACTACCTCTTGACCGACAATTGCTGCCTGAATCGCTGTAATCCGTTGCTGACCATCAATAAGAATTTTCTTCCCGTATGAGATTTTTCCGTCTTTAAGTCGAATATCCGGATTTTTCCATACAATGATATACCCAACCGGAAAGCCTTTGTAAAGAGAATCCATCAAGTCTCTAACCTTGGTAGCATCCCATACAAACGGCCTTTGGATTTCCGGTATTGCAATGTCTCCCGCTTTAATTGAACTGATAATATTTTCTACGGAAGTACTATTTACATCAAACTGAGCCAAAATTATACAACCTCTTTTCTTCGGGTTTCAAAAAACCAATGCATTTTAATTCTTCTCAAACAATTCTACATAAATTATAATTCTAACACTTAAAATAGTCAACCGTTATTGTTGTTATTTTTGCTTGAATCGCAAAAATAAGTACGAAATTTCATACTTTGTATTGAAGTCTATCATAAATTATGTTATTATATACTGGAATTATTGTACAAAAGTCATTACAGTCAGGAGGCAGGGCTATGAATAAAAAATCAACAGTCAGCTATCGAAAACTTTGGCACATTCTTATCGACAAAGGTATGAAAAAGAAAGATTTAGCTGAAGCAGCCAATCTTACCCACTATCAAATGACAAAACTTGCAAACGATAAAGATATTACTACAGATGTATTATGGCGAATCTGCAAAACATTAAATTGCACCGCAGAGGATGTATTTGAGTTTGTTGAAGGAAATAACTGAAATCAACTGGAAGGAATTTTATTATGATTGATTACGCACCGGGCATGCGAACCATTATACGCGACGAAGAATGGATGATAAAAAAGACAGAAAAGAACAGTTTAGGGAACCAAGCGCTATACTGTATAGGTATTTCCCCTTTAGTTAAAGATATAGAAGCAGTATTTTTAACAGACTTAGAAGCAATAAAAATAGTTAATCCTGCGGAAATAAAATTAGTACCCGATGATTCTCCCCACTATCGAAGAACACAGTTGTTTTTAGAAAGCCAATGGAGACAAAAAATTCCAACTGATACTAATCTGCATATCGGCAATCAGGCAGCTATGGATATGATGCCTTTTCAATTAGAACCTGCCCAAATATCCTTACAAAGGCCTCGACAGCGCATCTTGATTGCCGATACAGTCGGTTTGGGCAAAACTCTCGAAGCCGGCATTTTAATGAGCGAATTAATTGCTCGTGGTAAGGGTAAAAGAATTCTTGTAGTTACCGTAAAAAGTATGATGACACAATTTCAAAAAGAAATGTGGAATCGTTTTACTATCCCGCTTGTTCGGTTGGACTCCAAAAAAATACACGATATTAGAGCAAAATTACCAACAAATTATAACCCCTTCTTTTATTATGACAAAACCATTGTATCTATAGATACTCTGAAGCGGGATATCGAATATAGAACACACCTTGAAAACGCTTACTGGGATATTATCGTTATTGATGAAGCACAAAATGTTGCCGAACGCGGTGACAAACAAGCACAACGCGCGCGCTTGGCAAAGCTTCTCGCTGACCGCTCAGATACTATGATTATGCTTTCAGCAACCCCTCACGACGGCAGAGCAAAAAGCTTTGCATCGCTGATGAACATGCTCGACCCTACCGCTATTGCAAATCCGGAAAACTATACCAAAGATGATATCAAAGGATTATGTATACGTAGATTTAAGAAAGATGTTAAGGATCAAGTCAGCGGTTCATTTATAGAGCGCAGAGTTGAATTGCAAAAATGTAAAGCTTCTGCAAAAGAAGAAATTGCATTTGATATCTTTGCTGAAATGCAGCTTCAAATGGACTTAAACAAATTCAGAGCACAGGGACAGTTATTTAAAACCAGTCTTGAAAAATCACTCTTTTCAAGCCCTGCTGCCTGTATTAAAAGTATAGAAGCGAGATTGAACAAACTCAAAAAAAGTATCAGTCTGATGAAATAAAAGACATACAATCCTTGGAAGAACTGAAATCTGCTTTGGAACGTATTACCCCTGCTGATTTCTCACGCTATCAGGAACTCTTGAATCTGCTCAAAAGTTCAGATTACGGATGGACATCAAAAACAGATGATGAGACCTTCAACTTTCAGTTGTCATTATTGTTGAGTGATGCTGCATTTATTCTCATATTATTTCAATTGATATATTTGCGAGT
>JBGUPW010000062.1:0-9779 GCA_045130495.1 Ruminococcus sp. | reverse complement strand
TTTCATGTTAAGCGACTTTGTTAGGTAGCGCCAGAACAAATAAAACATAATTGCGCCGTCCATATAAAACAGCACGTTTACATTCAGACTGACGGCTCTGTAGTCGGCTCTTCCCTGAAACACCCACATCGCCACGTCCAAAAACATCGCCAGAGCGTTTGCCGATACCAGCGTAGCAAAGTATCTTGTATGACTGCTCCCTTTGTCACGACTCAAAAGACAGCTTAAACACAGTGCGGCGCATACCGCGATACAGAAAATGTCGGCTCCCATGCTGAAAACCCGGTTCTGATCCATTCCCCAAAAGCCTCTGCGCATTATAAGTGCTACTGAAGCGGCTGACAGCGACAGAATGAACACAAGACAAAGCGGAATAATAAAGCGTGACCGAAAGATTTTTGCGTATATTTGATCGAGATTTTTCATCGTGCACCCGCTTTTTTTAAAGATATATATACATTATAACAAAAAATGCGATAAAAGCAAGTAAGTTTACGGTAATTATGAGAATAAATCTTTTTTCTTTCCGTAAAATTTTCGTGAGAATTTTTCCCGAAGAAATTCTTTGCAGCAATATGTTTTTTACAAACCCGAATACAAATATTGAAAAAAATCAATATATAATGTATAATAGATATAATATAACAAAACAAACTTTCTCGGAGGAGAGCATAGTGAGAAGAAAGCGTAAACTCAGAAGCCTGTCAACATCTTTTCGCCTAAAGCTGCTGCGGGTTACAGCGGTATTTTTCGCTATTTCACTTATAATTATTTTGGTTTCGGTTCTGCTGTTTTTACGACACTCAACCCATAATCTTCTTCAAAAGCAGAACACGCAGATAATCAATGAAACAAAATCAACAATAAAAAGCTTTGCGCTGTATTCCGCAGCTTACGCTGCCGAGATGATCAACGAGCAGTCAATGTCCTATGAGGTTTTGCAGAACCTAAGCGAGAATATGGATTCTTCGTCGGTAAGCATTGTTAATCAAAGCGGAGTTGTCGAATATTCAAGCAACGAAAACCTTATCGGTTACGATCTGCACAGCAATGAGGAGTCGTCGAAATTTTTGTCTCTTTTTGACGGAAAGGAAACCGATTATTATCAGCCGGTCGAGGATAGATCCTCACCTCAGTGGTCGGACGGAACCGTTGCCTATGCCGGCTGTCTGTCATACAGCGGAGATATGATACTTATCGGTTTTTCCGAAGAATACTATACCTCGACGATTGAAAGCAGCGTTGTCCGCGACTTGACCCGCTACAATCCGGTGGGGGAGAAGGGCTTTTCGATTATTGCCGACGTGAACGGAAACATTGTCAGCGCGCCGACCGAGCTTTCGGATATAAAGAAAACAGACCGTCTCGGGCTTACCGTTGATTTGAACACGGTTGAAAGCGGCAAGATAATAAGGCAGAAAATCAATGACAAGTCTTATTATACGATGTTCGACCACACCGGGAGTTATTTGGTGATTTCAGCGGTGCCGGTGTCGGAGATTTTTGATTCATGGTTTTTTATTATCGGCTTGGTAACGGGACTAACTTTGATTTTGCTTATAGCGGTGTTTGTCAGAATAAACTATCTTACCAAAAGGCTGATTATCAGGAACATTCAAAAGATCAACGACGGGCTTGAGCAGATCTCTTACGGCAGACTCGATACTGTTATAAATGTGCGCGACAATCTGGAGTTTTCGCTTCTTTCGGACGGCATTAACGTAACCGTAAACACTTTGAAGGGATACATCGACAAGGAAGCGAGAAGAATCGACAGCGAGCTGGCTTTTGCGCGCTCCATTCAGGAATCCGCGATGCCGCGCGAGTTTCCTCCGTTCCCCGAAAGAAATGAATTTGACCTTTTTGCGATAATGGAGCCGGCTAAGACGATAGGCGGAGATTTCTACGACTTTTTCCTTTTGGACGAGCGAAGACTTGCGTTCCTGATAGCCGACGTGTCGGGCAAGGGAATTCCCGCCGCTATGTTTATGATGAAAGCCAAGGCGATCGTAAAATCCGTTGCTCAGACTCAGAAAGAGGCGTGTGATGTTTTGACGCTCGCCAACAATATTCTTTCAGAGAATAATGAAGAAAATATGTTCGTCACTCTTTGGCTGGGTATCCTCGATATTGGCACGGGTTATGTGAGCTTTGCCAACGCGGGACACTGCGCTCCCGTGATAAAAAGAGCTGACGGAAAATGCGACTTCCTCAGATTCAGGTCGGGACTTATGCTCGGAGCTATGCCCGGTATCAGATATAAAAAGCGTGAGATGAAAATAGAACCCGGCGATGCCATATTCCTTTACACCGACGGAATAACCGAAGCAGAGCGTTCGGTAAACGTCTTTTACGGTGAGGAAAGGCTGCTTGACGTGCTCAGGAGCTGCGAGTCAAACACCGCCTCGGGCATTTGCGACGAGGTTAAAGGCGACGTTGTGCGATTTGTTTACAGCGCTCCGCAGTCGGACGACTTGACAATGCTTGCGTTGGTTTATAAGGGCAAAAATAGCTCGAAATAGATTTTAATAACTTGTCAAGTCTTTCGGCGTTTCAAATTTAAAATCAAATAAAAAAATAATGGGGGTGCTTTTTTAGCTTACCCCCATTTTCAGTGCGGCGATTTTACCGTTCCGGATTTGTTTTTCTTGGTTTTATCAACGTTTGGTGATTGACCGCCTTATCCCGGAATGCCGTGTATTTCTTTTCGGGTATCGGCAGCTCGGTGCCGTCGGACAACGTCACCTTAAAGCGGCGGATGTTGGATATGTAATCGGGATTGACGAGATAGCTTTGGTGGCACCGCAAAAACAGATTTCCGTATTGCTTTTCAAGCTTTGTTATGCTCGACATCACTTCCACAGTGCTGTCGGTCGTATAGACCACGCTGTGCTTCGCGCCGTGCGCTGCCTCAATGCGGATAATAGTGTCCGCGAGGAAAAAGTAATCCTACCTGTCCAAGCCGTGGAAGTGTATCCTTCTGCCGTGCTGAGGTTCGCTGTGCGACTTTTGCCAGATCTCGCGGAACCTGTTGGGGTATATTATGTCTTCGTCGTGCTTTTCGTGCGGATTGGAGATATGACAGACAAGTATACGCGGTTCTTTGGTTTTAGCGCCGTCCCCGTCGTCGATGATCCTTTCGCACCAGGTCATAAGAATTCGCTGGTTCAGTGTTATATCGTTGTTGTCTGGATAGTGTGTCGTCACCTGAAACATCAGCATAACGTTGCAAAACGACGGGTGAGAGGAGATGTGCGTGACCTCCATATTTCCCAAAGAGAATTTTAAATCATGCTCTTCGGCGTTCCACACGGCAATCATCGCTTCTCTCCCGTGCAGGAATTGTCCGTCGGCGGGACCGTACCACAGCGCGTCGTCGTCCATATGATTCAGGAACGGCATATAATCGTTTTCATAATATTTGATTATCAGCTCAGCCGACAGGTCTGCGACAGTCTGTTGGTTCATAAAAATGCTCCTTGTGCGGTAATTTACCCTATTATAAACCTGTCAATAAAATATTACAAGTTATTTTTGCTGTTTTACAGGTTATTTTCGATTAAATATTGACAATTATAAGCAAATTATTGTAAAATATAATCAAGATATTTGAAAAAAATTTATTGATTTTAGGAGGACTGACCATGAAAAAGACCGTAAAGAACTTAGCCAAAATCTTAGCTATTACACTTACCCTTTGCATTCTGTCGGGAGTGTTTCAATTGAGCGCGGGCGCTGCAACTCCCCAAACGCAGCTTCGCGGCGAGAGCTATCAGCTTTGGATCGGCGACACTCAGGTAACTGATGAAAACTGCGGCGCGATCCCGTCCGTTACGCGCGGCTCCGCTGCTTTTGATCCTGCGACAAACACTCTGACCCTGGACAATGTTACCGACGTCAGCAACGAAACCGGCGACGCTGTTATTTTCTCCCGCCTCAGCAGCCTTAACATCGTTTTAAAGGGAGAAAACCGTTTGAGTTATCTGAATTACGGCGATTCGGGCGATTGGTACCGCAACGTAGGCATTGCAGCGTACGGCTCATTGAGTATTTCAGACGGCGGAAACGGCAGTCTCGATTTACGCGGCTTTCCCGAGGCAATCAGTATTCAAAGCAACTCTTTGACAATTGAGAGCGGCAAGCTGACAGCAGGAATATACGGCAGAACAATCGATTCAAGAGTATTTGATCTTGTCCGCGGTCTGTTCAATTGCGGAAGCATTACGGTCAACGGGGGAGAGATCGGTATAAACGGGTATTACGTCGATCCGGGAACGACGCCTTCGGAGGCAAGGGCTTATGTTGCCGATTGTATATACGCGAACAGCTTTTTGCTTAAAAACGGCAAAGTGACCTTGAACAGCTTTGAAGACGGAATCGTTACCGGCAGCAGCATAACAGTCACAGGCGGCACTATTGAAATGACCGGCGGAAAAGGCACGGGGCTGTATGCAATAAACGGAAACATCGACCTCAGCGGCACGAAAACTCTGGTGAAGATAGAAAGCAGCAGCGTCGCGGCTTACAGCTCAAGGGGTACGCTCGTTATTTCCGATGAATTGCAGATTACAATTCCCGAAAACGGATACATCGGCACATATTACGGTAAGCCCGCTATTGTAAACAGTGATGGTTCCTACGCGACCAACGTTTTGATCGATCTGAAAAAATGCAGCGTAAACGTTGATTTATGCGGTCACGGCGATACGATCACCGTTGTAACTCCCTACGGCACGAAATTCTATGACGCTCTGAACGATGCGGGCGTTTATGAAGCTTTGTATGATATGGAAACTGCCGAGTATATTTTCCGTGACATCACGACAAAGCCTCTCTCCGATTTTGCGGATGAAGAAGAATACGGAGATGACGCGTGGGCTTTGATAGAAGCACCGGTTACATCCGATATGACCGTTTACGCGGGCTTCTATAAGAGGATAAAAAATGTTCATATCACACTCGACCGTCCCGCGGTGGGAACCGTTGTTTCGGGCGATTGGGAAAACCAGACAAACGCTCCGCAGATAACGCTCAACGACAATGCCCATTGCAGTATTATGTCGGCTCCCTGTTGGGAAACGAGTGAGGGTATTTTTGAGGGCATTATGCAGTCGGGCGAGACCTATTACACTTTCGTTTTGCTCTATCCAGATTTCGGTTACTGGCTCGACGACGAAACCGTCGTTACCGCTGAGGGCTGCGAGGTTGTTGAAGCGAGCGGAAGAATGTCTCTGAGCGTCTATCTCTCCGCCACTCCTGCCGAGCCGATCATCATCGGTGACGCCAACATGGACGGTAAGGTTGACGTCCGTGACGTGACCGCCATTCAGAGACATATCGCGGAATACGAATTGCTTACAGGCGATGGTCTGAAAGCCGCCGACGTCAACGCAGACGGAGCGGTAACTATCGAGGACGCAACGGAATTGCAGGAGTTCCTCGCGGAATTTGAACATTCATTCACGACCTGATAATAACAAGACAGATTAAAAAAGAGGCAGGCTTCAAATTTTGAGCCTGTCTCTTGATTTATATTTTTACGGTAAAGGTCGTGCCCTCGGATTCGTTGCTTTCTACTCCGATTTTTCCGTTCATGTCTTCAACTATCCGCTGTGCTATCGAAAGCCCCAAGCCGTAGCCCTTTGTGGTGCGGCTTTTTTCGGCGCGATAAAAGCGGTCGAAAATATGGTCTATGTCCTCCTTCGGAATCGGTACGCCGCGGTTGTTTACCGAAAGCTCAGCGTGTTCTCCGTGCCTGTGAAGCTTGATTGTGACCGAGGTGCCGCTTTCTGCGTACTTCACGGCGTTGTCAACTAAAATATGAACAAGCTGATTAAGCTGCGTCGGGTCGCCCTCGACCGTTACGCCGTCTTCGATTTCGGTATCTATCATTATTTCCTTTTCAAACGCGACAGGCTCAAAGATCAGGGCGCAGCCCTCGGTGATCTCGCTGAGATTGACCTCGGAAAATTGAACCTTTGCGGTGCCCGCGTCCGACTTAGCCAAAAAGAGCATATTGTCGATCAGCTTTTTCATATGGTTGGCTTCTTCCTCGGTGCTTTCAAGCCATTGACGCTCGTCGGCGACCGTTGAAGCCCCGTGCGACATCATTATATTGTTGTTCGCGAGAATAACCGTGAGCGGAGTTTTTAGCTCGTGCGAGGCGTCTGCTACAAACTGCTTTTGCTGCTCCCAAGCCTTTTTTACGGGCTTTACAGCCAGTCCGGATAAAAACAGGCTTATAAGGAATATTACAGCCATTCCGCCCAAAAACAGCAGCGTGCTTACTATAAGCGACCCCTGAAGCTCGCTGAATATTCCGGCGTTAGAGGTGAAAATCAACGTCTTTTTGCCCATTATCTCCCGGCTTATATACATCAGGCTGTAATCGTTGACCTGACCGCTTCGCCCGGTCGCAAGCTTTACGCAGGATTTTATATCCTCCTCGTCCATCGTTACATTTGTTGCTTCAAAGCTTGTTATTTCCCCGTTTTCGTCCAGTTCAACAACAACGTAGGAGGAAATCTGCATAGGCGCTTCACCGTCAAAGCCGCGCTTGTCAAATCTTAACATTTCTTTTGCCGAGTCGTCTGATTGCCCGTAGGGGAACTGCATATCCTCGGGTCTGTCGCCGTCGCGGTTTTTTTCAAAAAGCTGATTCATTCCGCGTTCGAGTGTGCGAACCGAATTTGAATAGGTGTTAATGTTTACGGCGGTAAAGATTCCCAAAATAACCACGCCCATCAGCAGCATATTGATAAGAATAATGCGCCGTCTGAGTTTTTTTATCATGGCTTTTGCTCCAGTCTGTAACCCATTTTTTTGATTGATTTTATTTCTGTATCGGAATTAATAAAGTGGAACTTACGGCGCAGAAAGGATATGTAAGCCTCAACGTTGTTGGAGCCCGCGTCGGAATCGTAGCCCCAGACCTTTATTATTATATCTTCCTTTGAGATTATTGTGTCGCGGTTAGCGATAAGCAGTTTCAGGATCTCCGATTCCTTATAATTAAGATGAACGCTCTTTGCGCCCTTGCTCAGCTCGCAGGTAGAGGCGTTAAAGTTGAAGTCGCCGAAACCGGTTTCGTCAAGAATGACCTCGCCGCGCCGTCTGGTCAAAGCCTTGACCCTCGCCAAAAGCTCCTCGGGAGCGAACGGCTTTGTCATGTAATCGTCGGCTCCGCTGTTCAGACCGCTGACCTTGTCGGGAACGGTATCCTTTGCTGTCAACATTAATATGGGAGTGTCGATTTTGTTTCGGCGAAGCTCATAGGCGATCTGAAACCCGTCGCGGTAAGGCAGCATTATATCTAAAATAATTACGTCGTAAATACCGCTCATTGCGTAGTCCAGACCGTCGTTTCCGTCGTGTACCATGTCTACCATATACTTCTGTTCCGTTAAAATCTGTTTAAGCGCCCTGGCAAGCCTCATTTCGTCCTCTACGATCAATACCTGCATTGTCCTTCCTCCCCGTTATTATAAAATATTACGATATTATTATATCAATATTAACTTTAAACTACAATACTTAAATAATGCTGAAAAAAGTTTTTAAAAAATTTTTAAGACTTTTTAAGGCTTTTTTAAGGTTAAAAAGCTATGATAAAGGCAACAAATCAAGAGTCGGCAAAACCTGAATTGAAACCGGAATTGATTTGAAAAAATTTCAAAAACCTTAAAAAATTTAAGACTTTTTTAAGGTTGACAGGTTATTATATAGCCGGACGATCCGAAAGGGGAAAGCGACATGAAAATACAGACTGTTTTTGAAAGAACCGAAAAGAAATATATACTCACCCTAAGTCAGCGCAGGGCGCTGCTCTCCAAAATATTTGAGCACATCAAGCCCGACGAATACGGCGAAAGCACCGTTTGCTCTCTCTACTTCGACACCGACGATTACCGCCTCGTCAGACGCTCCATGGAGAAGCCCGTATACAAGGAGAAGCTCAGGCTGAGAAGCTACTCGACCCCGAAGGCGGGAAGCAAGGTTTTCCTTGAGCTGAAAAAGAAATACAACGGCGTTGTTTACAAGCGCCGCCAAACGCTTGAATATACTCAGGCAAAGGAATACATCCGCAGCGGAAAAATGCCCGAAGATTCCCAGATAATGCGTGAGATCGACTGGTCAATGCGTTACTACGAGGGCATAAAGCCGAAAATGTTCATAGCTTACGACCGCACCGCGTTCTACAGCAAAACAGACCGTGAGCTGAGGATCACCTTTGACCGCAACGTAAGGTTCCGCACCGACAACCTTGACCTCGGCAAAGGGCACTACGGCGAAAGGATCCTCGACAGGGAGCTCTGCATAATGGAGATCAAGGCTCTCAGCGCCATGCCGCTCTGGCTTACAGAGGCGCTTAATGAGCTAAAGGTTTTCCCCGGCTCCTTCTCAAAATACGGAACCGCATATCAGCTTACCGAACAAAGAAAAAAACTTTACAAGGGAGGACAATACTGTGCTTGATTCGTTATTCCAACCGGTCTATACTTCGACTTCCGAGCTCACAACATCGATTTATATAATTTGCTCTCTCGTATCTATCGCGCTCGGCGCGGTGATAGCGTGGGCGTCGGGCTATAGAAGTCGGCAAAGCAAGGGCTTTTTGCTCGCCGTTATGCTGCTTCCCGTGATCGTTCAAATGGTTATCATGCTCGTCAGCGACAGCGTCGGAGCCGGTATCGCCGTAATGGGAGCCTTTTCACTGGTACGCTTCCGCAGCGCTCCGGGCTCGGCAAAGGAAATAGTAAGCATTTTCCTCGCAATGGCGACGGGTCTTGCAACGGCAAAGGGTTATCTCGGCTTGGCGGCGCTGTTTGTAATTGTTATCTGTGCGATAATGGTCATCTCAAATTTTGTGAATATAAAAGAGAAGGACGATTTGCAGAGAGAGCTTAAAATCACGATTCCCGAGGATTTGAACTACGCTCACGAATTTGATGATCTGTTCGATAAATACACAAAGCAGGCAAAGCTTATGAACGTCAAAACAACTAACATGGGAAGCCTCTACAAGCTCAGCTACCGCGTAGAGCTGAAAAGCGAGGACGACGTTCAGGCGTTCATTGACGAGCTGAGATGCCGCAACGGAAACCTTGAAATAGCAGTCATGATCCCTCCCATTGAGGAAAGAGTCCTGTGAACCTCACAAAACGCCATACCTCATTTTTTCATTATATATCTCCTTGAACCCGGCGGGGCAGGCTGCAAAAGTCTGCCCCGTCAGGTCGTCTGAGCCGATAATCAGTCTGCGGTCGGCTGAGCAGCCAGTCAATCCTCGCTTCTAAACAACATAAAAACCTTCGTTCAATTCCCGCGTTTGACCGCGCCGTTGAAGGAAGGTTTTTATTATATCGTTGGCTTTATAGGCGTTGAAAGCGCCCACCGGCGGCTGCGATTTAAGTTAATTAATATGTTCATTTCCTCGGGATCGTAGGGGCGACGTTGTTTTTCCGTCCGTTTGTCGATAGAAAATATAACGTTTGGTTCAACGCCCAAGGACAGCCGCAAGGGCTGTCCCTACAAATTGATTTGAAATGTTTATTATACATCTATACATAGTTGTAGGGGAGCCTTGCGGTCGCCCTTGCACCGATGTTGTTATTACGTCCGGTTGTCGATAGGAAACAGAACGTATAATTCAGCGCACAAGGATAACATTATAAAGGTTTCTGAATCAGAACGGTGT
This sequence comes from Ruminococcus sp., assembly GCA_045130495.1. Taxonomy (GTDB): domain Bacteria; phylum Bacillota; class Clostridia; order Oscillospirales; family Acutalibacteraceae; genus Ruminococcoides. The sequence goes on along the minus strand of JBGUPW010000062.1, from coordinate 82 downwards.
AGGGTTGTGTATAGTTGTAGGGTTTTTACAATTGTACTTACAAAAAAATAATAATTCTCTATTAGAAGTATAAAAAAATAGA
>JBGUPW010000061.1:0-14041 GCA_045130495.1 Ruminococcus sp. | reverse complement strand
CCCGGGAACGGCTGACGGTAAACCATGCCGTCGGGCAGACCGAGCGCCTTGCCCACTACTCTTACCTCGTCCTTAAAGAGGAATTTGAGCGGCTCAACAAGTTCAAACTGCAAGTCCTCGGGAAGTCCGCCGACGTTGTGGTGAGCCTTTACGCCGTCGCTCTCGATGATATCGGGATAAATAGTGCCCTGAGCAAGAAATTCGATTCCGTCCTGCTTTCTCGCCTCTTCCTCAAACACGCGGATAAACTCAGCGCCGATGATCTTTCTTTTCTTCTCGGGTTCGGCAACGCCTGCCAACTTGTCAAGGAAACGGTCAACGGCGTCTACATAAACGAGGTTTGCGTCCATCTGATTGCGGAACACCTCAACAACCTGCTCGGGCTCGCCCTTTCTCAGCAGACCGTGGTTAACGTGAACGCACACGAGATTTTTGCCGATAGCCTTGATAAGCAGCGCCGCGACAACCGAGCTGTCCACACCGCCGGAAAGCGCTAACAGCACCTTTTTGTCGCCGATCTGAGCTTTTAACGCCTCAAGCTGCTCCGCAATAAACGCGTCGGCAAGCTCGGGAGTCGTGATTCTTTCCATTGATTCGGGTCTTACATTTTCCTGCATATTAACTCTCCCTTTTTTAGATTTCTTTCTATTATAATCAAAAACACCGAATAACGCAAGGGGTTGAGTGAATTTTTTGTTTTTGAGAGTTTATTAGCTTTTTTAAAAGAGAACAAAACACCCCGTTCAAAGCTATGCGCTTCAAACAGGGTGTAAAAATTATTTTTGCAAAAACGAATTATTCAGCGGGTTCAAGTCTTCTGCCGCACTTCTCGCAATGGGTTGTCTCAATGTCAAAAACAGTCCAGCCGCAGTTGGGGCAAACCTTATTGGTGGGAACCTTCTCTTCTTCCTTCTCCTCTTTTTCTTCCTCGCCGCCTTCAAGTCTTCTGCCGCACTTGTCGCAGAAATTGATGCTCATGTCGTCGGTTGTCCAGCCGCAACCGGGGCAAACCTTGCCTTCGGGCTTGGGTTCTTCGATCATGGAATGACCGCAGTTGGTGCAGAAGCGAACGCCTTCTCTTACAGCCTTGTTGCAGTTATTGCAGATTACCATACCGGGCATAACCTTGACAGGCATCTTTGCGCCGCAGTTGTTGCAGTACAGAGCGTCTTCATCAACCTCTTCAAGACAGGTCGGACAGAAATTGAAGCCGAGGATCTCACCGATTTTGAGCTTGCTGTCCTTGATTTTCTTCTCGGACGCTTTAACCTCTTCAACGAGATTGCCAAGCTCTGTACCTTTAGCCTCGCCATTATACTCAGCTACGTACATCTCGCCGATTTTTGAATAATTATCTTTGATAGCTGCTTGTTCATCAAAAATTGACTTGGTGAGCTCATCAACCTCAGCCGAATAAGATGTTTTCTTCGCGGTACCCTTTTCGATAATGCCCTTGATGAAAACTTCTAAATGTGCCATATTAATTTCCTCCTAAATATGTTACATATAGTGACTTTGTCACATTTTTACCAGTACATTATAACTCAATTTAGTGAATGAGTCAATACCGCAGCAGCTATTTTACAAATATTTTTTCTTTCAAGCCTTTTCAATCCGCAGCGGCTGCGTTATTAAATAATTTAAGAGAATCCGAAATTTTGACACCACAACCGCCAAAAACACTCAAAAAAACAGATAAAAAACTAAGATGTTTCAATTTTGTAATCATTACAGTTTTTACGTAACACACCGTAATATAGTTTGATTATGGCAAACAAAACAATTAACTTAAAAGAGCATAACCACCTTGGTTAATCATTATGTGATCCTCTAAAAATCGCATAATCAAGGGAACTTCACGGCATAATCTTGCCAAAGCTTCTTGAAATACGTCAGTATTCTTGCAGAGCTTTGATAATATTCTGCCATAAAATTTCCGAACTTTTGCACAACATTGAATTATTAGAAAATCCCTTGAGGCGTGCGCCGCGAATTGTGCGGCGTTGCCTTTATTTTGTGCGGCTTTTTATAATTATATCATTATTATCTTATTTTAAGTTCATATTAGGAAAGCAACGTAAAATACAGTCAAAACACAGGAGGCGAGGTATATGAGAACCAAAATCATCAAAAGATTTGCGGCAGGTACGGTCGGCATTTGCTTTGCTTACGCGCTTATACGCCAATCGATTGCCGCTGTTAATAATCCGAATGAAGTATTGGCAGAGTGGAAGGCGGTCAAGCCGTCCGTCGTGTCGGAAGCAACTCAGCCCGAAAGCTCCTATCCGGAGACGACTGCTGCCGAGACCTATCGCACAGAGGAATACACACGGGAACAGCATAAAAATCTGTTTATCGGCGAAGAGGAAACGACTCAGCCTGCCGAAGAAATGACCGAGGCACCTTCTACGGAAATCATCGAGGACTATGCTTCCTCCGAGAACAGCGAGGAAGATGAACAGCTTGCTCCACAAACCGAAGGCGGCGGCGACGTTCCGACTCTGACTCAGTTTCTCTCCATGATGAGCTGCGGCGGATGCAGGCATAATTGTCTGCTTGTCAGCCCGAGATGCATGAAAGGACGCGCCAAAGCAGAGAGCGCGACGGTGGAATATTATGAAACATACGGAGCATGATTCGTTTTTGGGCGAAGCCCTTGAAACACTAAACAGAATACACAGCGAAAACAGCAGTTTAAAGGAGCTGAGATGGTTCCTTGAAAACGCGGCAAGAAGATTTAATAGCAATTACCTCCGCAGCGCAAAACCTCAGGTTATTGTTTTAGGTGACGACATTCCCGCCGAAATCATCTACGCCGTATGCGACCAACCGTTTTTTATTCTCGGCGGAAGCTTGGAAGCGGCGCACTGGGCGGATGAACTGACGCCGCGTGACACCGACCCTCTCAGCCGCTCATCTCTCGGCTGGCTGATAAATCCGAGCTTTGAGTTGAAGCGCGATGCGTTGATTGTGACGGCTGTTTCGTCCGACAGCAGAAGAAAGCTCATTTCCATTCTGAAAAACGCGGGAGGCAAGGTCGAAGCAATCGACGTTCCTCCCGATCATAAAAGCAAAAACGCGCTGAATTACTACACCGATCAACTGACTTCACTTGCCGAAAAAATCAGTAAACACACAGGTAAGTGTCTTAGCGGACATCGACTCAAAAAATCCGTCAGGCTGATCGCTGCGGCGCGCAGGGCACGGCAGCGTTTCCTTTCCGTTTCATTAGCGTCGGGTGGGATCATATCCGACGAGGCGACGCTTTTGGTAACTCAAGGTATGTATTTTTCGGACAGCTTGTCCGAATGGATCTTTCGTGTTAACCGTCTGTGCGACGAGCTTGCAGAGCTGAACAGGCGTTTTGTATTCAGGCAAAAGGATAAGCCGCAGGTCATGCTCCTCGGCTCTCCAATTGTTTTTCCGAACTACAAGATACCGCAGTTGATCGCATCGGCAGGCATGAAAATCTCCGCTGTCGCCGACAGCTCTTCGATTGCGGCGTCCCTCGCCGTTCCCGAAACACAAGGCTTTACCAATGCCGACAAACTGCTGCGTCAAATCGCCGAGATACATTTGAAAACGATATCATCGGGCGCGAGAGTAAACAACACGGGGCTGTATTCATATTTCTTGCGTCTTATTCAACAACTTAAACCTGACGGCATCGTTTGCCATATCCTGAAAGGGCAAATCGAATATGACTTTGAGCTTCCGTATATCGAGAAAGCGGCCGAGCGGTTAAGCATACCTGTTTTCAGACTTGAAACCGACTATCAATATCAGGATACGGAGCAGCTCAGGATCCGCATGGAGGCATTCGGCGAAATGCTGACCCAACGGCGAATCACCGAACAAAAACGCAGGAAATACGCGTAGGAGGAAGAATGAAGAAGAAAACCACAGGCATTATCCTGTTCGCTGTCTTTGCCGCCGCTTTATGTGCCGCGGCGTATTTTGCGGCGGATATTACTTTTTTTCAATATGACGATCCTCTCGCGAGGGCGTCGCTGAGCGTTGTTAATGACAACGAGCCGCTCTCATTTACATATGATAATGACGCTGTCACCTTACACGGCGGGAACGATACGACGGTTTACGCGCTGACGACCGAAGGCATCTCCGTTGTTGACGAAAATGAGTATTCCTCGCTACCGCCAAGCTTTCTCGGCAGCTTTGCTGCGGTGCAGGCAGACGGAAACACTACCCGAATCGCCAAAACCGATATGGAATACACTCAGGGCTATTCCGCCTCCGCGAACGCATTTCTGAGCGAAGAGATCCCGTTTGAGGTCGTCTACTCAGACAGGGAAAGCTTCACGGTATACTTTAAGACAAAGCCGCTTACAAACACCGGCATAACCGTAACGCTCGCGGACGGCATGGAAAAAACCATGACTTCCGACGAAACCGGAAGCATCACGGGGCTGAACCTAAACGACGTCCGAAACGGTTTGAGCTTTACTTACAGAACCGGTGAGCACACGTATATTCTCAACTATCAGGTCGAGGCCGACACCGTTTTCACCTCGCGCTGGCTGTCCGCTATGCTGCCGTTCGGAATAATTATTATAGTGTCAGCCGTTTGCATCGCCCTTGACGTTTTTCTCCGCAAGCTCCTTTACAAAAAAGAAAAAATGCCTGTCGGTAAAACGGGTATCGCCGCAAGGGATAAAAGACAAAAGCGGTTTGTTTTCGGTTTTGAAACCGTTCGCTGGATAATAATGCTTCTCAGCTTTGCGCTGTTGATTTTCGGCAGCCGCCTGACGGGAACAGTGTTTTCAAACATTCAGCTTCCGGTGTTCGCCTGTCCGTACAACCTGGATCAGCTTACAAGCGCGGGCTGCTATTATTTCAGCCATTTGGATGTGCTGTTTTCGGAGTCTTGGGTGGAAATCCTCAGCTTTTTCGGAACGTTCATTGTATGCGCCGTGCTTTTGGGAAGAGTGCTCTGCGGCTTTGTCTGTCCGCTTGGCTTTATTCAGGACGTCGCACATGAAACGCGTCAGGTGCTTCACATTGAAGGGATCTCGCTGAACGAAAGGCTCTACGCCGTTTTGAGAATGGTAAAGTGGGTAATGCTTATCATCTTCCTCGGGATCGGCTTTGTCGGCGGCAGCTTCTGCGACTTCTGTCCCGCAATGGCTCTCTCCCCTGCGCTCGCGGGCTTTAAGCTCAGTCTGGGCTTGGGAGGATTTATTATGATAATCGTGCTCGTCAGCGGGTTCTTCAAGCGCAGATGCTTCTGCAATGTCTGTCCGTTGGGATTTATCCTCGGGCTGCCCCATAAGATCTCGCTTTTCAAGCTTAAAAAGGACGCCGTTGCCTGCACCGAATGCGGCGCTTGCTATGAAGCGTGTCCTATGGGGATCAAATCTATTTTCACCGTCCGCGAGGGCAAAAAAGGCGAGCTCAGGGCAATAGACGTCACAACCTCGGACTGCATTATGTGCGGCGAGTGCATCCGCCGCTGTCCCGAAAACAACGCGCTCGCCCTGACCTTCTGCGGCAAAAAAATATACAACGCGAACCGAATGAAGTTTATGAAGCAATACGCGCCAAAGGATAAATACGCTCCGTTTTCGGGCAAAGGAGATGAAACACCGTGAATGAAAACAATAAAAGACAGGGAACCGCCGAAGAACGCAGGCGGCAGAGATTTATAAACAAATCCTCGGCAACCGCTGTTAAATATCTGAGAAAAGTTGAGGAGCTTCCGCACAAACCGCAGGCGATAGAGCCGTTTTTGAATATTCTCAGGCACGTGTTCGTTGATATGCAGGGAGCTATCAAGCCCGAAAACATTCCGACGGTGGGAACCTACTGCGTAATGGTGCCGCCTGAATTGATTTACGCGGCGGGCGCAATGCCCGTAAAGCTCTGCGGCGGCGGTTATACAGCGTTCAATGTGGGCGATGATATAGCTCCGCGCGACGCCTGTCCGCTTGTAAAAGCAGTTATGGGATTTGAAAGCATCGGAGTTATGCCTGTTTACGGTGAGTGCTCTTTGATGGCGGTTCCGATAACCTGCGACTGCAAAAAGAAATTGGCAGGATGGCTCGGTCAGCGGCGCAATACCGCAATGCTGCACGTTCCGTCGTCCCGCGACCGCGACGAGGATATGGAGCAGTACGTCAGAGAGCTGTATCAGTTCAGCGAAAAGCTGACCGAGCTTACGGAAAAACAGCTCAGCTACGAAAGGTTATCATGGGCTTGCGGCTTGACTGCGGCGGCTCAGTACGAATTATCGCGTTTTATTGAAATAAGGCGCAGGGCTCCGCTTGTGATAAAGGGAACCCATTACATGGCGGCAATGAACGCCATGAGCTACGTCCATATTTCTATTTGGACACGATATATGCGCGAGCTCAACGACGAATTGGAGAAGAAAATCAAACGCGGAGAAATGGCTTCAAAAGAAAACCGTCCGCGAATTTTGATAACAGGCTCGCCTATCGTATTCCCGAATTTCAAGCTTCCGCTTTTGATCGAAGAAATGGGAGGTGTACTGACGGCTGACGAAACCTGCATGGGCGAGCGCGGAGCCTACGATCCGCCTGCCATCGCCGACCAAAGCACCGACGGGATCATGCGAGCGCTTGCAAACAAGAGCACACGCCCATGCACCTGCCCGACCTTCACGGACAACAAGCGCAGGATATACAGGATCATGCAGCTTTTGGAGGATTACAAGGTGCAGGGCGTTATATATCACGTTCTGCGCGGCTGTCTGGTCTACGATTATGAATACAAAGTGCTGGAAGAGGAGCTCGGTAAGCTCGGAGTTCCTGTTATACGTGTCGAAAGCGACTACAACGAAGAAGACGTTGAACAGCTCAGAATCAGAGTCGAAGCGTTCATAGAGCTGATAAAGTACGGAAAGGGGTCATCAAAATGAAAATATACGCGGGACTTGACGGCGGCTCAACCTACCTGAAAGCCGCTCTGCTGGACGAACACAAAAGGGTTGTAAGAACAGGCGTCACCTCAACCGGAATCGACAATAATTCCGCAGCAAGGCGGCTTCTTGCAAGGCTGATGAGCGAAAGCGGCGTGCAGCGCGTCAGCTACACCATGGCGACAGGCTACAGCCGCAAAATACTTGAAGTTGCCGATGATGACGTCAGCGAGATAACCGCGCACGCCTACGGCGTAAGGGTAACGGCTCCGAATGACTACCGCCCCGGAATGATCGTCGATATAGGCGGTCAGGACAGCAAAATAATTTATCTTGACTCCAATTATTCTGTCAAAAATTTCAGCATGAACGATAAATGCGCGGCGGGAACCGGCAAATTCATGGAGGTCATAGCGCAAATACTTGAAACGACCATTGACCGGGTCGGTCCCCTGTCGCTCGAAAGCAGCGCCCCCTGCGACATCAACAGCACCTGCGTCGTGTTCGCGCAGTCGGAGGTCATTTCTCTGATAGCGCGTAAATATGACCGCCGCGATATCCTCTCTGGTATGCACCTTTCAATGGCTAAAAGGATAATAAAAATGATGAAGAAAAGCGAGAAGAACGGCGACGTTTTAATGACGGGCGGAGGTGCTTTGAACATCGGACTGCGTAAGGCGTTTGAGGACGAGCTGATGCGCGACGTGTTTGTCGCAAATTATCCTCAGTTCAACGGCGCGATAGGCGCGGCGCTGCTCGCGAGCGAAAGGGGCTGATGATATGTTGGCGGAAGCGCTCGCCGCGTCGGTATCGGTCGGACTCGGATGCGGAACCTGCTGCGGCACGTCAGCGTCGTCATTTCTGGCTGTCTATATTCTTACCGAGGGCGGCGGCTTCAAATCCTCCATGCGGCACGTCGGCGGCTTCTTCCTCGGGAAAATCCTCGCCGTGTGCACAATCACTTCCCTTTGCGCGGCAATCGGAAATGTTTTTATAGACGAAAACGGATATATAGGCGGCTTCAATCTTCACCATGCCATGTCTTGGATCATGCTCCTATCGTCGCTGTATCTGATTTGGAAATGGTACAGAGAACGCAAAAAGACCTGTGCTTCATGCGGCGGCAAATGCGCATCACATCAAATGAGCCGCGTCATTCCCTCTTTCACCGTCGGGCTCGCCTACGGCGCATACCCATGCGCACCGCTCCTGATGGTAGCCGGATACGCCGTCACGCTCTCCCTACCCGGGGCGATCTTGCTCGGCGCGGTGTTCGCGCTTGCAAGCTCCCTGTCGCCGGTGCTGCTGATTTTCGGACTTTCGGGCGTTCTCAGCGGAAAGATCCGTTACCAGCTCGGCAAAGCCATGCCGTGGATACAGTTGGGCGTGTATATTTTATTTTTCATTATTGCGGTCGTCTCGCTGTTCTGGTATAATTAAATAAATGACGGATTTCGAGGACATCAACACAGTTATGCGGAATTTAACGCAGCAAATGTTCAAGGGCTTCGCTTGACAATAGATTTGATGATAGGTTTGATGATAGTATTAAAAATGAGAGGTGACTCATTGTGCGCTTGTTATTAGCCGAAGATGACCGCGACGTTTCAAAGGCGGTCAAAACTCTGCTTGAGCGTTCGGGCTATTCCGTTGATACGGTGTTCAACGGACAGGACGCGATAGATTATATTGAAACGGTCGATTATGACGGCGTTATTCTCGACTGGATGATGCCTAAGCTCAGCGGTATCGAGGTCTTAGCAAAAATGCGTTTGCAGGGCATTTCAACTCCTGCGCTCATGCTCACCGCACGCGACGCGGTCGAGGACAGAGTGGAAGGGCTTGACACGGGCGCCGACGACTATCTGCCAAAACCGTTCGCCGCCTCCGAGCTGCTAGCCCGCGTCCGCGCCATACTGAGAAGGAAAGAGGATTTCAAGCACGATGTTGTAAAATTTTCCGATATCGAGTTAGATAAATCAGCAATGTCCGTTCGCTGCAACGGGCAAAGTGTCCGCCTGAACAACAAGGCTTTTCAGCTTATGGAAATGCTGGCTGAGCATCCCGGAGCGGTGCTGAGCATTAATCAGATCATGGAGCGAATTTGGGGCTGGGACAGCGATTCCGAAATTAACGTTGTGTGGGTCAATATTTCGTTCTTGCGGAAAAAGCTGAGCGAGCTCGGCGCACACGTCCGCATCAAAGCCGTTCGCGGCGTCGGCTACTCATTGGAGAAAACAACATGATAAAACAAATCAGACGGCGCTTTATCAAAATCGCCCTTTTCGCTCTCGCTCTGGCTATGCTGCTTGTTGCGGGAGCGATAAACGCTGTTCATTTAGTAAGCACCTTTAACGAGTTGGATACAACTTTGAATTATATCGTCGAAAACGAAAACAACAGCTTTCAGGACAAGCAGAAGAAAAACGGTTTCCGCAATGATAACGACAATGCTCAAACCGCTTCAACAAACGACAACATTCAATTTTCGGGTAAAAACAATCACAATCACCGCATGAGGACGGCGCTTGAGGAATCAAGATACTTTATAGCGATAAAGGAAGCCGACGGCAAGCTTCACCTCGGTGTCGGGTCAAAGGAAACAGAGCTGTCCGAGGAAGAGCTTCTCTCTATAGCATCGGAGATTTTTGAAACGGGCAGCAGGTCGGGCTTCACGGGAAATTATATATTCCGTCTTACAGATAAAGCCGACGGCTCGCAAACGATAGTTTTTTTGAACTGCGAATCGAAATATTATGAGATTACCAATCTCGCAGTCATTTCGCTTTCCGCCTGCGTCGCTGGTATTCTTTTAGCATGGCTGATGGTGTCGCTCCTCAGCAAAAAGGCGATTCAGCCCATGGTTCAGAACATTGAACAGCAAAAGCAGTTCATCACCGACGCCGGTCACGAGCTAAAAACGCCGCTCACTGTCATCTCCGCAAATATGGATGTGCTATCAATGGATATCGGACCGAACGAGTGGGTCTGCGGCACACAAAAGCAGGTTTCAAATATGCGCAAGCTTGTAAACGAGCTGATTTACCTGTCACGCATGGACGAAGCCGATTCTCACCTTGTAAAAAGCAGCTTTGATCTCTCCTATGCGGTACATGACGTCGCCGAGCCATTTATAAGCATGGCTGAATTCAACGGCAAAAACCTGATCGTCAGCGCTGAGGATAATTTGAAATACTGCGGCGACGAACAGGCACTCCGCAGGCTGATAAGCACCCTATGCGAAAACGCCGTAAAATACGCTCCCGAGGACAGCGACATTATCATTTCGCTCGCTCATTCGGGAAAGGGCGTTGTTTTTTCAACTGAAAACACAATGAAGGAGCCTCTCAGCGACGAAGCGCTCACACACCTGTTCGACCGCTTCTACCGCGGCGACGCATCCCGCTCAAAGGAAGAAAACACCGGCTTCGGCATAGGTCTTTCCATAGCCCGCGCAATTGCCGAAAAACACGGGGGCACCATAAAAGCGCGCAAAACAAACGACGGAAAGCTGCAAATAATCTGCACGCTGCCTTAAGACAGCAAAGCATAATTGGCAGCGCAAGCTGAAAGACGTGCAGACACCGACCGAGCTTTTGAGCGAGAGCTCAGCCTCACCTTGAAAAAGAAGTAAACCATTATTTTCTAATACACTGACAAAAGCTGCCGCGTAATCTCTGTAATTCGCGGCAGCCTGTTTGTTAAAGGAAATTGTTGGAGGTTCCCTAAAGCTTATTTATCAAATTTTCAACCGTATCCTCGATCGTATCTCCCCTGTTTACCTTTACGGTGATGTCGGCGTAATGCTCGTACAGCGGCTTGCGCTCGCGGTATACGTCGCTCAGGGTCTCATGCGCGCGGAAAGCAATTCCGCGCGTTTTTATGTTCGTCACACGCCGCTCGACCTCCTCAAACGGCACGTCGATATACACTGTTTTGCCAATTGATTTGAGGTGCTTCATCGCCCTTTCGCTCAGCACCATTGAGCCGCCCGTGGCTATCACGGTATGGTCGGCTTCAAGCGCGGAGCCTATATTCTCCTCAAGCGTTAAGAAGCTGTCAAGCCCGTCCTCGTCGAGGATCCTTTGCAGCGGCTTGCCCGCATTGCGGCTTATCAGCAAATCGACGTCTTCAAAAAGATATCCCAAAGCCTTTGCAAGAAGCACGCCCACGGTGCTCTTTCCCGATCCGGGCATACCGATCAAGATGATGTTGCTCATATCAAACTATTCTGATATTCAGGGAGTCTGTGCTGGAGGTCGGAAGGGTCTTGTTGGAGGACAGGATAACGACCGTGTCGCCCTTTTGAACCAGACCTGCTTCGACCGCAAGGGTAATAGCCTGATTTGTGATTTCGTCCGAGGTGAGCTTTTCCTCGCCCATAAGCGCGGTAATGCCCCAGTTAAGACAGAGCTTGCGGCAAACGGTCTTTGAGGTCACGACCGCAATAACGGGAACCTCGGGACGGTAATGAACCATTGCGCGCGCAACTCTGCCCGTTGCGCTTTCAACCAGGATAGCCTTGGCTTTTACAGCTTTCGCAATACCTGCCGCCGCAATGCAGAGGCTTCCTCTGAAAATATTATCGTCGCGCTGACCGTATCTCGCGATAAATATCTGGAGTGCGCCGTACTCACCGTTGTTCTCGGCTTCACGGCAGATAGAATCGAGCGCCTTTACGCTTTCAATCGGATATTTTCCCGCAGCGGACTCACCCGAAAGCATTACCGCGCTCGTTCCGTCGTAAACGGCGTTTGCAACGTCGCTGATCTCGGCACGGGTCGGACGCGGAGACGTCGTCATGCTCTCAAGCATCTGTGTGGCGGTTATTACATACTTTCCCTTTGACACGCATTTTCGGATTAGAGTTTTTTGAATCTCGGGCAGCTTGATGAAAGGTATCTCAACACCCATATCGCCGCGCGCTACCATGATACCGTCGGCATTGTCCATGATAAGATCCATGTCGTCAACGCCGCTCTGGTTCTCGATTTTGGCTATGATCTCAACGTGCTCGTAGCCTATGCTGTCGATAAAGTCGCGCAGCGTGCGGACGTCCTCGTGGTTGCGCACAAAGGAAGCCGCCACAACATTGCCGCCCTGAGCCAGACCGAACTCGATGTCGCGTCTGTCCTGAGCGCTCACATAAGGCATATTTATATGATATCCGGGAATGTTTATGCTCTTGCGGTTTTTGAGAACACCGCCCTTGTTAACGGTGCACACAATGCGGTCGGCAAGAACCTCTTTGGTGATGATCGAGATAAGACCGTCGTCGAGAAGAAGCTCTCTGCCGATCGCCTCCTCTCCCTCGCGGAGGAAGATATCAACTAACTTGGGGTAAGAGATCGCCACGCCCTCGCTGTCGCCCTGCTCCTTCTGCTTGTAAAGAGTAAACTCGGAACCATCCTCAAGCACTGCGGAACCGCCTTCAAAGGTAGTCACGCGAACCTCGGGACCCTTTGTATCGATCATAATTGCAACGTTCTGTCCGCTCTCCTCGATAGCTTCTCTTATATTGGCAAAAACCCCTGTAAGGCTTTCATGCGTGCCGTGAGACATATTGACTCGCGCAACGTTCATGCCGGCGTCAATCATCTTGAGCAGCATTTCCTTTGTATTGCAGGCGGGACCGATGGTGCAAACAATTTTAGTTTTTCTCATTTTTTTGCTCCTTTAACATTTAGGAAACCACTGATCGATTCAATCCTGTCGGCGCGATATACGCACACGAATTGATCAGTGCTTCCAAAATTTTATGTTTTCTTCCGTAATTATATGTTTTGTAGTTATTATACAATATTTTATCCGGTTTTGCAATTACTTTTTTGATTAAAATACAGAACTGTTTGTCAGAGAGCCAAGCCGATACGTCGGAACGGACAGTTGACAACAGCGCTTAAAATATGCTAATATTGATGTGTTGTTCAGCATATTTCTGTAATGAGGTGATACAATGGCAAACGACATGGAAACCAAAATCGGCAGTATTGTCGATATGCTGATGGAGGATTACGCCAAAGGGCGTGTGATCGACGAAAACAAAATATTCGATTACCCCGAAAAGGACGTTGTGATCGACATTCTTGAAAAGCTTAAGGTCGTTATTTACCCGGGCTATTACCGCAACACCAACTACCGCACCTACACCGTGCGAAACAATATCTCGATTTTGCTTGAGGATATAATTTACAATCTGCAAAAGCAAACGGCTATTGTTCTGAGGTACGTTCCCAAATATGAGAATTGCAGTCAAAGCGAGCTTGCCGGGGAAGCGGAGCGGATAACATTCGAGTTTTTGAAGACGATCCCGAAGATCAGGGAATACATCGAAACCGATATTCAGGCGTTTTACGACGGCGACCCCGCGTCCTACAACAAGGATGAAATTATCTGCACATATCCGGGACTGTACGCTATTTTTTCAAACAGGATCGCCCATGAGCTGTTTTTGCTCGGCGTGCCGCTCATTCCGAGGATAATGACGGAGCACGCCCACAGCCTTACGGGTATTGACATTCACCCGGGCACGACGATCGGAAAGTATTTCTTCATCGACCACGGCACGGGAATCGTAATCGGCGAGACAACCGAGATCGGCAACAACGTAAAAATATATCAGGGCGTGACGCTCGGCGCGCTTTCCACCCGAGGTGGTCAGAATCTTCGCGGCAAAAAGCGTCACCCGACGATCCACGACAACGTGACCATTTACTCGGGAGCTTCCATTTTGGGCGGCGATACCGTAATTGGGAAAAACGTCGTAATCGGCGGTAACGCCTTTATCACGGGCTCTATTCCCGAGGGCGCAAAGGTCAGCGTTAAAAGTCAGGAGCTGATGTTCCGCTACGACGCCAACACTCCCCCGCGCACACGTGAGATCGACCCCGAGGATACCTGCTTCCATAAAATTTAATGATAAATTTATGCCGGCTCTTTATCCTGGTTGCATTTTTGCTTTCGGATATTTGAGACGGTTTAGGAACTGTGCAGAAAGAAATTGTGAATTAATGCTTAGAATGATTTGTTATGGAAATCTCTAATAATTCAATGATGTGCAGAAGTGCGGAAGATTTATGGCAGAATATTGTCAAAGCTCCGCAGGAATACTGACGTATTTCAAGGAGATTTGGCAAGATTATG
>JBGUPW010000060.1:0-2117 GCA_045130495.1 Ruminococcus sp. | reverse complement strand
CGGAGGTCGTGTAGTTCGAGGTGTCAAGCCCCAGATAAAGGCTCATTGCGACGCTTCCTCGCGGCTGCGGATAAACGAGCCGAGAATGCCGTTTACAAAACCGCTTTCGTCAATTGTATATTTTTTGGCAAGCTCCACCGCTTCGTTGACCGACACACTGTCGGGAACGCTGTCTAAATATTTGATTTCATACACTGCTAAACGGAGGATCGTCAACGAGGTGCGCGATATCCTGCCGAGCCGCCAGCCCTTCTTCAAGAAGCGGGCGATATCCGCGTCGATTTCATCCTGAACAGCCTCGATCCCCGGCACAACAGCCTGAGCGTAGCCGCAAACGCCGCCCTCAAAAAGCTGCCCTGCGTCATTCAAAGTATCTTCGATCGGTTCGTCAACAAACGAGCGCGAGAACAAAATCATAAACGCCTGTTCCCTCGCCTCGCTGCGGCTGAGCCTGACTTCATTATTAGTTTCACACATATTAACCCAACTTTACATCAATTTTCAATTTAATTATATCACAGCGGGAAAAAAATGTAAATGGTTTTTGAACTATGAATTGTTCGGCGCTTGACAAAGAGCGACTTTTGATATAGAATATATATTGCAAAAGGAAAATGTCTTCGTAGCTCAGCCGGATAGAGCGTCCGCCTCCTAAGCCCCGGATCGTTCCAATCCGCGTTTGTATAAAAATTTCATATTTTTTCATTTGTCCCAGTAGCTCAGTTGGATAGAGCGTTCGCCTCCTAAGAAAATGTTGCAACACACACTTTTGGTTGAAAAGTGTATGGTAATGTGGTAGAATAATCGTAAATATAATACACGTCTTCGTAGCTCAGCCGGATAGAGCGTCCGCCTCCTAAGCGGAAGGCCGTGGGTTCGAATCCCGCCGAGGACGCCATTTTAAGCCGTTTTTGATGAATTTTCATCGAAAGCGGCTTTTCTCTTTTTACGGCTTCCGCTTATCCATTTCGTGCTAACAAAAGTGTGCGGTAATCTAACAGATGTTAGCACAAAACCGCCGTTTTTGCTAACAAAAATCGCTTTCTTGCTAACAGCAGGAAAAATCCCTCAAAAATCCTGCTAACAGAGTTAGGTGTGCGGTATGGTGGTAGTTTGTTCGCAAAATTGAGAATCGGCTACTTCTGTCCTATAATAATGGCAGAAGGAAGTGATTATATGAAAACACCTAAATACCATTTATACCTGACGAATGAAGAACGCTCGGAAGTATTGAAATCTCTTATTGACCTCAAAAACGACCTTATCGAGCAAGGCAGATATACCGATGTAATAGATGAAATCATCATCAAGCTGTCCTACGCCCCGAAAGAAGAATATTAAGGTAATATAAATATAATAATGGCAGAGGTTTTTTGAGGTAATAGTAATGAAAACGTCCGAAAAGATGGAAACCTTCATTGACAGTTATAGAAACATTTTTGAGGAGTATTTAAGCTCCGTTGTCAACAAACTGCGTGATACAGATTCCGAATACAAAAATAATAAAAGCATGTTGATAATCTATAGGAGTATTCAAAAAAATCTTATCTTAAAGTCTTTGTCAAGACTCTATCAAATCAAAAGACAATCTATTGATTTGCGATAGATTGTCTTTTGATTTTAGTTTTATTTAAATTGAAATACTTATTTATTTGTGGTATAATACACAAATAAATAAGCAGAAAAAATAAACAAACATATTCACAGGAGGTATTATGGATAAACAACTTTTATTCGATAGTTCAGATAAAATAGTTTCTCACTCTAAAGATTTATTTGCTTATTTGAATGAACCGAATGAGAAATCAGCAGATATACTTGTAAAAAGGTTTTTAGAGAAGAATTATCTTGATGAAAATGATATTGATGATGTAGCCGTCAATTTGCTGGCTAGGAAATGGGTTAGAAAAATTAAGAGAGCTAAATCTATTATGAATAAAGCAAATAATCAGTTTAATTTGCTAATTGATAGATACAGTCAAGTTGACAAGGAAAGAATAAAAGTAAATCAACCTAGTATCTTGTTAACGCTAAAACTTTACTTCTGGATAAAGATGTTTAAGTTTAGTTCTGGAGTCAGAAGTTGTGAAGTGCCACGAAACAGATTTCTGGGCAGC
>JBGUPW010000059.1:0-29948 GCA_045130495.1 Ruminococcus sp. | reverse complement strand
CTTTCCGCTTTCGTATTTGCTGTATTGCTCCTGACGGGTGTGGAGAATAAAAGCGATCTGCTCCTGTGTGTATCCGTTTTTGATTCTTAGCTCCTTCAAACGCTTGCAGTAGTTCATATTTACCTCCGATTATAGGTACAGTTTATTATTTTAGGGCTTATTATGCGAAATAAGAATTATACAATCTGTATAATATAACTATCAACACTATTATAACATGTTAATATGTCCAAATGCAACTAAAATTTATGTTGGCACCATTGTTAAAACAACACTTTTGAATTATACAAAAGCAGCGTGACGCTGCACCCAAGCCGCGCTTCTTGCCGCAGTATTTTATATAGGTTTTGTGCCCGCGTTTAAATATGAGCGGGTTTGTGAAACAAAAAATGCCGAAATCAATTAACCGAGGAATCCCCAACAGCGTTGAACACTGTTTTCCTGCCGAAAAAACAGTGCAACAAATTCAAAGTATTTGTTAAGAGAGCGACAGAGCATTTTCCTGATAATACAAAAAAGCTGCCTTACAGCAATAGTAAGACAGCTTAAATTTGAATATTTTATTTTGGGATATAGAGTTATTCCTTAACGAGCTTCATCAATTCCTCGCGGCTGAGTCCGCAGGTTTCCGAAAGCTTATCGTTGGGGATAACGCGGAGGATCTTTCCGTTGTAGCGCGATACCATAACGCTTGCTTTCTCGCCGTTGATTTCAACGGTTTCTTCGGTGTACTGCTCGTCGAGCGGAACCTGCTTAACCAAGTTTGCCTTTTCGGTCAGCGCGCCTGTGGGACAGAGCTGCACGCACAGTCCGCAGTTGTTGCACTTTGTCTGATCGAGCGGGAGCGCGAACGCGGGTGAAACCTCGGTCTTAAAGCCTCTGCCCATCAAGCCGATAGCGTGGATATCCATAACCTCGCGGCAGCTTCTCACGCACAGACCGCAGAGAATACATTTAGCGGTGTTTCTCTCGATGAACGAGTTTTCGTCGCGGGTGTATTTTTGCGGCATCTCACCGGCAAAACGGTTGGGATCGATGTCATAACGCTGAGCGGCGTTGAGGAGCTTGCACTTGAAGTACTCGCGGCAGCCGCATTCAAGGCAGCGTGAAGCCTCAGCCTTTGCCTCTTGTTCGGTAAAGCCGAGCGAAACCTCGTCAAAGTTCTTGTTGCGCACGTCGGCAGGAAGCACCTTCGGGGTAATCCTGCTCTCCTTTTTCCTGTCGGAGTAATCGATCGTGCTTTCGTTGCGCTTGCTGATGTAGGGAACACGCGTTTCGGGCTGCTCGCCTTTAAGATAAGCATCAACTGATTTTGCGCAGCGGTCGGCTTCTCCTATTGCCTCTATCGCGATCGAAGCGCCGCGGTTGGTCGCGTCGCCGATAGCGAACACGCCTTCGATATCAGTGGTAAAGAAATCCTCGTCGGAAACGATATTGCCGCGGTTGTTCAGCTCAAGCTCGGAAACATCCTCGGTGACGAGCTTCTGACCGATAGCTAAAATTACGCTGTCAACAGCGATTTCCTCTGTTTTGCCCTCTACGGGAACAGGTCTGCGTCTGCCGGAAGCGTCGGGCTCGCCGAGCTCCATGATTTGCAGAGTGATAGATTTAACCTTTCCGTTCTCGCCGTTGAAGGAAAGCGGATTAGTGAGGAACTTGTAAATTACGCCCTCTTCCTCAGCCTCGTCGATTTCAAGCTTGTCGGCGGGCATTTCGTTGCGCGTTCTTCTGTAAACTACATAAACCTCTTTGGCTCCGAGACGGACGGCTGTTCTGCAGGCGTCCATAGCGGTGTTGCCGCCGCCGCAGATCGCGACCTTCTCACCGATTTCGGGAGGATTCTTCTGAATAACGGCTCTCAGGAAGTCGATACCGCCGTATACGCCCTCTAAATCCTCTCCGGGAGTGCGCATCGAGCTCGATTTCCAAGCGCCGACAGCCACGATGACCGCGTCGTTTTCTTCTTTGAGAGAAGCGATCGTGAAGTCAACGCCGAGCTTTTTATTGTTTTGGAAGGTCACACCCGCTTTTTCGATAATGGCGATTTCCTTGTCCAAAACCTCTTTGGGAAGACGGTACTGCGGGATTCCGTAGCGGAGCATACCGCCCATCTTGTCCATCATATCATATACGGTGACGCTGTGACCCATAATCGTGAGGTAGAACGCCGCAGTTAGACCCGCAGGGCCGCCGCCGATAACTGCAACCTTTTTGCCTGTCGCGGGCTGCTTTTCGGGGAGATAGCTTTCAGCCTTCAAATCCATATCTGCTGCAAATGCCTTGAGCTGAGCGATGTTTATCGGCTCCTCAACATTCTTTCTGCGGCAGGCTTTCTCGCAGGGATGGGGACAAACTCTGCCTATGGAAGCGGGAAGCGGAATTTTATTCTTGATAAGCTTGATAGCCGCGTCGTATTCGCCGTTTGCGATCAAGCCAACATAGCCCTGACAATCTGTTTTTGCGGGGCAGTTTAGCTGACAGGGAGCCACGCAGTCGCCGTCGTGAGCTGACATCAAAAGCTCCATCGCGATTTTTCGCGAACGAACAACGCGCTCGCTCTCGGTGTTTACTACCATGCCTTCCATCACCTTGGCGGAGCATGAGCGCAGCAGCTTGGGAATACCCTCAGCTTCAACAACGCACAGACCGCAGGCGCCGTAAATCTCGACCGCCTTGTCGTAACACAGTGTGGGAATATCAATACCGTTCGCTTTGGCGGCTTCCAAAATCGTTGAGCCCTCGGGGGCTGTTATAGCTTTTCCGTTAATTGTTAAGTTGATCATTTTCAGCCCTCCTTACTCTTTTACGACCGCGCCGAATTTGCACACGGTAAAGCACTTGCCGCACTTGATGCACTTGCTCGTGTCGATAACATGGGGATTCTTGACTGTTCCCGAAATAGCTCCTACAGGACAGTTTCTCGCGCAGAGAGTGCAGCCTCGGCACTTGTCGGGAATGATTTTATATTCAATAAGAGCGCTGCATTCGCCCGCAGGACATTTCTTGTCGCGGATATGCGCCTCATACTCGTCGCGGAAATACTTGATCGTTGTCAGAACGGGGTTGGGGGCAGTCTGACCGAGACCGCAGAGCGCACCGTCCTTAATGGAGTAGCACAGCTCCTCCAGCAGCTCGATATCTCCCTCTTTGCCCTCGCCGTTTGTAATGCGTTCAAGGATCTCAAGCATACGCTTGGTACCGATGCGGCAGTGAATACATTTTCCGCAGCTCTCCTTGGCGGTGAAGTCGAGGAAGAACTTCGCCATGCCGACCATGCAGGTGCTCTCGTCCATTACGACCATGCCGCCCGAGCCCATGATCGCGCCCGTAGCGCCGAGAGCCTTGTAGTCGATTACGGTGTCGATAAGGTCGGAGGGAATACATCCGCCGGAAGGACCGCCCATCTGAACCGCCTTAAAGGGCTTGTCGGTTTTCATGCCGCCGCCGATGTCAAAAATAACGTCGCGGAGCGTCTTGCCCATCGGGATCTCCACAAGACCCGAACGCTTGACCTTGCCGGTTACAGCGAACACCTTAGTGCCCTTGGAGCCCTCGGTGCCCATAGCAGCAAACGCTTCGCCGCCGTTGTTGATTATCCACGCGACGTTCGCGAAGGTTTCAACGTTGTTGATGTTTGAAGGCTTTCTCCAGAAGCCCGATTGAGCGGGGAAGGGGGGTTTGAGTCTGGGCATACCTCTGTGACCCTCAAGACTCTCGATAAGCGCCGTCTCCTCGCCGCAGACAAACGCTCCCGCGCCTGCCTTTATTGTAAAGTCGCACGAAAAATCCGTACCGAAAATATTGTTGCCGATGATACCCTTTTCGGTAGCCTGAGCAATTGCGTTCTTCAATCTCTTGATCGCAAGAGGATATTCGGCGCGGACGTAAACGACCGCGTGCTTTGCGCCGATGGCGTAAGCTCCGATGAGCATACCTTCGATTAAATTATGCGGATCGGACTCGATGACCGCTCTGTCCATGAACGCGCCGGGGTCGCCCTCGTCGGCGTTGCAGATAAGATATTTTTCTTCTCCCGCACTCTGTCTTGCGGCGTTCCATTTGAACCATGTGGGGAAGCCCGCGCCGCCTCTGCCGGCAAGTCCCGAAACTTTGATCACATCTATGACCTCTTCGGGCGTCATGTCGCAAAGAGCTTTCTTCAGCGCGGTATAACCGTCAGCCTCAAGATAAGCGTCGATCTGCTCTGGGTTTATAATACCGCAGTTGCGCAGAGCAATGCGGATCTGCTTTGATAAAAACTCGCCGTCCTCGGCGGAAACTTCTAACTTTTCAATAAGGCTCCTGTCGCCGCTCTTTAAATAAGAAGCGATAGACTCCGCGTCGTTCTCGGATACCTTTACAAGTCTTGTAAGCTTGTTGTCGTCGTCATAAATATCCACAATCGGTTCGAGGTAGCACATACCGATACAGCCGGTAACCGAAACCTCACAGTTGATATCGGCGCCGAGCAATGCCTTTCTCACCTTTTCCGCGCCTGCCGCTATGCCGCAGGAGCCTTGACCGATAACTATTCTCACAGTGCCGCCTCCCTTAATTCTTTGAGGATTTTCTTTGTCTTGTCGGGCGTGAGGCTGCCGTAGGTGTCCTCGTTAATCATCATAACGGGTGACAGTGAGCAGCAGCCCAGACAGGCAACGCATTTGAGCGAGAACAAACCGTCCTCTGTTGTCTGTCCGTCCTCGATGCCGAGCTCGTCCTTGATCGTCTGTAAAATCAGCTCCGATGAGTTAACGTGACACGCCGTACCCTGGCAGAGCATGATAAGGTACTTTCCGACAGGCTCAAAGCGGAACTGGGTGTAAAAGGTTCCCACACCCATTATTTCGGATGTCGCTATACCCGTTTTGTCGGAAATCAGCTCGATCGCTTCCTTCGGGAGATATCCGTAGATATCCTGAGTGTGCTGTAAGATGGTGATCAGACTGCCCTTTACCGGCGCGTATTCTTCAAGAACACCGTCGAGCAGGGACAGATCCACTGTTTTTTTCTCCAAGTTTCTTACCTCCGATTGTATTTTCAGAATTTTGCATTGCTTTCTATTATACATCAAACATAATTTTTTTGCAATATTTAATTTATTAGTATATGAATTTTTCAATAATGCCGATTTGTCAACAGCAAATCCTGCAAAATTTCGTGCAATTTGCGAAAAAGCGGCGGTTTAAAAGTTGGAAAATGAAACTTTTTTTAAAAAACTTGCAAAAAATACTTGCAAAATCGTTAAAGATATAGTAAAATAAGAGCGTTGGTGAAATCACACCCCGATTTCCCTGCAAACAAATGAGTTTTTAATTTTTTTATCTTATAAAAGGAGAGAAATTTTATCATGTCTTACGTTAGCGAACAACTTGAAAAGCTGAAAGCAAAAAATGCCAATGAGCCTGAGTTTATCCAGGCGGCAACAGAGGTACTCACATCACTTGAGCCTGTTTTTGAGCAGAACCCCAAGTATCAGGAGAACGCCATTCTCGAAAGAATCACCGAGCCTGAAAGACAGATCATTTTCAGAGTTCCGTGGGTAGACGACAACGGCAAGGTTCAGGTTAACCGCGGCTTCCGTGTACAGTTCAACAGCGCAATCGGTCCCTACAAGGGCGGCTTGAGACTTCATCCCTCGGTAAACCTCGGCGTAATCAAGTTCCTCGGTTTTGAGCAGATTTTCAAGAACTCGCTTACCGGACTTCCCATCGGCGGCGGCAAGGGCGGCTCTGACTTTGATCCCAAGGGCAAGAGCGACAACGAGGTTATGCGCTTCTGCCAGAGCTTTATGACAGAGCTTTGCAAGCACATCGGCGCCGACACAGACGTTCCCGCCGGCGACATCGGCACAGGTGCACGTGAAATCGGTTATATGTTCGGTCAGTACAAGAGACTCAAGAACGTTTATGAGGGCGTTCTCACAGGTAAGGGTCTCAACTGGGGCGGCTCGCTTGCCCGTACAGAGGCTACAGGCTACGGTCTGCTTTATCTCACAGATGCTATGCTCAGAGATCACGGCAAGTCGCTTGAAGGCGCTACCGTTTGCGTATCAGGCTCCGGCAACGTTGCTATCTACGCCACCGAGAAGGCTACTCAGCTCGGCGCTAAGGTCGTTACAATGGCTGATTCAACAGGCTGGATTTACGACGAAGAGGGTATCGACCTCGCAGCCGTAAAGGAGATCAAGGAAGTTAAGAGAGCAAGACTTTCGGAATATAAGAACTACAGACCCAACTCGCAGTACACCGCGGGCAAATTCGATTGGTCGATCAAGTGCGACGTCGCGCTTCCCTGCGCTACTCAGAACGAGCTGAACGAGGAAGATGCCAAGAGACTTATCGCCAACGGCTGCATCGCTGTTTGCGAAGGCGCAAATATGCCCACCACTCTTGAAGCTACAAAGCTTATTCAGGACGCCGGACTTCTGTTTGCTCCCGGTAAAGCTGCCAACGCGGGCGGCGTTGCCACATCAGCTCTTGAAATGAGCCAGAACTCACAGAGACTTTCATGGACCTTTGAAGAGGTTGACGCGAAGCTCAAGGACATCATGGAGACTATCTACAAGAACATCTCCGAGGCAGCCAAGAAGTACGGCTACGAGGATAACTTCGTAGTAGGCGCAAATATCGCGGGCTTTGAAAAGGTTGCTCAGGCAATGATCGACCAGGGTGTTGTTTGATCGGCTTAATGGCTTAATGATGGCTTAATAATGCTTAATACAGTTTAAAAATCTACCATATATCAAAGCAGCGGCAGTCGGATCATCGGCTGCCGTTTCTTTGGTGCGCCCGACGGCGCACGTTTCTAACAAGTGAAAGTCCCGAATCTGCCCGACAGTGGGAAGGATATAGTCAAACACCAAAAGTGATCGCCACGAGAGGAAATCTCAAGGAAAGCTAAGACAAACCTGTGGTCTGACGAACAGAAACCACATCAGGGTATGTATAGGGGTAAGGTTGCAAGACAGACCAAATCCCAAAATTTTGCAGGAATTGCAGTAAAGCAATTTGGGAAACATTTGAAGCGCTGACTGCTTTATGATTCGGTTAATATCTCACTCAGTATCCTCACCCCGTCTTCAAGCTTTTCGATTGAAATACCCGAAAAGCTCAGGGCGAAGGCGTTTTCGTCGCGGGAGTAGGACATCAGGCTGACGGAGCGTTCCTTCATGGACTGCTCCGCTCTTTTTTTTTCCACCGCAAAGGCGGGTCTTAAAATCATATAGAGCGCGGTTTCGTTGAAGTCGCACTGTGCGCCGGGAAAGTATTTTTCTATCGCCGCCGTAAGTGTCCTGCTCTTTTCAAGGTAGACGCGCCTTGCCCTGCGCAGATGGGCGTCTATTTTTCCGTTCTCAATGTATTTTGCGAGCGCTAACTGTTCAGTTTTTGACGCGGTTTGATTCATAAGCTTTTTCGTCAAGTTGTAACGTTCGAGCAGAGCCGAGGGCAGCACCATATAGCTTATTCTTACCGAAGGAAGCAGCACCTTTGAGAACGAACCGATGTACACCGTGTTTTCCAAGTCGTAGTTCTGCACGCAGGGAACGGGGCGCGTTCGGTAGCGCAGCTCTCCGTTGTAGTCGTCCTCAAAAATCAGCGCGTTGTTTTTATGCGCCCATTCGATTATTTCAAGCCGCCGTGTGACGGGCATACTCTCGCCGTGCGTTCCCGAGCAGTTTGGATTAATTAGAATTATATCGGGGGATATTTCTTTTAAAGAATCAACCGTAACGCCGTCCGAATCGCTTTCAAAATATTTTATTTTATAATTGAAGCTTCTGAACACTATCTCAGCCTGTACAAAGCCCGCCCGTTCAAGCGCGACGGTCTTTCCGAAGCCCGCAAGCGAGCACAAAAGATAGAGCACCGCCTGAGTTCCCGCGCCAACCACGATATTATCCACACGGGCGTTAACGCTCCTTGTGCCAAGCGCATATTTTTGCAGAGCGCGCCTGAGCGCTTCCTCGCCCTGAGCGTCGCCGTATGAGGTGAGCAGATAGTTGCGGTTGATAATGTCCTTTATGTTTTTCTTCCACTCGCCGAGGTCGATTATATTTTCATCTATGCTCTTTCCGCTGAAATCGTATTCCGCATAGCTGCTCTGCCTTTGACCGTCTTTTTCTCTGTCAGCTGTTTTGGGAACGCTTGAAAACTGCGCAGCAACATAATAGCCGCTCTGCGGTCGGCTGACGATATATCCTTCAACGCAGAGCTGGTCGTAAGCGCCCGTCACGGTGGTTTTTGAGATCCCTCTGTCGGCGCTGAGCCTGCGTATCGACGGGAGCTTGCTGCCCTTTTTCAAACTTCCGTTCTCGATCGCCTCGCGGATAGAAAGATAGATCTGCTGATACATCGGCTTTTTAAGTTTTTTGTCGGTGGTAATAAAATCGTAAAGCATGGCGCACCTCCCGAGTAATAACAAATTATAACAAGAGAATTTTTAGAGGTTCCCACAATATAATAACGGCAAAAATTTGAATGCAGCGGCGAGCATTGCTCGCCAAAAGGCAAACGATTTATGCAGTTTCAGCAGGCAACCAATGGTCGCCCCTGCAACTCGAACCGAAATATAAAACATTATCAACCAGTTTTAAGAGTATATCTTATTTTATCATTTAATAATTATTATTGCAATAGTGTTGAAATTTGCATTTCAAATTAGTATAATAGTGTATGTGAAATTTTTAATAGCGAGGGATAGGATAATGAATATTACCGCAAATGCTTTTTTTGAGTCCGTAAAAGGCAAAACAGTCGCCTTCATCGGCATAGGCACAAGCAATTTGCCGCTTATAAAACAGTTTGCCGACAAGGGCGCGAATGTTGTCGCCTGCGACAGAAAGGATTTTGAGTCGCTCGGAGAAAACGGAGTTAAAGCAAAGGAGTACGGCGCTCAGCTCGTTTTGGGAGAGGATTACCTGAGCAGCATTCAGGCTGACATAGTTTTCCGCAGCCCCGGAACGCCGTTTTACCGCGATGAGCTTGTGAAGCTCCGCGATAACGGAACAGTCGTGACCTCCGAAATGGAGATGTTCTTTGAGCTTTGCCCGTGCAACGTGATAGCCGTGACAGGCTCCGACGGCAAAACAACCACTACCACCATAATTTTCGAAATATTAAAAGCGGCGGGGAAGACGGTTCACCTCGGCGGCAACATCGGCAAGCCGCTCCTTCCCGAGATCGAGAGCGTGCGCCCCGGTGATTGGGCTGTTGTTGAGCTTTCAAGCTTCCAGCTTATCTCAATGCGCAGAAGCCCCGATATCGCGGTCGTGACAAACCTCGCGCCGAATCATCTCGATATCCATAAGGATATGCAGGAATATGTCGATTCCAAAAAGAACATCGTTCTTCATCAGAACGCGTTTTCAAAGGCGGTTCTCAACCTCGATAACGAAATATCAAACAGCTTTTCAGCCGATGTGCGCGGCAGACTTGCAAAGTTTTCCGTAAAAGAAAAGCTCTTCAACGGCGCGTACCTCGACGGCACAAAAATCATTTACAGTGATTACGGCGCGAAAACCGAGATAATGGATTACCGCGACATAAAAATCCCCGGAATGCACAACGTTGAAAACTACCTCGCGGCTATATCCGCCGTGTGGGGGATAGCCGATGTTGAAACTATCGTGAGCGTCGCCAAAAGCTTCGGCGGCGTGGCTCACCGCGCCGAGTTTGTAAGGGAATACAGGGGAGTTAAGTATTACAACGACTCCATCGCCTCAAGCCCCACAAGAACAGCGCTCGGAACTCTTTCGCTTTACGATGAAAAAATCGTCATCATTGCAGGCGGCTACGACAAGCACATCCCGTATGAGCCGCTCGGTCCCGTTATCAATAACAAAGTAAAGACCCTTATCCTGTTGGGCGACACCGCGCCGAAAATCGAAGCGGCTGTTACAAACTCCGGCAATTATGATCCCGATGAAATCACAATTATAAATGTTGAAAATATGGAACAGGCGGTCGCGGAAGCTGTGTCACATACAAGCGAGGGAGATATCGTCTCGCTTTCACCCGCGAGCGCGAGCTTCGGACTTTACAAAAACTTTGAGGAAAGAGGCAATCACTTCAAGGCGATTGTTAACGGTTTGGAGTAAGGCTTTATGAATTTGGAAGAAATAATATTTGATTTGTGCTCCGTTCAAGGTGTATCGGGAAACGAAACGGCGGCGCTTGACAGAGCGCGTGAATATCTTGAGCCGTTAGCCGAAGAAGCTTTTTCCGACAGCAACGGAAACCTTTTCGCGGTATTGGGAAGCAGTAAGGCTGACAAGACCATTCTGCTCGACGCACACCTTGACCGAATCGGATTTATCATCACGGGCTTTGACGACAACGGCTTTGTAAAGATAGACCGTGTCGGCGGCGTAGATGTGCGCACGCTTCAGGACAGCGTTTTGATTTCCGAGAACGGCTTGAAGGGGACTGTCTGCTGTCTGCCGCCTCATCTGAGCGACGGAAGCGAGGACAAGGCGACCCCGATAGACAAAACATGGGTCGATTTCGGACTTAGCGCCGATGAAGTGAAAAAGCGCCTGAGCATAGGCGACACTTTGACGTTTTCCGCCTGTCCCCACAGGCTTTTGGGAGATAGGATAACTGCTCCCGCTCTCGACGACCGCTGCGGAGCCGCTGCGCTGATACGCGCTGCCGAGCTTATCGACACGCAGCTTTATAAGGTGATGATCATGCTGAGCGTTCAGGAGGAGACCTTCGGCACGGGAGCAAAGACAGGCACGTTTGCCGTTGACCCCGACGAAGCGATCGCGGTTGACGTCAGCTTTGCCTCACAGCCCGATGTTTCGGGATTTTACGGCAAGATCGAGCTTGGCAAGGGCCCGATGATCTGCGTGTCGTCCGTGATGGATCGCGCCATGTCGAAAAAGCTGATCGCTGTCGCAAATGAAAATGATATCCCGTATCAGTTAGAGCCTATTTCGGGCGCAACCGGCACAAACGGAGATAATATCGCGGTGAGCAAAGGCGGAGTGAAAACCGCAGTGGTTTCCGTCCCGCAGCGATATATGCACACGCCTGTCGAGGTGATTTCTTTAGCCGACGTTGAGAACACCGCCCGATTGATAGCCGGCTACATCAACTGCGGAGGTGCGTTCAATGCTTGATATTAATTTGTTTAAAAAGCTCTGCGCCGCAAACGGGATATCGGGCGACGAGAGCCGCGTGCGCGATATTATTATAAATGAAATCAAAGACTGTGCCGAGTGGAGAGTAGACAACCTCGGCAATCTTTTAGTGCATAAAAAAGGAAAAAAGCCCGCAAAGTCGCGCCTTATGCTCTCTGCGCACATGGACGAGGTCGGGCTGATGGTCACGGATATAACTTCGGGAGGCTATCTGAAATTTGACGAGGTCGGCGGGATAGACAGGCGCGTGCTTATAGGCAAGGCTGTCACCGTCGGTGAAAATAAAATCCACGGCGTTATCGGGACAAAGCCCATACATCTTTGCAAGGGCGATGAAAGCAAAACTATACCCGAATACGCCGATATGTACATTGATATCGGTGCGGAAAACGCGGAGCAGGCATTTGAAGTCGTCGGAATAGGCGACAGCGTCAGCTTTATAAATGATTGGATCACAAACGGAAGCACTGTAAGCGCGAAGGCTATCGACGACCGTTTCGGCTGCTATGTGCTGATTTCCCTGATAAAAAGCGAGCTTGAATATGACGCCGATTTCGCTTTTGTTGTTCAGGAGGAGGTTGGTCTGCGCGGCGCTAAGGTCGCGGCTTACACGCTCGACCCCGAGTTCGCGCTTGTAATCGAAACCACGACCTCCGCCGAAATAGCCGGTATCGACCGTGAAAAGCAGGTCTGCAATCTCGGCGAGGGAGCTGTTATTTCGGTTATGGACAGGCGCACATTATATGACCGTGAAATGATAAAGCTTGCCTTTGACCGCGCCGAGGCTTTGGGCGTAAAGGCGCAGTACAAGAGGGCAGTCGCCGGCGGCAACGACGCGGGAGCTATTCATCAGAGCCGTTCGGGAGTAAGGACTCTCGCGGTATCGCTTGCCTGCCGTTATCTTCACGCGCCGTCTACGACCGCCTCGCTGAGCGACTGTGAAAGCGTGCTCGCGCTCACTAAGGATTTGTGTGAAAAAATCGCGGGAGGAGAACTGACAAAATGATAATTTCATCAGAAAAAATCCCGGGTTATGTTCAAACCGTTCAAAGACTGTCGCGCGGCAATCCGTTTGCCTGCCGGATCATATCTCTTTACCGCAGCTACAGCCCCGATTTGGCATTCGTCGATTACTGGATAACCGCCGATGCGCACGGAGTATGCACGGGAGCTATCGCACGTAACGGCTCAGATTTTATTCTGTTCCTGACCTCAAGGAGCGATTTGCGGGAGATCTCCTCGTTTTTGCGTCTTTCGGGTGCAAGGGGGATTCTGTGCGACGGTAATTATAAGCTTGAACTCTTCGGAGAAGGGTCCACAGGCACGGTGATGAGGCTTTCCCGCCTCATTCCGCTGTCTGAAACAGAAACGGAAGCGGAAATAATCAAGCCGGATTTGCGCTCTGCCTATGAGCTGATGAGGCTTTCCGCCGACGAAAACTTCACCCCGCCGACGTTTGACGATTTTTATGTTGACGTCAACCACAAGCTCCGCCACGGTACCTTGAGATTGTGCGGAGCGGCTGACGAAGGAAGGCTTGTCGCTTTTGCAATGACGGTTGCCGAATGCGAGAGGAGCGCGGTTTTAGGCGCGGTCGTGTGCCATCCCGATTACCGCCGCAAAGGTTACGGTACTCAGGCGGTCAGATATCTTGCGCAAACGCTGATTTCCGAGGGCAAAACCGTTTATATTCACAGAGCGCGCAACACAAGCACGTCGTTCTATGTGAAAATGGGCTTTACCGATTACGGGTACTGGAAGGAATACAGGCTGTAAAGCTAAATGCAGCTCTGCGGCATGAACGGAGCGCGGCTGCGCTCACGAAAAGGACTGATAATTTGAATTTTTTTGATATAGACGAAGCCGTGCTTTCCGCTGCGGAGCAGGCTATGAAGCTCTGCGCGGACAAGCTCAGGGAAATCGAGGATATTCAGGAATACAACCAAATCAAGATGATAAAGGCGTTTCAACAGGCGGGCGTGAGGGAGAGCTGCTTCAGCGGCTCCACGGGCTACGGCTATGATGATTTCGGGCGCGACGCACTCGACCGCGTTTACGCCTTCGCCTTCGACGCCGAGGACGCGCTCGTGCGCCACAATTTTGTAAGCGGCACGCACGCCCTGACAGTGGCGCTTTTCGGTGTGCTGCGCCCGGGAGATACCATGCTGAGCGTTACGGGAATGCCGTACGATACTATCCGCTCCGCTATCGGTATCGAGGGCAGCTATCCCGGCTCCTTAAAGGATTTCGGAATAGGCTTTGAGATGACAGAGCTTTTGCCCGACGGAACGCTCGATTACGCGCAAATCCAATCGGATATCGAGCAGAAGCAGCCTAAAATGGTTTATATCCAGCGCTCGCGAGGTTACAGCACGCGCCCGACTTTGACATGGCGGGAAATAAAAAAAATTTGCGACATTTCAAAAAAAGCCTCTCCGCGCTCGGTTATAATGCTCGATAACTGCTACGGAGAGTTTGTTGAGAAGGTTGAGCCGCTGACTTTAGGAGTTGACCTAATGGCGGGCTCGCTCATAAAGAACGCGGGCGGGGGAATCGCGCCGACGGGCGGATATATCGCGGGAAAGCGCGAGCTTATTGAAATGTGCGCCTACCGACTGACAACACCGGGAACGGGCAAGGAGATCGGCGCGACCTTAGGCAACAACCGCGAGCTGTTCATGGGAGCCTATCACGCGCCGCACGTTACGGGCGAGGCGCTTAAAACCGCGGTATTCGCATCGGCTCTGTTTGAGCTTTTAGGCTTTGAGACCGCTCCGAAATACAACGACCCGAGAGGGGACATAATTCAGCTTATAATGCTCGGAGATGAAGAAAAGCTCTGCCGCTTCTGTGAGGGTATTCAATCGGGCTCTGCTGTTGACAGCTTTGTGACACCCGTGCCGTCCGATATGCCCGGCTATGAAAGTAAGGTTATAATGGCGGCGGGAGCGTTCACGCTCGGCAGCTCAATAGAGCTTTCCGCCGACGCGCCGCTCAGAGAGCCGTATGCTGTATGGATGCAGGGAGGACTGAATTTCCACGGCGGCAAGTTGGGCGTAATGTTAGCAGCCGATAAAATTATATCAACAGTCGGCTGAGCCGGCAGCGTGACGCTGCACCCGGTTCGCGCTTCTGAACAACATAAAAAAACCTTCCTCCAACTCCCGCGGTCGGCTGAGCCGACAGTCAATCCGCGCAACTAAACTCCATAAAAAAGACCTTCCTCCAATTCCCGCGTTAAAACGCGCCGTTGAAGGAAGGTTTATATTATTTGACGTTATAAAAAGGCGCCCTGAATGCGGCTCAGCCGCCTGCTAATTTTTCAACGCCTGAAGTGGGGCGGGGATTCTTCCGCCTCTGTTTATGAACACCTCGGGAGAGCCTTCTCTCACGGGCATGACGGGACCCGAGCCGAGAAGTCCGCCGAATTCGAGCATATCTCCCGCTTTTTTTCCTATCGCGGGAATAAGCCTTACGGCGGTCGTCTTTAAGTTGACCATGCCGATCGCCGCCTCGTCAGCTATAATAGCCGATATCGTTTCGGCAGTGACGTCACCCGGAACGACTATCATATCAAGTCCCACCGAACAAACGGAGGTCATTGATTCAAGCTTGGTTATATCGAGATGACCGCTCTTTGCTGCGGCAATCATGCCCGCGTCCTCGGATACGGGGATAAACGCTCCGCTCAGTCCGCCGACGTGACTTGACGCCATTACGCCGCCCTTTTTTACCGCGTCGTTGAGAAGGGCAAGAGCCGCCGTGGTGCCGTGACAGCCGCATTTTTCAAGTCCCATTTCCTCAAGAATATACGCCACGCTGTCGCCGACGGCAGGAGTAGGGGCGAGGGAGAGGTCAACGATCCCGAAGGGAACGCACAGCCTTTTGCTCGCCTCTTTCGCGACAAGCTGACCCATCCGGGTGATTTTAAACGCGGTTTTCTTTACCATGTCGGCTATTTCGGTGATGTCCTTTCCCGCTCCGTCCTTTGCAAGAGCCGCCCTGACGACTCCCGGACCCGATACGCCGACGTTTATGACGGTGTCAGCCTCGCCGACTCCGTGGAATGCGCCCGCCATAAATGGATTGTCCTCGGGGGCGTTGCAGAACACAACTAACTTTGCCGCTCCTATGCAGTTGCGGTCGGCAGTTATCTCGGCGGTCTGCTTGACGATTTTGCCCATCATTTTGACCGCGTCCATGTTGATTCCCGCTTTTGTGGAGCCGATGTTCACCG
Source organism: Ruminococcus sp. (assembly GCA_045130495.1). Lineage (GTDB taxonomy): Bacteria > Bacillota > Clostridia > Oscillospirales > Acutalibacteraceae > Ruminococcoides. Next base: position 14,568 of record JBGUPW010000059.1, on the reverse strand, counting down.
ACGAGCAGACAAAATCCGTTTCGCTGAGCGCCTGCGGAATACTCTCGATAAGCGCGTAATCGCCGCTCGCAAAGCCTTTTTGCACAAGCGCGGAGTATCCGCCGATGAAGTTTATTCCAAGCTCCTTCGCCGCCTTGTCCATGGCGCGCGCAAAACGTACGACGTTTTTGCTCTGACACGGAGCAGCCACCATGCCGATCGGCGTTACCGAAATGCGCTTGTTGATGATCGGTATCCCGTATTCGCGCTCGATGTCCTCGCCTGTTTTCACAAGGTCTTTGGCGCTGCGCATGATTTTGTCGTAAACCTTATCGCAAGCCTTATCTATATCCGAATCGAGACAATCCAAAAGCGAAATACCCATTGTGATCGTTCTCACGTCAAGGTTTTCGTTGTCTATCATATTTATGGTTTCAAGAATATCTTTGGTTTCAAGCATAAGCTGATCCTTTCGGTTAAATTCTGTGCATACTGTTGAAGATGTCCTCGTGCATTATGTGTATCTTAGTGTTTGTTGCGTCGCCGACCTCGTTCAGACGTTCCCGCAGCTCCTCAAAGCCTACGGAAGCCTTGTCTATCTCCACTAACATTATCATTGCGAACATATCCTGAAGCACGCTCTGCGTCACCTCAACGATATTGACGTTTGTTTTGGCGCAGGCGTCCGAAACCCGCGCTAAAATGCCGACGGCGTCCTTGCCTATAACTGTGATTATCGCTCTCATATTCTCCTCCGTATAATATGCAGTTTTCAAAATGCATTCAATTTCAACTATTATTTTTCTTTAGTTGTAATAATGTTTTTTATGTTTACTGTAACATTATAGCCTTTTTCACTTATAAAGTAAAGTCTTATATTGCATAAACCTCTCAGATATGCTATTATTTTTGAGGGAGGAATAAAAATGGTTTTATGTGATATGCACACTCATTCCGATAATTCTTTTGACGCAAAAAGCTCTGTTGACGAAATGTGCAGGGCTGCTATATCGCGCGGACTTTACGCCATCGCGATAACCGACCACTGCGAGGCTCCTTTTATTCGTTTCGGCGACGATTGCGAGTTCGGCAGCTTTGACAGGCTTATTCCCAAATCCTTTGCCGACGCGACGGCGGCAAGAGAAAAATACTCGGGGCGCTTAAAGGTCATTCGCGGCATGGAGCTGGGCGAGCCGACTCACGACCCCGAACAGACGGCTCGGGCGCTTTTATACGGCGACTTTGATTTTGTGCTCGCTTCAATTCACAATATAAAAAATATGCAGGATTTTTATTTTATGAACTACAGCGGAGTTGACATTGACGACCTGCTCGACAGGTATTTTGCCGAGCTTGAGGAAACCGCGGCTTTTCCGCATTTTGACAGCCTTTCGCACCTTACATATCCCTTGCGCTATATCGTTGCGGGCACGGGAAAAATGCCGGATTTGAGTATTCATCAAAGCAGAATAGACAATATATTTAAAATTCTGATAAAGAATAATAAAGCCCTTGAAATCAATGTTTCGGGGCTGTTCCGCGAGCTTAAAACAACTCTGCCCGACGAGCCTCTTGTAAGGCGTTACCGTGAGCTCGGCGGAGAGCTTATCACCATAGGCACCGACGCCCACTCAGCCGATATGGTCGGAAAGGGGATAGAGCAGGGGATAGAGGTCGCGAAAAAAGCGGGCTTCAAGAGCTATGCGATATTTGAAAAGCACAGCCCGATAATGATAGAGATCAAATAAACCAATAAAATAAACCTGTAAAATTAACCCGTAAAATAAACCTATAAAAAGCCTCGGAAGTAAATCAAACCTCCGAGGCAATTGTTTTAATATTTTTTGGCTGAATTATATTGATCGTGAAGGAGCGAATAATATCGCCGCTCTCAAAGCTCCGTATTATAATTGACTCGCCAGTTCTTTAATATATGCTTTAAGCTGCTCCGCAGTTTCGGGGTGGTCAAGACCAACCTCGATCTGCGCCTGCAAAATGCCGAACTTGTTGCCCATGTCGTAGCGCTTGCCCTCGAACTCAACGGCGGTCATGCCCTCGGTGCGGGCTATCTCGCGCATTGCGTCGGTGAGCTGTATCTCGCCGCCTATTCCGGGCTTTGTGTTTTCAAGGATCCCGAAAATCTCGGGAGGAAGCACACAGCGGTCGAGAATGGAGTAGAGCGAAAGAATCTCCTCTTTGGTTTGGGGCTTTTCTTTCATATCGGTACACTTGAAAACGTTGTCGTAAAGGTTTTCGACCTTCAGCGAGCCGTACTTGTGAATCTCGCTTTCGGGTACCTTCTTCACGCCCACAACGCCCTTGCCGAACTCGCCGTAATGCTCGATAAGCTGCTGAATACAGGGCTTTTTCTTGCTGACGATAACTCCGTCTCCGAACAGCACCGCGAATGGCTCATTGCCGACGAAGGATTTTGCCTTGAGAATCGCATGACCCAAGCCTTTCATTTCCTTTTGACGGATGAAATGAATGTTGGCGAGGTCGGAAATCCCCTTGACAAGCTCCAAAAACTCGGTTTTGCCGCCCTTTTCCAAAATGCTTTCAAGCTCGGGGGATCGGTCGAAGTGATCCTCTATCAGACCCTTGCCGCGGTTTGTGATAATCAGAATGTCGGTGATACCCGCGTTTACTGCTTCCTCAACGATGTATTGGATCGTGGGCTTGTCCACGATGGGGAACATCTCTTTGGGAAAATTCTTTGTTGCGGGCAGAACTCTTGTGCCGAAGCCCGCGGCGGGTATAACCGCTTTGGTTATTTTCATTTTTGCCTCCTTAGTTTTTGCGGTGATATCACAGCGTCATCATAAGATAGACGTTGCAAATTTCATATATTACTGCATATGACGCGAAAAAGCTGATTGCCATTGCCAGATTGACGCCGCCCTTTGATTCGAGCGTTTTGTTTATGTCGCCGATTTCATGCTCGCTTTTAATGCGGTTTATCTGCTTTGTGCAGTGACGGTAGTAGAGCTTGTTGGCGGAAAGTCCGCTGAAAACCATAATGCCCAGCCGCAGCAGATTAAGACCCGCGCTTGCGAAGATGGCAGCCGTTTTTTCAAATCCGAGCGAGTTGCTTGTAAAGCTGTTTAACAGCTCGGTGTATTCCATGTCATACATCCAAGTGTTTGCCATTGTTATACAGGTGGAGCCTACGGTAACGCCTATCATCAGCAGCGACAGAATAATGCCCAGCACGTACATTTTGCGGTAGATGAAAAACGCACCCGATAAAAAGAACGCGGAAAAATTAAACCTTGCCGAGCCGAATTGCTTTATACGGTTGAACATTGGGAGATAGTAGGGCGTGCTTTTCCCGATGAACTTTGCCGCCTCGCCGACCTTTACGTTATCGGCGATCTCGTCGTCGCTTTTCAGTCCCGCAAGCGGATCATACATCGGGGTGCCTGCGGTGCCGAAGCCGAAGGGCATACCCTGAGCGCGGTTCGTTTGTTGGTTTGCCCGGTCGGGTCCGTCGTCTTTTGTCCTGTCCTCAGAGTTGAACGGAAAACCGCAGGTTTTGCAATAGAAGGCGGTGCGGTCGTTTTCAGCCTGACAACGCGGACATTTGATAACACCCTCGGGATCTTCATCGGAGCTGCTGTTCTCTCCGCTGTCGCGGCTTTCAAAATTAAAGCCTTCACTGTGTTTATCGGCGTAAAAGCAATTTTCGATTTTTTCGTAACATTCTCTGTGGTGGGGCGCTCCGCAATCGGGGCATACAACCACGTCATCGCCGTTTTTAAAGCGCTCTCCGCAGACGGGGCAGCTAAATTGCGTAAATTCCATATAAGCCTCCAATTCTTATGTATTTTATTATTATATCAAATAATGCCAAATAATGCAATAAAAATTCAAAGATAATTATTAGAAAATAAGTTTACAATCGCGCATATTTTTGATATAATAATATTTTAGAGAAAAGAGTAGAGAAAAAGAGTGAGGTTGAAGTATGGTACAGTTTGAAGAATTAATGCTTTCGCTGCAGGCGCTCAAGCCTGAAATCGACGATTTATCCGACGCTCTCGGCATGAAGAGCATGAAAAACGAAATTGCCCAGCTTGAGCTCAAAGCCACCGAGCCGGGCTTTTGGGACGACGTTGAGAAGTCTCAGCAGGTTTTGCAAAAGACGGGAACGTTAAAGGGCAAGGTCGAGGCTTACGAGGCGCTTGTTTCAAAATATGACGACGCTCAGGCGTTGATCGAGCTTGCGAATGAGGAAGAAGACCTGTCGCTTCTTGACGAGGCAAAGTCCGAGGTTGACGGAGTGAGGGAAGCTCTTGAAAAGCAGCGCCTTCAAACTCTGCTTACGGGAGAGTACGATAAGAACAATGCGATCCTCACCTTTCACGCGGGTTCGGGCGGCACCGAGGCCCAGGACTGGGCTGAGATGCTTTACAGAATGTACAACCGCTGGGCTGAGGCTCACGGCTTCAAGGTAAAAGAGGTTGACTATCTCGACGGCGACGAAGCGGGACTCAAAAGCGCCGTTCTGCTCATCGAGGGCGAAAACGCCTATGGCTATCTAAAGAGCGAAGCTGGCGTTCACCGTTTGGTGCGTGTTTCTCCGTTCGATTCACAGGGCAGAAGACACACGAGTTTTTCTTCTCTTGAGGTCATGCCCGAAATCGACGACACGATCGAGGTCAATATTCCTCCCGAGGAAATCAAAATGGATGTTTACCGCGCGAGCGGAGCGGGCGGACAGAAGGTCAACAAAACCTCGTCGGCAGTCCGTCTTACGCATATCCCGACGGGTATCGTCGTCGCCTCTCAGGTTGAGCGCAGCCAGTACCAGAACCGCGACGTTGCTATGAAAATGCTTATCTCAAAGCTCATGGAAATCAAAGAGCGCGAGCATTTGGAGCGTATCGAGGATATCAAGGGCGTTCAAAAAGAGATCACCTGGGGCTCGCAGATCCGCAGCTATGTGTTCATGCCGTACACCATGGTAAAGGATCACCGCACAGGCTTTGAAACAGGCAATGTGCAGGCGGTCATGGACGGAGATTTAGACGGCTTCATCAACGCGTATCTGAAATGCGCGAGTCAGGGAACGCTGCAAAAGTAAAAGCTCGAAAAATTTTATGCATGAATTTTAAAGCTTGAATAAAAGCTTGAAGAAATAATATACTTAGAAAGGGACTTGCATTATCGCAGGTCCCTTTTAATGTGCGTGGGCGCAGCGCACCAAATTCATGGCGCACCAAATTCATACCTCACAGCGGCTATTCACGGCAAAGCCGAGTTTGTGTCAGGATGAACATAACGGTTTAAAAATTTTTAAACTTAGAATAAATCGAAATGATTTATACAGAAATGAAATTGTTGCTGCGCAACATAAATTGTGTCGCTGACACATGAATTGTGCCGCCTGCACATGAATTGCAGCTGAGCTGCATGAATGAAGTTTTATACCGTCCCGTTCACGATTTGAGCGTAGACGTCCTCGGGGATCATGGGCGAGCATATCTCGCTTCAAAGCTTTTGGTCGATCTCTCCCTTTTCGGCATACTGCTTTCCTGCCGTCTTTACAAGCGCGAGCCTGGGAACTGTCACCTCCGCCGCCTCGGGCGCGTTGAACATCGGGCTTTCCGGAACGGTTATCATTGTGTGGCCGTTGGGGAAGCAGAGCTTGAACTGACCTACCGCGGGTTCAAAGTTGTGCTCGCTGTTGGGGAAGCCGCAGCCGCAGATCATCAGATATCTTAGATGTGAGAAATCCGCCTGACCGACGTGTTCGTATCTTTCGCCGACCTTGTGCATTGCCATTGATGACAGCGGCAGCGTGCGATCCATAAAAGCCTTTAACGGCGCGGGCATCCCGTAGCAGTACAGTGGATAGCTGAAAATCAGCAGGTCGCTTTCGAGGATCTCCTCAAGGATACCGCGCATATCGTCGTCGTGTATGCAGTTGCCTCCGTTGCGCATACAGGCAAAGCAGCCCTGACAATACTCTATGTGCTTGTCGATCACATTAATAATATGTATGTCCTGCGGCGACTCCTCCTTCATTCCGTCTAAAAAGGCGCGGGTGATGTGCAGGGTGTCGCTGTTCTCTTTTTTGGGGCTTCCGTTGAATACAAGAATTTTCATTATTTGTCAACCTTTATGGAGAGCAGCAGCTTTGATGATTTTCTTGACAAAATCAGAGCTAAAAATATTGAGTGCGTTTACACTCCCGATAAGGTTATCAAAATCAAATTCCGAATGGAAGGTCAATAGAGATTCACAAGGGGACGGACACTTGGCTGGTACTATGATGAACCGCAAATCAGGAAACGTATTGAGCAATATTTATTCTTACAATCAGGTGTGAGCAAACGAAAAATTCACACTAAAATCATTGATACTTCCGGCGAGGTTTTTCAAACTTCAAAAGGCTTGCTGAATTGGGCAGAAATCAAAAATATGCAGGAAGTTTCTCGGCTTATCAACTTTCTGTCTACTCAACATATTCAAAGCGAAACGGAACTTGAAAGCAAGGCAGTTTCTACCTACAACGACCGAATGATTATTGTGTCCACGCTTAACAAAACACAGGGACAAATTGATGATCTATCAGACCGCATTAAGCTTTTGAGAGCATACAAAAAATACAAGCCTGTTTATGACGGATACAAGAAAAGCGGAGCAAGTAAAAAATACAAAAAAGAAAACGCTTCCGCAATAGAAAAATACGAAAGCGTAATAAAAAATCTAACAGAGCTTTATCCTGATAAAAAGCTGCCGAGTATTGAATCGCTTGAACGCGAACGCACCGCTCTGATCGCTCAAAGAGCAGAAATGAACGAAACATATAAGCGCATAGTTCAAGAGCTAAAAGAAATTGAATTTGCAAAGACTTCTATCAATGAATATCTAAGAAATATTGATAACAGCCACAGAAGAACAAACGGAGAATTGGAGTGATTATTCTTCTTGTTCTGACATTTCTTCTTCATATCTTTTGAGATCGGCAACGGCTAATTCTAAACCGTAATTGATAAGCTCACTCATGCTGATATTGTGCTTGGCACAAATTTCTTTAAGTTTATCCCTTTCACCTTTTTTTACATAAGCAACAAGCTTGTCATAGGTCTTTTCACTGTAATTCCTATTGGTAGCTTGTTTGCGCTGATTGGTATACGCCTTTCGGCAATCCTCGCAAACCTTTTGAGTAGCGGATTTGACGATATAGGCTTTGCCGCACTCAGGGCAAATGTCTGTAGAACCAATGGCTCTTGTAGGCTCATTGTTCTTGACTTTTGCGGAATAATCGCGTGAACGTTGTTTTTGTCGTTCTACTCTGCAATCAGGACAATAGCTTGCGTGATTGGCTTCGGTTTCAAACGAATTGCCGCACATCTTACAAATAAATGTTTTCATCTTGCGCTCCTATAATGAAATTTATGTAAAACAGTGTATATATTGTCTTGCATAATTAGTATATCTGATTATCTCGGATAAGTCAATAGGATAAGAATAAAAGAAAAAACAAAATATTAAAAAATTATGCTTGACATTGTACCTACTGTCGTGTATAATGTATATGTAAGATAAAAAAGAGCCTGAAAGGAGATTATGAAAATGGCAATGAGAAATGAATATGAAGAATTAAAGCAGAAAGCTTTAACCGGAGAACAGAAATATATAAATGCTCTTGGCGAATGGTTTGAACTGTACGGCGACCGATACTGGAATGGAGAGTTTTACAGTATTAACGGCGAATATCATCTTTATCCTATTTATGATGAAGAATTGGACGAGGACGGCGAACTGATTCAATCCGAAATCGTTGGCTATGAGCTAAGGAGGTTTTAATGGAAAAGCAACTGTGTTGTGGCTTAGACACAACAAAGGCTGAACAATACATTCTCGCTCACCTTAGACCAATTACTGAGTATGCCGACACATATTTTTGTCACGTCAGCAAATTCAGAGCAGACAGAGCTATGGATAACCTTGAAGAAAAGGTTAAAAGATGGGCTGAGAAAAACGGCGGCAAATTCTGTACAGTTTCAGAAAAGAAAACAATCGGCGACGAGAAAGGTTATTTTGTCAAGATTGTATTCCCAACTTACAATAAAAGAGATATGAAAGGCATTATGTCAACACTGTATTGAAAATGAGCTGACCTATCGGCTACACGGGGAGAAAGGACATAAAGCAATGGCATATAAGGAATACGCAGTAACTCCATTGCCCGATGACAGTAACTTATATATGGTTCACAAGTATGTAGGTGGCGGCGGTTATATCGGAGTTTTTACCGGAACACATAACGAAGTTGCACAATACTTAAAAAAGAACGGTATCACCGATTACTCAACAGGAAACTGAATCTCAGAACAACAAATAGTAATAAGGAGCATTTATAATGAAAAATTTTGTTGAAGCGTTAAAAAACAGACAAGGGTTTGACTTCCTTACTGATTACACAAAGTATTCCGAACTCACAAAAGACCAAATGCGTGACATTGCCAAAGAGCTGATTTACGCAATCGAAAAAGCAGGATTGTTAGAATCCGAAATCACGGAAATCTACGAAACTGCCGAGGAAAACTTGACAGAGCGATACGATTACGAGATGTAAGTAAAAGGAGCTGACCTATCGGCTACACGGGGAGTTAGGAGGTTTTAATGCTAAGACGACTTCTGCTGTGGTTCAGACCCAACAAAGGCTGTAAAAGCTGCTGTTTGTTCTGTAGGCACTTCAAGGTGTGCAATGACGATCTAACTAGTAACCGCAAGAAATAAGAGGTACATATGAACGCTCAAAGAAGAAAAGCCATTGAAAAAATATATACGGCTATTGAAGAAGCAGGCGCGTAACAAGGAGGTACACATGGCTCAGGTTATTATGACTATGGAAGAATTCAAGCAAGCGGACAACCTTAAAAACAAAGCTCATTCGCTTAAAGAAAGTGTAAAAGGCATGACGATTTTTGATGATCCGACAAGCTGTTGGAATACCGAACAAGACATTGTAAGAGCTTTTACGCTTGAGGAAACCAAAGAGCTTGTGAAAATGATACTGTCAATGGAGGTGTAGCATATATGAGCAGCAAAGAAGCTCTACTAAGAAAAATACACACCTTAGCCCTTGAAGGTGTAGACGGCGAAAAACAGCAAGCTCAATCAATTCTCGACAAGCTTATGAAAAAATACGATATTTCACTTGAAGAGCTTGACGAAGAAAAAATATGTGAATACGAATTTGAGTATCACGGCAAAGAGCAGAAATCATTATTACGCCAAACTATATATAAGGTTACAGGCGACAAATCTGCTGTGTGGAGCTTGCAATACACTGACAGCGGACGGCAGTGTAAAACTCGTCTTGGAGGACGTTGTACTTCCGCTCAAAAGGTTGAAATTGACTTCTTATTTGACTTTTACAAAAGGGTTTGGGAAAAGGATAGGCAAGCGTTGCTCAGTGCATTTATACAAAAGCATAGAATTTTCGGTGAGCTTAAACCCTGTGAAAAGGCTAGGGAGATTTCAGCTGAAGATATGGAAAAGATGAATTTGCTTATGCTTGGACTCTCAGATGAATCTCCACAGAAGCAACTTCCGGATATGACGATATTATAATCACTAAGAAGAAATTGAAAGGACGATAAACATGGACTTTATAACAAGAATCGGAACAGTAAGCAGTGTTTCCTATGACAAAACCAACGAGCAACTATTATTTTCTCTGAAAAACAGCATTGGACAGACAGTGCTCGTGAAATGCTCAAAAAATCAACTCGTAAAAGAGGTGAAGAACATATTAAAAGACGGCGACGAAATCACGGTTGTGGGCAATTCCTCTGAGAAGCAATTCTTTATGGAAGATAATGACATTGTGATTCAAGCAGTTGTCATTATCATAGACGGACTTGTTTATCCGTCTATCTTCCCTAATTATGTAGCTTTTCAGTATCGTGATGACGAGCTGAAACGAATAGAACTGCTGAAAGCTGAACTAGAAACCTACGAACCGGACGAGCCGTTCTAAACCTTTGCCCCATCGGGGCAAAGGTTTAGACAACAGTAATAAAACATAACAGGAGGTATTTATACTATGTGCAAGATTATTTCAATAGCGAATCAGAAAGGCGGCGTTGGCAAAACCACAACCGCAATGAATGTAGGTGTAGCACTCAGACTTATGGGAAAGCGTGTGCTGCTCATTGACCTTGACCCACAGGCTAACCTTTCAACTTATCTCGGCTTTACCAATGACGAGGGTGACCCGATTGACGATTATCCTACAATCAGCCATTTGATGATGGTAAATATCGGTCAGGGCAATAAGCTTGATGATATTAAGAAGTATATCAGACACAACGAGCTGAACGATATCGACTACATTCCGTCCGATATCAATCTTGCCAATGCAGACTGCTACCTTGCAGGAGCATTATCACGAGAAACCGTTCTCAGGCGTATGCTCTCAAAAGAGCTGATCGGTGATTATGATTATATCATTATCGACTGTTTACCCTCTCTCGGAGTTTTGTTGATGAACGCCCTTGTAGCAAGCGACGGCATTATCATTCCTGTTCAGGCTCAGAAATTTGCCTTTGACGGTCTTGGTATGCTGAACAGTATTTTCGCTCAGGTAAAGGCAACCTTGAAGCCGGAACTTAAACTGCTCGGTGTTCTTCCTACAATGGTTGACCGCACTAATGCAAGCAAACGTGTCATTGACAAGCTCAGAGAATCTTACCCTGATGAATTATTTGAAACCGTCATTCACAGAGCCACAGAAGCCACAGAAAGCACCAATAAACATAGAAGTCTTTGCTTGTATAAAAACCGTTTAGGCGACGAATACAAGGCATTGGCGGCTGAAATAATCGAGAGAGTGTGATAATTATGACAGGGTTTAATTTTGGCGCAATGATGTCACAGGAAAACCAAATCAAACAAATTCCTGTTAATATGCTTGTGCCTTACCACAATCACAAGTTTACGCTCTATCAGGGCGAACGGCTTGACGATATGGTTGAAAGTATCCGCAAAAACGGAGTAATGACACCTATCGTTGTTCAGCCTATAGCCGACGGCAATTATGAAATCCTCATAGGGCATAATCGTTGGAATGCTTCAAAGATCGCAGGACTTGATTTTGTTCCTGCTATCATAAAGGAAAATTTATCTGAGGAAGAAGCTGAAATCTATGTTATAGAGAGCAATCTTCTCCAAAGAGGATTTAACGAGTTGAAGATCTCCGAGCAAGCACAGGTGCTTGCTCTCAGATATGACAGCTTGTTTTCTCAGGGAAAACGCACTGACATTATTAACGAGCTTCGTGAGCTTGAAGGTCAAGCCCCTGAGAAACAATCACATAATTCAAGAGAGGAGGTTGGAGCCGAATATGGGCTAAGCCGAAACACTGTTGCAAGGCTTTTAAGAATCGACAAGCTGAATGACGGAATAAAGGCATGGGTAGACAGCGGAGAGCTGTCTATCAGAGCTGCGGTTGAGTTGTCGTATCTCAGTGATGACGAGCAGGAACAACTTTGCAAAGCCAACACAGACTATGCAACAGGGGGAATGTCAAGAAAGATTAGTGAAAAAACAGCCAAGCAGCTTAGAAACGCCGCCGGAGTACAGGATTACGCCGACTATATGGTCAGTATTCTGAATGGAGAACAAAAAGAAAAAAAGCCGTCAAGCAAATCGGTTAAGCTTGACAGCGACGTTTTTGAAAGATTTTTTGCCGATACCGACAAAAAAGATATAGGCTCAATTATAGAGCAAGCATTAGAAATGTATTTTAATAATAACTAACGAGGTGTTTATAATGAAAAAAATAAAGAGAATAATCAGTGTTATAACAGTTTTAGGCTTACTGCTTTCCACACCAATCACAGCGTTTGCCAGAACACTCTACGAACAGGTGAAGTATTTGGACGATCAAGAGATATTTGACGGAATGTGGAGTGAGCTAGTCACATCTCAAGGAACAGAGAATGAAGAAGCAACAGGCAACACATTTATTCTTTCTTACTATCATCAAGATTTACAGGATTTTCTGAGCAGCTATAAGATACCTGACGGAGATTTCAAGTTAATCAATTTAAGGGATGCTTATTTTGAAAAAATAGAAAACAGTGATACTGCCATCGAACCATACAGTAAAAAGGTTTTCGATTATATCGCCGCTCACCCTGATTTTGAATTATCATGGAGCTTCGACACATCAAAAAAAGAATATACATGTTATGATAAAAGTGAGCTTGTTGATTCATTTTATTCTGATACATTTGTTGAGTATTCCAAAACAAATGTAAAGAACAAGTCTTTTTGGACGTATGATGAAAGCAATGATACATACGTCAACAAAACGGAAAGCGGAAAGGTTGTAAAATCAATCCCGAAATACCACCTTGAGGATTCAAATTCATCTTCCAAGCAATCATCAAGCGGTAAAACAGAATCTAACAACGAACGCAGCCAAAACCGTAATGAATCTGATGTAGCCGAATCTGCCATTGAGATTGACGAAGATAGTTCAAGAATTATATCAGGCGCAGATAGCAGCAATGATAACCTAAGCGGTTCTAATTCTGAGCTTGAAAAAGCAACAGCGACTGTTCCGCTATCAACAGATGATTTTGCAGTGCTCGAAGCACCACAGGAAGAAAACAGCTCAAATCAGGCTGTTGTTGCTATACTAATAAGTATAGGCGGCTTGATTCTTGCAGGAATCGGCGTTATCATTTATCTGTTAATCAAGAATAAGAAGAATAAGAAATCAGGTGACACAAATGAAAAAGACAAAGAAGATTTACAGTAAAACAATGGCTAACTCAAGCCTTGCAATGTGCTATATTGAGGAATGTGTCAACGAACCAACCGAAAAGAGGTTTATCTTTTATCTTTGGGACAGAAAAAACAAGTGGTATAATTCAAGAACGTTAATTATGGACGAAGCACTACTTGTAAATCACCTCATGTATAACAACCCCCAAATGCTCCAAAAGCTCCTTGACGAGTGTACGCTTTACGGTTTTGTTAAGCGCAGAGTAAAGGAGTATTGCAACGCCGTCGATCAGCAAACCGAAAAGCTGTGCAAAGCTGATAAGGAAATGCAGCTTGCACTTGCGCAAGGTAACACAGAGCAGTATGCTGAACTTGAAAAAAACAATCGGCTCAGAGCGGAAGAAATGTCAAAGCTTGTTCTTTACGCTGCATAACTCACAATTTACTGACATTGAAAAAGCTACCCACAAAAATCGGGTAGCTTTTTCCTATGCTCTGAAATACGAGGTTGTAACTGCGTGATTTGAATGGAATATCTTCTTTAATGTATAGAAAAGCTCATTTTAAAATATACTTATCTAAAACCAACTCTAACTTTTTGAAATCACAACATCTTCTTACAAGATTTCTGCTTTTTTCGGGCGTTTCCGTGACTATCTTATACACCTTGTTTGCTCTGTTATAAATCGTGTCGGAATGTTCTCGACACCAATTCAGTTGCTTTGCTCTCAATCGCTTTTCCGCGCGTTTTTGAGGTGTATCATTTGCTGTAGGTACAATGTTATATTTTTGAATGACTGATGAAGCGACCGGAATCATGTTGTTAATATTCAAAACGCCGATCAGTTTATTACTACCGTTGTTAAGCGAACTTTCCGTATCAAAAATTTTAATAAAATCAACACCGGACGATTTTTGAAATTTCTGTTTCGGTGATGTAAGCGGTATACAATAATTTTTACCGTTCAGCAGAATAATAACGCCTAAAAACGGTCGGGTTTGTTTGCCTGTTTGGGGAGATACTGACATGACGTTATCATCACTTTTAGCTAAAGCTCTTATGTACTTCATATCAAGCAAATAAAAATCCAATTCTCTCATGGCAGATCTCCTTTTCGATAAAAAAGGCTGTGCGTTGTCCACACAGCCTTTTATCCTTTTCGCTCGGTAGGGTTCCCGACTTTAATCGGTTCCATTTATTTTATATGGTAGGACTCCCATCTTTGATAGCTCCCATTTTTGCACGGTAAGGAATTGACCGTTTGATAAGAAACTAAAATCAGTTTCTCATATCAATTGTATTATACGCTCTTATTTTCAAAAAATCAAGTGTTTTACGAAAACTCTTTATTTGGATTTAAGCAAAGTTGGATTCTTGACTTAACTCAAATCTCAATTCTGAAAGTTTTATATTATATAATACTGTATCTAGCTTCTCGCCGTTGTCTGGATCTATGTAATCAAGTAGTATTTCCAAATAATCTTTATTCTTTGACATATTGATAATATAATATCTTTCGTCTTTTGTTTTTAATGTGGTTTTGCTAATTTGCCCTGAATTAATGTCGAATAGATATAAACATTTTTTGTTATCACCTAACTGATAAAAAAGCTTATTCTCAGTTTTTCGCAAGCTTCATCTTGCCTGAGAAAGACGTAGATTTTTCCGTCATTATCAAACCATTTGTTTTTCCTTGACAAACCGCAACGATCGAGAAGTATTCCGTAGAGCAATTTGGATTCACATGATAATTCGATGAACTTGTCATCGGTAAAAAGAAGTTGAGGAACTTTGTAGAATTGATATTTATCCGCTTCTTTTCCAGTAAGATA
>JBGUPW010000058.1:0-2861 GCA_045130495.1 Ruminococcus sp. | reverse complement strand
CGTGAGTTTGTTGGTTGTTTCCGACAAATTTACGGAGTCGGATTTAGACACTATCGCTAAATCTCTTGCTTATAACCTTACGCGTCTGCCAATTCATCATTTTAGCTCGCTGATTATGCAGTTTGATTGTCTTTGATTTTTCGAGTATATCGTTTTGTTGTTTCGTCAGCGTAGCAGACAATTCCCGCTTGTGACGGATTACATGTTTTGCAGTAACATCATACTCGCTGCCGCGCTCCAATTCATAACCACAGCATAGGTGGAAATTACGGAAATTTTTAAAAGCCGCCAAAGCCGCGGTGACCGTAGACCTTGTGCTGATTGAGAGCTGCTTCCAAAGCCTTGAATTCATCGTCGGTTAGCTCGACCTGTGACGCTTTCAGGTTCTCAACAATTCTCTCCTTGTTCTTGGAGCCGGGGATTGGGACGACATTCGGATATTTGTGCAGCATCCATGCAAGCGAAATCTGCGCGGGTGTGGCGTTCTTTCTCTCGGCAAAGTCTTTCAGCATTTCGACAATCGGTTGATTGCCTTTTATGTTTCTGCGTGACAGCTGCGGCACCCAGTTGCGGACGTCGTCGTTGCGCTCAAACTGAGTTTGCGTCGTGATCTTGCCTGATAGCAGTCCGCTCGCAATCGGCGAGAACGGAACGATACCGATATTGTTCTCTAAACAGTAAGGCGCAACAGCCTTTTCCACATCGCGCTCTACCATTGAGTAGATATTCTGAATGGCAGATAGCGGAGTTATCTGCTGTGCGCGGTCAATAACGTCTACATCTACCTGAGACAAGCCCCAGCCGCGGATCATCCCGTCATTGATTAATCTGCCCATCGCTTCGGCGATATGTTCAATGGCAATATTGCTTTGGCGGTGCAGATAATAGAGGTCGATCCTATCGGTTCTCAGCCTGTCCATTGACGCTTCCAGGTGATCGCGCACTGCGTGATAGACAGAACCCGAACGCCTTACAGCAGAGCTGTCGACAAACAGCATTGTGGCGATCACCACATCATTTCTGAATGGCTCCAGCGCTTTGCCGACGATACGCTCATTATGTCCGATACCGCTGAGATTCGGACTGTAAACCTCTGCTGTGTCGAAGAAGGTGCAGCCGTGCCAGTAGGCGTTGCGAATCGCTTCTATGCTGTAGCCTTCATCGGGGATTTTGCCGTAGCCGTGAGAGAACGCCATACAGCCCATACCGACTTCGGATACTTCTATATTTCTTAAAAATCTTGTTTTCATTTTATCTCCTTGTGCGACTGAGTTAATATTTCAATTATTTCCAAATCATTCGGTATCCATAGCTTGCCGTGAAAATATTTCTGTCCTTCCTCATAGTAAAGCTTTTTACGATTTTCATGTGTTCTGTCCTCGGTGTGATAGAGAAGAAGATTTTTGACGCCGATCCTTTCGGCTAATTCGCAAGCGTCTTTTACAGTAGAGTGATGCTTTTCATAAGGGTCAAAAATGTCTGCCTGAGAATACAGACAAAACGCCTCGTGCATCAACCATTCCGCATTCTTTCCGTAATGCTCGACGGCAGAGTTGAGTGGTTCATCACCGCAGCAGGTCAGTTTTTTGCCGTTATTCAGTTCCATACAAAAGCCAAACTGTTTTGCCTTGGTCGATTGTATATCAAAGAAAGTCACATCATGTCCGATGATATTCTTATGCTCTCCGTCTGTGACTTCTATCAAATGAAGCCGTTTTCCGATATAGCTTGATTCTTTCTTCGGCAGGAGCTTATCAGCCATTTCCTTGATCAGTTCGATGACCTCTTTGTGTGAATAAATGTATGCTTCGCCTTGATACTCGCCGTGGTTCATAAACTGGCAGATCATCCGCACCATCCAGATGATACCCAGAAGGTGGTCGATATGCTTGTGGGTGACGAAGATATGACGGATATCCATCCAGTCATACCCGGCGTGTTTGATTTGGCGCAAGATCGTATTTCCTCCGCCTCCGTCAACCATGAAAAGTCGATCGTTTTCTTCCATGATGAAACAGGTATTGTAATATTCTGTCACAAGTGCGTTTCCTGTGCCCAGCATAGTCAGTTTCATTTATATCTACCCCGATTCCAAAAACTATTATCGTCCGATTTCGCTATAAAAAGCGTGTCGGCTCACTTGAAAAATCCTTTCACACCGCCGAGGACGAGCTTGTTGGTGATCTCGATCACTTCGTCCATCGGGATCTTCTTTCCGTCCTGCACCCACTCGCGGTAGGTGTTCAGTACGGCGTTGTTGATAAAGCCCATCAGGACTTTTTTCTCATAATCATTGAGCCTTTGATATTTCTTAGACTTACTCCATGCCGCATCGTTGACTTGGTCGGTCATTTCGTCACGGATCGCGTGATATGTTCCGCCGCAGGTGATTTTTTCATAAGCCAGTCCCTGCTCCGAAGCGTAAATGAAAAACTCGCGGTTTACCTTGTCGAGGTCGTCGGGCAGGGCATAATCCTTCACGCGCTCCAGAAAGCCTGCGGACAACTCCGCCTGCATTTCAGCAAGCAAAAAATCGAGCGTTTCATAGTAATGATAAAAGGTCTTTTTGTTGATCTTCGCGCGGTCGCAAAGCTCCTTGACTGTGATTTTGTCATAGTCTTTCTCGCAAATCAACGCTTCAAAAGCGCCCTTTATCGCTTCAATGGTTTTGATAACTCTTAAATCTTCATTTCCTGTCAGTATCATAATAATATAATCCTCCGTAATGCAACTATAGTTACATAATATCAGATTGCGATTTATTTTGCAAGATGTTTTATGTGCGCTCGGCATGAGCGATAACTAGGTGGTGAAAGTCCACTACGGACTCGGTAGCAGGAACCGTTAGCCGAAGGCAAGGG
>JBGUPW010000057.1:0-2462 GCA_045130495.1 Ruminococcus sp. | reverse complement strand
GCTACGAAGCCCGCTAACAGAGCGCCGAGGAAGCCGGAAGGAATAGTGTTTGCAGCACCGGGATCGGCGAAGGTGTTGCCGGCTGCGGCAAGCGCACCGCCTACAATACCGACAAGCAATCCGGGTCGGTCTGCAATAGACATCGCTATAAATCCTGCAAGAATCGGGAGCATGAAGCCGAATGCCACGTTACCTATCTTCATGAACCACAGTGATACGGGTGTGCCCGAGCCGAAATTGCCGTCCTGCGGAACGCCGGCAAAGGAGTCGATGAGGAACGCTATAGCGATAAAGATACCGCCCGCTACAACGAACGGAAGCATATGCGATACGCCGTTCATCAGGTGCTTATAAAGCCTGCGTCCGAAGCTCTCGTCGCCTGCGGATGAATCTTCGGCACTTGCTTTTCTGTCCGAATGGAAAACTCCGACTTCGCCGTTTACGATTTTGTTTATAAGCTCTTCGGGCTTATGGATACCGTCGGCAACCTTTGTGGAAAGCACGGGCTTGCCGTCAAAACGGGCTGTCTCAACGTTCTTGTCAGCCGCGATAATAATACCGTCGCAGTTTGCGATCTCCTCAGCGGTGAGAACGTTCTTTGCGCCGCCGGAGCCGTTTGTTTCAACCTTAATGGTGATGCCCATCTTGTCGCCGGCCTTGGCAAGAGCCTCGGCAGCCATGTAGGTGTGAGCGATACCTGTCGGGCAAGCCGTTACCGCCAATACACGGTAGCCGCCCTTATTGGCAGCAGCGGGAGCCGCAGCCTCATCCGGGAACTGTTTTGTTTCCTGATCGTCGATGATCTTCAGGAACTCGGTCGGGCTTTTTGCAGCCTTTAATTTTGCGGTGAAGTCCTCGTGCATGAGCATCTGCATCAGACGCGCCAATACCTCAAGATGAACGTCTCCGTCTGTGGTCGCCGCGATCATAAAAATGAGCTTACAGGGCGCGCCGTCGGGTGAATCGTAGTCAACGCCTTTCGGAACCGTGATAGCCGTGAGAGCAGGAGCCTTTACAGCCTCGCTCTTGGCGTGCGGAATGGCAACCTCCATTCCTATCGCGGTCGTACCCATCTCTTCACGGGCAAGTATTCCTTTCTTGTACTCCGCAGTGTTTGACAGGTTACCGCATTTTTCGTGCAGAGCTACGAGCCTGTCAATCGCTTCTCCCTTCGTCTTTGGAGCGACGTTGAGAGCAATCCCCTGTTTTTGCAGCAGGTCAGTGATGCGCATAAATTTACCTCCTTATAATAAATTATAAAATATTCAATTATGAACTGCTCAGCCAAATTCTTTTTCAAATTTATCCAGCAATTCATTAATTTTTTCTTTGGTGGCAAGTCCGCTTAGGAATGCCGTCGCGTTGCCGCAAACGCTGCCTAACTTCAAGGCGTATGCGTAGTCCCTCGTCTTTTCGTAGCCGGCAACAAATCCCGCAACCATCGAGTCGCCCGAGCCGACTGTGTTGATTACCTTCTCCTTGAGAACGCCCGCTTTATGCTTGTGACCGTTTTCATCGATCAGCATTGCGCCTTCGCCGCCTAACGAGATAAGCACGTTCCGGGCGCCCATCTTTTGCAGCTCTTTCGCGTAATGAACGATATCTTCCTCGGTCTGAACATCTACATTGAAAATTTCACTCAACTCCTGACGGTTAGGCTTGATCAGGAACGGCTTGTATTTCAGCGAATTGACAAGCAGCTTTTTGGTCGCGTCAACAACTATGCGAACCTTCTTGAAGCGGATCCTCTCCATCATGCGCTCGTAAACGTCATCGGGCATGGTGTTCGGAATGCTTCCCGCGAGAATAAGAGTGTCGCCGGTCGCGATCCTGTCGATTTTCTGGAGCAAACGTTCAAGCTCGGTTTCGTCGATGTGGGGACCTTGACAGTTTATCTCTGTCTCTACCCCCGCCTTTATTTTTACGTTGATTCGGGAAATTCCCTCTTTAAGCTTTATAAAGTCGGTTATAATGCGGTCGTTGCGGATGCCGTTTTCGATCGCCTTGCCGGTAAAGCCCGCCACGAAGCCGTAAGCTGTGCTGTCCATATCAAGCTCGGCGAGCACCAGCGACACATTGATTCCCTTGCCGCCGTAGTAATATTCCTCGCTTGTGGTGCGGTTTGTGATGCCGAGCTTTAATTCGTCAAGCCTGACGATGTAGTCTATTGACGGGTTTAATGTTATTGTGTAAATCACTTCATGACCTCCTTGATTACCGTTTCCCTGGCATATCGGTTGTCGGGCGCAGCGTCGGTTATTATGCAGCATTTTTTAAGCTGTGAAAATGTAACCGAGAAAACACGCCTGAATTTTGTGTGGTCCGCAAGAACAAACGCCATATAGCTTGTATTGACCGCCGCCTCCTTCATCATCGCCTCTTCAATGTCGGGAGTGGTAAAGCCTGCCGTAACGTCTATACCGTTGGTACCCATAAACGCCTTTGAAAAATTAAAGTTTTTT
>JBGUPW010000056.1:0-9116 GCA_045130495.1 Ruminococcus sp. | reverse complement strand
ACCAGAGCAATTTTGCTCTTTTTCATAAAACACAATCTCCTTTTACAGCTTTTTATTTAGACATATTATAGTATATTATGATGTATTATGTCAATCAAAATTTTAAATTTGTTATCGAAAAATAAAAGTTCAGTTTTTTGCACGAAAAGTTTTTTGCATTTGAGTTTGACTTTGCCAAAATACGCAATTTTTGCTTTATTGCTTTAAAGTAATATAAATGATTGCTGCTGTCAGAGCTGCTGCAAGCGCAGCTAATATGGTTTCGATAATAATAAAGCGCTTGTTCATCTGCCTGATTTCCGCTCTTTCCGCTTCCTCGTCAAGCTCCTCTGCGTACCAGTCATAATCCTTCCAAGCGTCCTCCTCGCTCCACTCGGGATCGTGCGAAAAAGGGCTTTCTTTTTTATTGGAGTATATATTGGAGTTGTCGGAAACAGCTTCTTTCTTCTGTTTTGGCTCGTCAATGGGGTAAGGAGTGCCGCAGTAAGGACAGAATTTAGCTCTGTCCTCCGTGTATTCGTTCATGCAATTAACGCATTTCATATATTCACCTGTTTTTCGGTAAGTTTTTGTTTTAATTATGCGCCGTAGATTGTTAAGAGAATTTTTAGAGGTTCTCTTAATTCGGAGCTACATATGTAAGACAGGTATCGGGATTTTTCCCGGGCTCGACTTCAAGGATAGTGAGCTTTACGTAGTCGGTTACAACGGGAGTGTTGAATGTCAAAACCTGAACGCTTTTTCTTTTGGAAGCGGATAATACCTTCAATTCAGCCGTCGCCGACTGGCCGTTTGAAAACTCGACCTTTAGTTTTTTGACTTTGCCGTTGTTTGTATACTGCTTTTCGGTTCCCGCATATCCGTTGATGATCCGCAGACCGTTGATTTTTTGCTTAGACGGCAGGCTCAGCTTTATCCACTCGCCTACGCCGTCGCCGGAGGCGTTTTCGCTCCAGCAGTCGGAATTGTCGGTTAACACGTTGCTCGCCTTGTAATTATGGTTGGCTTGATTGGGCAGAACAGAGCTTGCCGAAGCGTCGGAAAAATACGTTGCGGCGGGAACGGTTGTTTTTGATACTGTCGGATTTGTTGTCGGCGCGGTTGTGGGATTTGATGAAGGCTTGAGCGAACCGATCGACACATAGAGCGTTATCGGCGTCCCCTTCTGAATGTTTTGGTTTCCGCTTATGCTTTGACGGATCACCACGTCCTTCGGAACGGTTTCGCTTTCTTCCTCGACCGTAGAAACGACCATGCCCTGAGCTTCGAGCACCCTTATCGCCTCGGCGCGGGGCTTGCCCGTTACGTCGGCTATTTTAACATTCGGATCCTCGGTGGTGGGAGGTTCGGTTGCGGCGGTCGGCTCAATGGTCACGGGAGAAGCCGTAACGGAAACGGTTTCCGTCGGCACCGCAGAGCCTGATTGAGAGGAAGCGGCGGACACCGTTTTGTTTTTATCTATAAAATCCGAGCTGATAATTATGTATGCCAGAATACCCAGCGCGATAATTATAAGAGCGATAAGGATTATAAGCAGCGCGATCAAGCCTGAGTGGTTCTTTTCGGGCTTGGGCTTGGGCGGCGGAGTCTCCGGCGGAGTCTGCTGCTGATAATCTCTCCATGAGTCGCGCGGCGTGCCGTCCGGACGTCTGTCACGGCGGTCGGCGTTTGAGCCTTGATGATCGGAGCTGAATTTATCGCTGTATTCGTTGTCGGCGAACATCGTCTTATTGTTCGCGTCGCTGCTCTGTTCGCGGTTTAAGTACTCTTCTTCAGAGGAATTGCCCGCATTTTTACCGTTCAATGGCGGTTGGTTCGGAGGAGCTTCACTGTGGAGCTTGGTTCCGCAAAAGGGGCAAAACTTTAAATTGTTTTTGATTTCATTCATGCAGTTAGGGCATCGCATGGTTGTCTCCTAAATAATCAGTATCCGAGGGCTTTGAGCCGCGCTGAGCTTTCCGAGGTATGCCAGCACCATATCCTCCGACGCCGCTACACAGCCCTGAGTGGGGGAGTAGCCGGTGTGGAAGAATATCGCCGAGCCCTTGTTGTATTCGGCAGGCATATTGTAGTTTATAACGAAGCCGTAGCGGTATGACGGGATCTCGCTCATGCGCTCGGCGCTGTTCCAGTCGCGGTTTTCCGCGCCGACTACTTTTTGATTATAGTATTCGGAATCGGGGTCGTCAACCCAGTAGGTGTCATCGGTGATGGCAAAGGAGTCGAGCCCTGTTTCGGGAGCGGAGTCCTGATAGAACGCGCTTCCGATAGAGTAAAGTCCCTTCGGCGTTCCGTTGACCTGCTCCGACATATAATCCACCGTGCCTTCAACGCCGACATAGCCGCCGCAGGTGAGGGAATCGTCGCGCTTCCAGCCCTCAGCGCCTTTTTCATAGAAGCTTATCTCGGCGGAGGTTCCCGAGGAATTTACAACTATAAGCTGACCTGAGCCTTGGAGACTTTCCGCGGAATGACCGCTCTGCTCCAAAAGAGCCGAAAGCTCTGAGGGTACGGTCGCTTCGGACGGCTTGGAGGTGCCGGATGGATCGGAGGAAGTGCCTGTTGCGTCTGCGGCGCCGCTGCCTTCGGTTGAGGAGGTGCTGCCCGTGCTTTCCGTTGGCTTAGCGGTTGGAACGGTGTTTGCAGCGCCCGTTGCCGAGGGGAGAGTCGCGGCGGCAGATGGTGAAGAATCCGCAGTAGATGTTTTGCTGCTGTCGGAAGATCTGCACCGCGAGAAGGTGAAAATCACGATACTGCTCGCTAAAAGTGCTGCTGCGATCACACCGATCAATATTCCGATCAGCTTTGCGGTGTTTATTTTCATTATTTTACCTCTGTGATGATATACGGATTTTTAGCGGCGCTGAGCAATCTGAGAAGCTGATCCATATTTGACGCCGATATGTCAATGCAGCCGCCTGTCGGACCGAGGCTTGCATAACAGCCGCAGATTGTGATGACCGAGCTGTTGTCTCTTCTTACTTTGTCCGAGCTGAAGCCGTTGCCGTTGTGTTCTATAAATATAAGAGAGTTGTTTTGACCGTTCGTGAGCTTTTTGCCGATCGGGTCGGTGTGCGCGTTACCGAATTGCGCCTGTGTGCCGATTTGGTTGTAATAGCTCGAATTTACGTCGTCGCAAACGACAGTCGCGCTTGTTACATTATGTACGACCATTCCGGTGGTCGGTGAAGACGCGGAAAGCACGACGCCCAAAGGAAATTCTCCGTAAGGTGTGCAGGTGTTGTTCTCGCTGTTATTAGAGCTTATTCCGTCTCCGCCCACGGTGGCGTCACAGCTGAATTTGTTGACCCAGCCGCCGTTTTCCCACTCATAAAGCGTCAGAGTTCCGTAAGAACTGCCCGAGGCTGCGGTGACGACGACCTTCTGATCGTAAGATTTGGTGTTTTTTGAGGTTCCTTTCGACACATAAAGCGTCACGGGAGTGCCCTTTTGAACGGTTTCGTTGGCGCTTATGCTCTGGCGAATGACCCTGCCCTTTTCGACGCTTTCGCTTTCTTCCTCAACTACGGAAACGGTTATGCCCTGAGCCTCAAGCGATTTTTTCGCTTCGGCAAGAGGCTTGCCTGTTACATTTGCAAGCTTGACATTTGGGATCGTTGTGGGCGGTGCGGCAGTTGTGGGCGGCGCTGTGGTTGCGGGTGAGATTGACGGAGAGGAGCCGGCAGATGACGAAGCCGGTTGGGTGTCGGACGACTCTGAGGCTTTTCCGTCGGATTTGCTGTTATCATCTGTGTTTGAATTTAAAATTACAAAGGTCAGCACGCCGATACCCACGACGATAGCAGCCGTAAGCGCTATGAGCACCGCTATCAAGGCTTTGTTGTTCTTTTGAGGCTCGGGAGCGGGATTGGGAGCCGGATTGGGATTGGGAGGCTGCGACGGATTATAATTTTTCCACATATCGCCCGCAGGGTTTGAACGAACGTTTTGAGCGGAATGATCGGCGGGAGTGTACGTGTCGTCGGCGAACATTGTTTTGTAGCGCGCGTCGGCGTCCTTTGTGCGGTTGATGCGTTCCGCGTCGTCGGAATTGCCCGCGTTGATAAAAGCCAAGGGCTGATTGGCGAGAGCTTTTTCGGTGATGTCCGAAAGCTCGTCCATGTCGCGGCAGCGGTTGCTTTCGTAAATCGCCATACCGTACATTAGCACGTCTTCAAGCGAGTGTGAAATATCCGCTCCGAGCGCCGAGGGCTTTTGAAGAGTGTCATTGTGACAGCGGTCGAGCGAATCGGGAGGTGTGATGCCCGTTATACATTTATATATGGTGGCGCAAATGCCGTAAACGTCAGTCCACGGACCCTGATTTCCGCCCGAGCCGTACTGCTCATAGGGCGCGTAGCCGGGCTTTAGCATTATCGACATGGTTTTTTGCTCGGCTCCCGCAAAATAACGCGCGGAGCCGAAATCCATCAGCTTTAGCTTGCCCGATTTCAGATGCATTATATTATCGGGAGATATATCGCGGTGTATGATTTTCTCGTTGTGCATCCTTTTGAGCGAATTCATAACGGGAAGCATGAGACGGAAAATCTCATCTGCTTTAAAAACTCCGTTTGAGTTTATGTGCTTGTTCAGATCCTCGCCGTCAAGGTATTCCATGACGATGTAGGCGGTGTTGTTTTCGGCAAAGTAGTCGCGCACGTCAACTATGCCGTCCTCGCTTGAAAACTTGGCTATGCTTTTTGCCTCGCGCAAAAAGTTTTCCTTGCCTTTGCGGAAATAATCGCCGTGCTCGTTATAATTCAGGGTGACGTCGTTTGAAAGGGTCTTGTTTCTGTTGGCGTATCCCGAGGGGAAGAATTCCTTTACGGCGATTTTTAAATCGAGATTTTTGTCGTATCCTACGTAGGTGATTCCAAAGCCGCCTTCTCCGATAGTGTTTCCCACTATATATCTGTTATGTAGCACCGTGCCGGGAGAGAGGTGGTGCTGAGGATTGTCCTCGCGGGGATTTTTTCCGCAGTAGGGACAAAACTTCGCGTTTTGGGTTATTTCTTTCATGCAATGGCTGCATCTCATCCGGATTCACCTCTTTGTTTGTTATTTATTTATCTATTTGTTATTATCTATTTGTTATTTACCTTTTTGTTTTTTACCTATTTGTTATTTACTGTTTACGGTTTTTTCAAAGCTTTCTTTTAATTTGCTGTCGTTTGTGGCGATGACGTATGTTCCGTCGGATTTTTTGCCGACTGTAAAGCCTTTTGCAGCGTGAACCGCTGTTATATCCTTCCACTCGGAAACCTCGCACTGACCGCTGTCGTTGTTGCCGGTCGCTGTTACGGTGCCGTCGGCGGTCAAGCCGACAATGTGATCGTTCTCCGAGGTTCCCTGTGCGCTCACCTCAATGATGTTTGTCCAGCCTTCGGCTTCCTTCCATTTGTCGGGGCAGATGTTGTTTCTGAAAGCGACGGTTCCGTTCTTTTTGACCGCGAGATAAGTTCGGTCGTGAGATAACGCCGAAATATCGCTCCACGTTTTAAACTCGTCTGTATAATCGGTGCTCATTACGGTTCCGTCAGCCTTTAGTCCGAGCGAGACCCAGTCGGCGGAAATATCCGTGATCCCGCTCCATTCCGATACGTTGAGCGGTTTTACTTTTTCCGATGGTGATTCTCCCTCAGCCAAAACGGTTCCGTCGTTTTTAAGACCGATAATAAAACCGCGCCCTGCGGAAAAAGCTGTTATGTTCTTCCACGAAGATAGCTTGCTTTCGTAGCTGACGCTGCCGTATAAAAGAGAAACGATTCCGTCGGCCTTTAAGCCTAAAAAATCGCCATCCGAAGATTCAACAGCTATGAGGTTTTCGCCGTCCTTTAGAGTGTCGGAAACGTTTTCGGTGTTTCCGTTTTCAAAAAAATACAGCGACGCCTTTTTGTCGGAGCCTATTGTAATGATACGGTTCGAGCTGCAAGAGAAGGTTTTGCTCTCGTCCGCCGCCGCTTTGATTTTATCGGAAAGGTCAGCATCGGTACCGCCCGGTTTCAAAACGAATACGGTGATTATCGCTGCCGCCGCAATTGCTGCCGCTGCCGCGATAATAACGGGGACAAGCTTTTTCTTTTTGGGCTTTTTGCCGTTTTCGTCTCTGTTTTTGTTTCTGCTTTTCTCTCTGCTTTTGTCCTTGCTTTCGGGAGCTTCCGTTTCTTTGTTCGCGTCGGCGTAACCGGTATCCGTGCTTCCGATTTCTTCTGTTGTAGGCTCCTCCGGAGTAAGCTCGTCGGGATCTGCCACTTTTGTCAGGTCGCTGATTTCCTCCGAAACGGTGGGTTCTATAGGAACTGTTTTGTTTTCGGTTACATTATTGCTTTTTTCAACGGTATGATTTATAAAATCCGTTTTGCTTTTTTCGACGGTAAGGTTTTTAAGATC
Organism: Ruminococcus sp.; assembly: GCA_045130495.1. Taxonomy (GTDB): domain Bacteria; phylum Bacillota; class Clostridia; order Oscillospirales; family Acutalibacteraceae; genus Ruminococcoides. The sequence goes on along the minus strand of JBGUPW010000056.1, from coordinate 2,723 downwards.
CGTTTCGCTTTTTTCGACGGTAAGGTTTTTAAAATCCGTTTCGCTTTTCGGAGAAGGCTCGGTGTAAATCAAATTAATAAGCTCACCGACGGTTCTGATCCGCTTTTGCGGATAGACGGCAAGACCGCGCATGATTGCCGCGTTGATATGAGGGGATAAAATAAAGTTGAGTTCGATCGGACTTTCTATTGTATCCTCCATGCAGCGGTCGAGCGCGTCGGGCGGGGTCACGCCTGTTATACATTTATATATAGTGGCGCACAGCGCGTAAACGTCCGTCCATGAGCCCTGCTCACCCTTGCGGCTGTACTGCTCATAGGGAGCGTAGCCCGGGCGCAGCACAACAGAGAGCGATTTGGTTTCTTCACCGGCAAAGTAACGCGCCGCGCCGAAATCGAGAAGCTTTAGTGAGCCGTCGCTTTCCATCATTATGTTGTCGGGAGAAATATCTCGGTGAATGATCCCCGCCTTGTGCATTTTTTCAAGCGTGTGCATCAGCGGAAGCATCATGTCGAGCAGCTCGCCCGGGGGAAAGATACCTTCCTCGCGCAAATGCTGCATCAGGGTTGTTCCTTCAAGAAACTCCATTACTATGTAAGCGGTGTTATTTTCGGTGAAAAAGTCACGCACGTCAACAATGCCGCGTTCCTTTGAAAAGCGCGCTATGCTGCGGGCTTCCTGAAGAAATCTCTCCTTGCCGTTTTTGTAATACTCTTTCTGACGTGAGATGTTCAAGGTTACCTCATTGGAAATCGTATTGTTGCGGGTGGCGCAGCCCGACGGAAAGTATTCCTTGATTGCGATTTTGATGTCGAGCGTTTGGTCGTAGCCCACATAAGTTATTCCGAAGCCGCCCTCTCCCAAAGTGTTTCCGACAAGATAACGGTTGTTAAGCAGCGTTCCTGCCGCTAAACGATGGGGTGGGTTCGGTTCCGACACAGCCTTGTCGCAGAACGGACAGTATTCGGATTTTTCATTTATTTCTTTCATACAATGAGTGCAGCGCATGGTTTTTCTCCTAAATCAGATGGGGAATTATAGGAAGCACTTATTTAAGAAAGCGCTGATTGATTCGGGGGCGTAAATCTCGCCGTCAGGCGTGAATTTATCAGTGTTCACTATATAATAGTGGCTCCGCCGAGTACGAGGTCGCCGTCATACAGCACAACTGCCTGACCCTTTGCTATAGCGCGCTGAGGCTCGTCAAACACAACTCGTATAGTGTCGCTGTCGAGCTGATATACTGTGGCAGGCTGCTCGGGCTGATTGTAGCGCACACGAGCGCTGACGCGAAGCGCACCGTCTGTTTTATCCGCGAAGATCAGGTTTAGATCATTCGCAAGAAGCTCTTTTGAAAACAGAGCCTCGTTATCGCACAGAACGACCTTGTTTTCGGCGAGGTTCTTTTCCTTTACATACATCGGGTGAGGAAGCGCAAGCCCCAAGCCCTTGCGCTGACCGACGGTGTAGCGTATTATTCCCTTATGCTCTCCGAGCACTTTACCGCTTTCGTCAGTGAAGTCGCCGTGCGGATATGTTTTGCCCGTGTAATTCTCAATGAACCGCGCGTAGTCTCCGTCGGGAACAAAGCAGATGTCCTGACTGTCGTGCTTGCGGGCATTGATAAAGCCCAGCCGCTCCGCAAGGGCGCGGGTCTGCTCCTTGTCCATTTCACCGAGCGGGAAAACGGTTTTGGCGAGTTGGGCTTGGGTCAGCGGATATAAAACATAGCTCTGATCCTTGGAAGGGTCACGGGATTTTTTCAGCATATACCTTCCCGCTTCGGGGTCATATTCGACCGAGGCGTAGTGACCTGTTACAACGCAGTCAAAGCCGAGCTCCTCCGCGCGGTTGAAGAGTTTTTCAAATTTTATATAACGGTTGCAGTCTATGCAGGGATTAGGCGTCCTGCCGTTTTCGTAGGCGCTCACAAATCGGTCTATGACCTGCTTGGCGAAGTTTTCCTTAAAGTTGTATACGTAGTGAGGTATCCCGAGCCTGCGGCAAACGCTGCGCGCGTCCTCAACGTCGTCGAGAGAACAGCAGGTTTTGTCGGCGGCACTGTTGCTTTCGCTGTCAAAGAGCTTGAGGGTTATCCCCGTGCAGTCATAGCCGCGTTCTTTCATTAAATATGCCGCCACGGAGCTGTCTACGCCGCCGCTCATGGCGATAAGTGCTTTTTTCGGCATATCAGCCACCCAGACGAATCATTTCGTCAATGCAGCGCCGTGCACCCTTGATCGTGGCGTCGTCAAGAGTGATCTCCTCGCCGCCCTTTCCCGTAAGACAGTTGTACACGTCAACAAGGGTCGTCGCCTTCATGTGAGGGCAGATAAGCTTTAGGCTGAGAACGCGGAAGGTTTTGTCGGGGCAGGCATACTGCAAATGCTCCGCGATGCTTATCTCGGTGCCGATGATAAACTCTTTTTTGTCGGAGTTAACGGCATAGTTTATTATTCCGGAGGTGGAGCCGATGTAATCAGCCAAAGCGCAAACCTCGGGCTTGCATTCGGGATGAACAAGAAGCTCGGCGTTCGGGTAGAGAGCTTTTGCGCGCTCCGCTTCCTCTTTTGTAACATTGGCATGGACGGGGCAGCCGCCGTTGAGCAGCTTGATGTTTTTATCGGGGCACTGCTGTGCGACATGGGCGCCGAGATTGCAGTCGGGAATAAACAGAATGTTTTTGTTTTCGATTCCCTTTACTATTTTGACCGCCGAGGAGC
>JBGUPW010000055.1:0-2701 GCA_045130495.1 Ruminococcus sp. | reverse complement strand
ACCGAGCCCGACCGTCCGCAGATCAAGTCCGAGAGAAATCTCGAAAACGGCATGGCGGTTTCCGTCGGCAGACTCAGAGAGGATACCCAGTACGATTATAAATTCGTGTGTATGTCCCACAACACACTCAGAGGCGCGGCAGGCGGCGCCGTATTGCTCGCCGAGCTGCTTTGCGCGGAAGGCTATATGGACTAAATTATTTTACGGAGGCTTATTATGGCTAACCACATTTTTACCGGTTCGGGCGTGGCGCTGGTCACTCCCATGAATTCAGACGGTTCTGTTAACTATCCGGTTCTGGCTGATTTGCTGGAGTTCCATGTGCAGAACAAGACAGACGCTATTATTGCCTGCGGCACCACAGGCGAGGCGGCTACTCTCAGCGAGAAGGAGCACTGCGAGGTTCTCGACTTTGTAGCAACCAAGGTGAACGGCAGAGTGCCCGTTATCGCGGGTACGGGCAGCAACGACACCTCCTTTGCGGTAATGCTGTCAAAGGAGGCGCAGAAGTACGGTGCCGACGCGCTGCTCACCGTCACTCCCTATTACAACAAGACATCTCAGGCAGGCTTGATAAAGCACTTCAACATGATTGCCGACGCGGTTGACATTCCGATCATTCTTTACAATGTTCCGTCGCGCACAGGCTGCAACATCAAGCCCAAGACCTACGCCGAGCTTTGCAAGCACCCCAACATTGCAGCGGCAAAGGAAGCCAGCGGCGATATCTCTCAGGTCGCGCTTATCCGTTCGCTCTGCGGCGATAATCTTGACATCTATTCGGGCAACGACGACCAGACGGTTCCGTTTATGTCGCTCGGCGCTTTGGGCGTTATTTCGGTGTTCGCTAATATCTGCCCCGCCGAAATGCACAATATTTGTCAGTATTGCCTTGACAACGATTTTGCAGCAGCTCAGAAGCTCCATTTCCACTATATCGAGCTGATGAATATGCTGTTCTGCGACGTTAACCCGATCCCGATCAAGACCGCCATGAACCTGTACGGCTTTGACGCGGGCGAGTGCAGAATGCCGCTCGTTCCCATGAGTCTCGCAAGCTACCACAATCTCAAGGATTGTCTTGCGAAGTACGACTTGCTTGACAAGTATTAAGAAGTAAATAGGACTTTTAAAGGGCGGGCTTTGCCCGCCCTGAATTGTATTTTTAAGAATGCGGCAGATTAAATATTTGTAGGGGCGAGCATTGCTCGCCTGTTCCAAAACAAAACCGTCATAAAAGGCGTGCAATGCACGCCCCTGCTATCATCGGTTTTTAGGATAATAAATAGGATAGTAAAACTGTTAGGGGAAGATAAAATGGTAAAAATTGCAATCGTAGGCAGCAACGGCAAGATGGGCGGATTTGTCGCCCGCGCCGCAGAGGAAAACAACGCCTGTCAAACGCTGTTCGGCGTTGACGCTTACGGCGTGAATAAGAATGAGTTTCCCGTATATAAAGATTTCGGAAGCGCAGAGAGTGAAAAGCCCGACGTTATCGTGGATTTTTCAAATCCAGCAGCGCTCGACGGAATGCTCGACTACGCGGTTAAGAATAACATTCCCTGCGTTATCTGCACCACGGGCTATTCTGCGGAGCAGATCGAAAGCATAAAAAAGGCGTCGGAGAAAGTCGCAATTTTCTTCTCGGGAAATATGTCGCTCGGAATTAACCTTTTGATAGAGCTTTCAAAGCAGGCTTCAAGGGTGCTCGGCGGAAGCTTCGACATTGAGATCGTCGAAAAGCACCACAACCTTAAGGTTGACGCTCCCAGCGGAACGGCGCTGATGATCGCTGACGCGATTTCAGAAACGCTCGAACAGGAGCCTCAATATATGTACGACCGCCACGCCGTCAGAAAAAGACGCTCCAAGAACGAAATCGGTATCCACTCCGTAAGGGGCGGAACGATCGTCGGCGAGCACGAGGTTATTTTTGCGGGACACGACGAGGTAGTGACGATCACTCATCAGGCGCAGTCCAAGGAGGTCTTTGCCGCAGGAGCGGTTAACGCCGCTGTTTTCCTCGCAAAGCAGCCCGCGGGAATGTACTGCATGAGCGATCTGCTGGCGGAGAAGTTTAGTTAATAGTGGAGTTTGGAAAGCGATTTGTTTGGAGGCTGCGTTGTGCGCCTTTGGATAAAATGATGTTATCCTTCACATCGTAGGGGCGCTTTTCTGCGAAAACGGCAACCCTTTTGTCGCTGACGCGACATTTCCCCTGTTAGGGGAATTTCCGCGTGTGCGCCCGAGAGCGCTGAACAAAAAGTTTGTGTTCCTATCAACAATCGGACGGGAAATAAACGTCGGTGCGAGGGCGAACACATGGGTTCGCCCCTACAATCACCGGGAATACGAATATATTAGTCTGCATAAAACGCGGGCGCAAAACTCATAAATAAATCAACGGTGAGCAGCGCGGATCGGGTGCAGCTTCAAACTGCTGTAGGTTATGTATATTGAAGAATGAGAATTGTCATACGAAAAACGGCTTATCTATGCGGTTTTTCGATGTTGTGACAGTTGATGTACGTTGTTTGTTATATACCTCCTGTATAAAAATAAAAAAATAAAAAACAGTATAATAAATATTTACTTTTTTCTTATTTTACTACACTACATATATACTTTATATACATAACATACACTTCAATTAAAAAACGGCTTGGCTATGCGGTTTTTTCGATGTTGGTTTCTCTGATTT
>JBGUPW010000054.1:0-4917 GCA_045130495.1 Ruminococcus sp. | reverse complement strand
AACGGAAAAATCGTTGAGTCTTGGGGCTATTGGCCTGATAAAGAAATCGAAGAAAAGCTTAGATAATTTTGTTATTTCAAATTTTCTGAATATAATGTCATTTCAATCAAGCGAAGAAAGGAAACGATGTTTGCGACAAGTACTTCTGTTTTTACACGTTTTTGTTTACCACTGAATAGTTTACTGTGAAAGGAATAATATGAAAGCATCATCATTTCTATATTTTGCCGGATTCGGCATAAAAACAATACTATTCAGGAAGAAAAAGCCGATTCTCGGAACAGTCATTGTTACGGATACAAGAGAATCTCTGATAATTCAATGTCATGCAGAAGTGCAGAAAATTTGCGGCAGAATATTGTCAAAGCTCCGCAGGAATACTGACGTATTTCAAGGAGCTTTGGCTGGATTCTGCCGTGAAAATTCCGTGCTTATGCGCGGTACGAAATTTTTAGAGGTTCCTTAAATATATTCAAGCTCGTCGGTCTTTAAATCTCCCGTTCGCATTGCGGGTCGGCACAGGGGGATTTTTTTGTCCTTTTTGATGAACAGCGGAACCTCGTTGAGCGCGGCGGCTATGTAATGCAGTCCCTTTGAGAGCGGCTGACTTTCAACGCGTTCGCCGCTCAGCTTTACAAAGGTCATGTCCTCGGGCAGATAAACGGTTCTGCCCGACACATTCTGCTCATAAACGGGAGCGATCATACATTCGTCGCCGAGCATGAGCTGAGTCTCACATTCGCGGGCTATGGGATCGTCGGGATAATCGAGCGAGAGCGGACGGAAAATCAAATCGTCGTTCTCGCGCGCCTTTACGAATGTGTCATACAGATACGGGATAAGGCGGTAACGCACCTGAATAATGTCGCGGAAGTCCTCGCTGTGCTCAAAGCTGTAGCCCTCCTGATCTCGTGTGCCGAGCGCGGAGTGGTTGCGCATAAGCGGAGTGAATACGCCGAGCGCCAAAAAGCGAAGAACCAAATCGCGGGTCGCGTTTTCGTTGAAGCCGCCCAGATCCGCGCCGCAGTAGAGGAAGCCGCACATATTCGCGGCGGGCAGCATTTTGAGATTTAGCAGGATGTGCGACCACCACGAATGATTGTCGCCGAACCAAATTCCGCTTGAACGGTGGGCGCCGATATAAGAGGCGCGGGAAAACATGAGAAGCTTTCCTGTTCCGAAGGTTTTCTCAAAATACTCTCCGGCGGCTTTTGTCATGTTAGCGCCGTAAATGTTGTGGACGCGCTGATGGTTTACAAGCTTGCCGTCGATCGTGTGATATATCGCCGAGTAATCGTCCTGTGAGTTGGAAAGACCTGCAAAGGTGTCCTTGAGATTGAAGAATTTGCCCAAATCAAGGTTTTCGCCCTTTAATGAAGCCGCCTTGTCAATAGCCTTTTCAATACCCTCGTTTGAATAAAATATTGCAGGTTCGTTCATGTCGTTCCAAAATCCGTCAATGCCTGCGTCGATGAGCTTTTGATATTTGGCGCCGAACCAGTTGCGGACTTCCGGATCGAGGAAATCGGGGAAAGCGCAGATACCGGGCCAAACGCCGCCCTCAAAGCAGCTTCCGTCGGCACGCTTGCAAAAATAGCCGTTTTCCATGCCTTCCTCATAAACGGAGTAGCCTTTTTCCTTTTTTATACCCGCGTCTATGATCGGAATAAGGTGGATTCCCTGCTCGCGCTTTTCGCGGACGTAATCAGCAAAATCGGGAAACGCTTCTTCGTTGACTGTGAAATCCTTGTAGCGCTCCATGTAGTCGATGTCGAGATAAACGCAGTCGAGCGGGATCCCGGCAGCGTTGCAGCGGTCGATGACCCTGTTGACTGCTTCGGCGTTGTGATAGCTCCAGCGGCTCTGCTGAAAACCGAACGCCCACTTAGGGGGCAGATAGCTTTTGCCGATCGCGCGTCTGAACTCGCGGATGATATCGCGCGGAAGCTTGCCCGTGATTATGTAAATGTCAAAATCGACGCCTTCAATTGTGATCTCGGTCGTGTCCTGTAAGGTGTAGCCGATATCCCAGCGGATTCGCGCCGGAAAGTCAACGAAAATCCCGAAGCACCTGTCAGCGCCGCTCAGCATGATAAAGTTGTGCGCGGCGTACAGAGAGCGCTTTGTTTCGGTGTGAAAGGGGTCGTCGCTGCAATAGCTTTCGTATATCCAGCCGCGCTTGTTTATTCCGCGCGGAGCTTCGCCGAGACCGTAGATAATGTCGCTGGGCTCCATTTTGAAGCCGAAACGGAAAGAATCGTTTTCAAAGGTGTGCGAAAATGGGAAAGAAGCGAGCTTGTTTGAATTAAAGGGAGCAATAACCGCTTCGGTGTTTATCGGTTTGCCGTGAGTGTATTTTGTGATCATTTGTGCTCTCCCTTACGCGCTGCCTTAATTGCCTTCGGCGGCGGAACCGGAGAATTCGCTGATGATTCTCTGAATCGCCGTGACGTCCTTGACGTTTACGGTGCCGTCGCAGTTTGCGTCGGTGCGTGTGAACACATCGCCGTCGGTGAGGTCTATAAGCGGGCTACCGTCCTCCTTGGTGAACTCCGCAAGATAACGCTGAAGAAGCGTTGCGTCGTTAACAGTGACCTCGCCGTCGCCGTCAACATCTCCGATAAGGGGCTGAGGAGGCTCCTGCTCGGGCGGAGCAATAACCGTGGTGAGCGTTTCGCCGAGCTGCACATCCGGATTGACCTCGCAGTTGGCTACTACCTGGTGCTGAACAAAAGGAGAGGAAGCGTGGCTTGTGTCGCAGAGAGCGAGAAAATCAACAACGCAGTTTACGGTTGTTTCGCGCGCGGTTCTGTCAAGAAGCTTGAAAACGGATTTTACAACCGTGATCGCTGTTCCGTCGTCGTTATATGCGGTTGCGGGAGGATTGACTGAGGCGAAGTTGCCGACGATCCTGCCGTCATCGGTTTTGTGAACGGTGCCGGGTCCGAAGCCGTTTTCAATAGCGAAGCTGAAAAATGTGGGAACGGTGTTTCTGCCGATTTTTACGGAGTTGTATTCAAGACTCCATTCGAGCACGTCGGGGTCGTAGGTGACCTCGTCAACGTCGATGTTGATAAGAAACTCCGATTCCGCGTACAGCTTGTATTCAACGGTGAGATAAATATCGCCGTTTTCGTCCTCCATAGAGGACAGGGCGTAGTAATCCGCCGACGACTCGGGGAAGTAGTTAGAGGTGGCTTTAAGCGTAAAAGCCGGTTCCGCTGTGTCCGCCGAGGCGGAAACGGAAAATGCGGGAATGGCGGCAAGCGCCGTTAGGAGCGATAAAACTACCGCCAATGATTTGCGTGCCTTAAATTTCATAAACATGACCTCCTGAGGTATTATATTTTTCAATGTCAACAACTAAAAAAGCGTTGCTATCCTTGACTTTGCAGGGCGCACCCGTTGTGCCCGAGCTCCCACGAGCTTTTTTGAAAGCTTTATTTAAGCAGAGAATAGATAATAGATAATATAGAATATTGATCAAAATACGAATAACAATATTATATAATAAAAACAGAGTATTCGCAATCCAAAAATCTAAGCCGTTCTTTGTTTATTATGCACATTATTCCGCGTTTGCGCTGCTGCTCAGCTCGCGCAGGGTGACGTCGTAGCCCGCTTTTTCGTAGGTCATCCAATCGCTTTCGGGGGCTCTTCCCAAAATCCCTTCGGCGAGATAACACAAAAAATGCGGATTTTTGATAAGCACGGGACCCGTCACATGAGTGCCGAAGCAGTTGTTCAGCCTTACGCCCTCGCACTTGTCGCCGTTTTTGTTTCCAAGTCCCGTTCTCACATTGAAAAGCGTTTTGCCGGCTCCCGTGATTTCACTGCACTTGTTTACAAAGCCGACGACGGGCTGAGTCAGGAAATCGCAGTCAAAAATCACGTCGGCGGTCATGCGGGTCTTGTTCTGCTCTGTGACGGTGAAATCAAGCAGCCCCAAGCCATCATAGCTCTGTCCGTGAGCGTCGGTTATCGTTTTTCCGAGCATCTCAAACGAGTTGCCAGTCATAAGGATGACTTTTCCGCTGTCAATGTATGCCTTTAAAGCCCTGCCGTACTTTTTGAGATCCTTTAGCGCAACGCGCTGATTCTTTTCGGTGCCCGAGCCGATAAAAATGAAGTCGTACTTTGTAAAGTCGGCGTTATCACCGAGGCTGAGCCTGTCAAGCTCAACGCTCTCTCCGCTTTTTTCAAGGATCCGCTTCATGGCGGAAGCATTAGCGTAGTCGCCGTAGAGATTCATAAGGTCGTGATATAAATGCAGAATTTTCATCTTATTCCCCCTTTACCTTTGCCAAAAGCTTGCCCTTGTCGGAGAAGCAGGTGATTGCGTAAATATACTCCGCCCGGTCGCTGTTGAGATAATCCGCCGCTTCGCCGATGTCCTCAAACAGCTTTATTCTGTCGTTCGGGATATCGGTGTAGGAAAAGCGCACGGCGAGGTCGTTGACGTACTTTCCCGCGAGGACGATTTGATGAACGTTTTTGTTGTTCAGCATTTCAAAGTCTATGTCGTAAAGCCACGAAACGTCGCTCGTAAAATACTTGCGGCTCACGGCGTCAACTATTATCATAACGTCGCAGCCCTTTTTGTAAGCCGAAGCGACGCGGATCGACTGGTCGTAGGAAATAGAGTTCTCATGCTTTGAGGTGAGAAGCGTTCCCTTGCGGCTGCCGAGAGTGAAGGTGATGACTCTGCCGTTTTTCAGCACATAGTTGTTCATGTCGGCGGCTATTTTCGCGCCGTCAATTCCGACGATCGAAGCGACGGTGTAGGCGGACAGAATGTTGTAAATGTTGTACAGCGATTTGAGCGCGAGTGTGATCGTGTGCTTTCCGTCGATCGTCATTTCGCCCTTGTCCAAATCGACCGAGGTGATCGTGTATTGCGTGTCATGGCGGTGATAG
>JBGUPW010000053.1:0-6831 GCA_045130495.1 Ruminococcus sp. | reverse complement strand
GGGCCGTTTGGTAGCGGAAATAGGACTTGAACCTACGACACTTCGGGTATGAACCGAATGCTCTAGCCAGCTGAGCTATTCCGCCATTTATGCTGCCAAAATCAGCGTTATTAATTATAACGCATCGGGTGTCGTTTGTCAAGCCCTTTTATTGTTTTTATTTCGATTTTTGAATATTTTTATTTAAAAATTTTCAGCCTTACAGCATTGAAATTCCGTAGCTATTTACAAGCGCCTCTATTTTCTCGCCTTTTCTGCATTTCGGGCAGTGGTGTGGCTTGTAGCTTTCGTAATCGCCCAAGTCGGTGGGATCGAAAATAGAATGAACGGGGTGTCCGTCGCACTCGTCAACCGTGGCGAAAATAGCCGAAACGCCTACAACAATGCCGCCGTAATATTTTATGGCGTCAATAGCTGCCAGTGCGCTCTTGCCCGTTGTGACCGAAGCCGCTAAAATCAGGACGTGCTTGTTCGCGAGCATGGGAGTAAGATTGTCACGGAACATCATCTGACCGCCGCCTATAAATTCGGGCGACACTACATAAATCGTCTGGTGCGCGTTCATGTTGAGATAGTTGTCCTTTGTGAGCTCGCTTGCCATGCACGCTCCGATGACCTCGGTTCCGTCGAGGCAGAGGATCGTATCTATGATGGTGTTGGAGCGATAATCGTGAACGAGCTGCTCCGCGACCGCGCGCGCCTCGGAAAGACGCGTCTTTTGAGTCGTTACGTCAATATAATAGTTGGTGTGAATGTGCATTGTTGCAAAGTGTCCCTTTGCAACGCGAAGAAATACGTTTTTGTTCCTTGTTCTGATTTTATACATATCAGCCAAAGCAGCCGCCCCCTGTTTTTGTTTTTATTTATCTATATTTTACACCATTTTAAAAACGATTGCAATACTTTTTTGTTAATAAAGCGAAGTATTGTCATTTGATTTGCGAATCATTGTCGGTTCTTCCCAAAATATAGTCGGTGCTTACCTTGTACAAATCGGCTAAATTTATCAAATGCTCGACTGGAATTGTTTGGAAGCCTCTCTCATAGCGTGAGTAGACTGTTTGAGCTATTCCGAGATAAGCCGCGACCTCAGACTGTGTTAAATCATGATCCTCCCTTAAATCCCGCAGCCGTTTAAAATACATAAAATCACCCGTATAGTACTTATTAATACTATTGACTTTACCATATTTATGTGATATATTATTTTTATAGTACTTATAAGTACTATACTTAATAGGGGGAATTTTATGTACTGTACAAGCTGCGGAAAGCAAATTGATAATATTTCAAAATTTTGTCCGTATTGCGGAGAAATGGTTGTGCCGCTTGACAAACCTGCAGATCAAAACTTTAAAATGTTTTTTAATGATATCAGATTCAATTATTCAAGCTCAAAAATGGGAGGAGCAGTTGGAAGAATTTTTTTGTGTATCATTATGCAAGCCTTATTTATTTTTATGATTTTTTTTGACAAGTTGTGGAGTGGTTTCCCAATAAGGACTCGTATTACAATTACGACAATGTACATATTTTTAATAATAATATTTTTTGTGTTAATTATTTTGAATATTATTAAAGCGAGTAAAATAGGTAAAACTTTTTTATGTCTGAAAAATGACGGGTTATATGGAATGGGAGGTTCTTCCGTCGGATATTTTGTGATTCATAATGTTAATTGCAGATATCAGGATATTATAAATGTTTCAACAGAGAAAGGGTTTTTAATTATAAACACTGTTAGAGGAAACTATAGATTTGCCATAGATAACTTCGATCAGGCGGCAAATGAAATATATGAGAGAATGAAAGCTGTTAAAGGAGCTTACTAAATATCGTACACAATATATTTTAAAATAATAGGAAACGGAGAAAATACTTATGAAAAACATTATTATTAAATTAGCGGCTGTTTGTCTTCTTCCCGCGCTTTGTTTTACGCTTGGCGCTTGTTCAAAAGGTGCTGACGTAAGTTTGCAAGCCTCAGCTGATAAACAGGCTGAAACTGTGATTGTAAAAGAAACCGTTTATGTTACCGAGCCTTCAGCAAATTCTGCCGAGCAGGATATTTCAAGTGAAATTGAGACTCAGCCGGAAACGGTTGCCGAAAAAAAAGGATTTACCACAAAAGAAGTTTTACAAAAAGCTGAATCTGCATCTGAGAACCAGTACTGGATTGTATTCTTTGGAGAGGGTAGTTTGCAAATGGCGACCTTTAATGCTTTGGAAAATTTCACAGTTAAATGGACATCAGGCGGAGAACTTGTGTGCGATAAGTTAATGGGCGTTTCTACTGTAAAACATTGGGATTCCGGCAAAAGTACTTTCACGGGAAAAGAAGGAAGAACGGATGTAGCATTTCGTGCGTCTGAGATTGTTGGTAGCAATTGCGATATTTACGACGAGAAGAACGATACGGTTATAAAGGCAAAAACTGAATAATTATCAAAAAAGCGTGCGGTCACAACTCCGCACGCTTAAATTTTCTATTCAACTTTTAATCAATACTCAGACCAGCTCATCCGTCGAGATTCTCTTATAATTGTAGCGGTTGAACACAAGCGTTTCTCCGTCAAGCTGATAGGTGAATTCATCATCAATCGGTTCGGTCATTGCGGAAACGGCTTTGATTTTGCCGTCGGCGGCGCTGTAGGTGTAGAATATGTAATTTATATTCTTCTGAACCGAATACATGATGCCGTCTTTTCCGAAGTAAAGATACGCGCCCGTGTCGTCGAGCCACGCTCCCAAAATCGATTCGTCGATCTGCGGATCCTCGGGAGCTTCGGGTATGCTTGAAAAGCTTTCGACTTTTTCCATTGTCGTGGTTGTGTTGTCGGAAACGTTTGTCAATTCAACGGTCTGATTATTTTGGAAAAAGCTGTAGGTGTAGTCGCCGTCAAGACCGAATACAAGCTGGGTCGTGAACACATTTTCGCCGTTCTTGACCGAAAGATCGTAGGTTCCGATATAGCCCATGGTTCCCACCATGAGATAGGCGTTTTTCGCGCCGTCAAAGCAGAATACAAAGTTCTTTAAATTTGAACCCGTGCCCTCGGTGATTTTCCAGTAGCCCGTGAACGCGTCTCCCGGTGAAGTGAGCTGATGAAGCTTGGAAAGATCCGCTTCGGTTTTGATTTCAGCGGGTGAAGTGCCTGCACCGGATACTTTGGACGCGCCGGAGGTCTGAACGGAGGAAGCGCCTGACGTCTGCGACGCGTCGGTGTTTGAGGAGCTTTTTCCTCCGCAGGCGGAAAGTGATAAAACTGCGATAAGCGCGAGAGCCGCGCAAGTAAATTTTGTGATGATTCTTTTCATAAATAACCTCTCAGTAAAATATTTATTACACTTTATTTTAGTATTTTAATTTAGAAAAGTCAACAATATTTTTTATCATTACCGTTCATTTATACTCAATGTTGAAAAAACGAAAAAAAACCGAATAAAAGCAAAAAAGTTGTTGATATAACAAAACTGATTTGTTATAATAAATAGAAATACCGAAAGGGTTAGAATGGAGGAGAATTATGCTGAATACCGATTACAATGCAAAGTTTGGCAAAGAGGGACTCACATTCGACGACGTCCTTCTTATTCCCGGAGAGTCTGACGTGGAGCCTAAGAACGTTGATGTCACCACAAACCTGACAAAGACGATAAAGCTTAACACTCCGCTTATGACTGCGGCGATGGACACCGTGACCGAAACCGCAATGGCAATAGCCATAGCGCGCGAGGGCGGCGTGGGCATTATCCACAAGAATATGCCTATTGAAAAGCAGGCTGATATGGTTGACAGAGTAAAAAGAAGTGAGAACGGCGTTATTGTCAATCCGTTTTTTCTGTCTCCCGAAAACACCGTTCGCGACGCGGACGCGCTCATGGGCAAATACAAAATCTCGGGCGTGCCGATTTGTCAGAACGGAAGACTTGTAGGCATCATCACCAACCGTGATCTGCGTTTTATGACTGCCGATGATTTTAACCAGCCTATTTCAAAAGTTATGACGCACGAGCAGCTCGTTACGGCTCCCGTGGGCACGACAATGGAGCAGGCTCAGGATATTCTCCGACATCACAAAATCGAAAAGCTCCCGATCGTTGGATCCGACGGCTCTTTAAAGGGACTTATCACAATCAAGGATATAGAAAAAAGCGTGCAGTATCCCAATTCCGCGCGCGACGACAAGGGCAGACTTCTCTGCGGCGCGGCGATCGGCGCGACCGTAGACGTGCTTGACAGAGTTGCAGCTCTGATCGAGTCGGGTGTAGACGTCGTTGTACTCGACTCCGCACACGGTCACAATTTAAATGTTGTGAACTCCGTAGCTAAGGTAAAAAAAGCGTATCCTGATCTTCCGCTTGTCGCCGGAAATATCGCTACAGCGGAGGCTGCAAAGTCGCTTATCGACGCAGGCGCTGACGCCGTAAAGGTCGGTATCGGACCCGGCTCTATCTGCACAACAAGAATCGTTGCCGGTATCGGCGTTCCGCAGATAACCGCTATTTATGATGCGGCTTGCGTGGCTTCAAAATCGGGTATTCCCGTCATAGCCGACGGCGGTATCAAATACAGCGGCGACATTGTAAAAGCTTTTGCGGCAGGCGGCAGTGTGGTAATGGTCGGTTCGCTTGTTGCGGGCTGTGAGGAAAGCCCCGGCGAAAAGGAGATCTATCAGGGCAGACAGTTCAAGGTTTACCGCGGCATGGGCAGCCTCGGAGCCATGGGCAAGGGCAGCGCTGACCGCTACTTCCAGGCGTCCAACCGCAAGTTTGTACCCGAGGGCGTTGAAGGACGCGTTCCTTATAAGGGACTTCTCTCCGACACCGTTTATCAGCTTATGGGCGGTCTTAAAGCGGGCATGGGTTACACAGGCTGCGCAACGATAGCCGAGCTTCACGAAAAAGCCCACTTTGTTAGGATATCGGGCGCAGGCCTCAGAGAGAGCCATCCGCACGATATCCAGATCACAAAGGAAGCCCCGAACTATTCATACAACGGATAATTTTACTGTAAAAAGCATCGTCATTTCGGCGGCAGCGTGACGCTGCACCCGTGGCGCCTATTAATACAAAACATAAAAACAAGCCTTCCTTCAACGGCGCATTTTAACGCGTGCAGAGAAGGGAGGTTTTTTATGCTGTTTAGGAGCGCGGATTGGATCGAGCGTCACGCTCGCGGCGCTTTTTCAATGGACAATTGACAAGGGACAGTGAACAATTTTGGCAGTCGAATTTATCGAATTGTATTGCATTTGTATTTACAATCGTGTATAATATTAATAGAGAATAAAAATTAAAAATAATAATTGAAAATAATAATTGAAAGGAGTTTTTGTAATGTCAAAAACAGCTAACCTTTATGTGAGAATTGAGCCGGATATTAAAGAACAGGCGGAGCAGATTTTATCAGCTCTCGGAATTACTGCGTCCAATGCGATAAAAATGTTTTATAAACAAATTATTTTACAAAACGGTTTGCCGTTTGAACTGAAATTGCCTGAAAACACCGTTTTAAATTTTGAAAAGCTGAGCGAACAGGAAATTGACCGCGAGCTTCAAAAGGGGATTGATGATGTTGAAAGCGGAAATGTTAAGCCTGTAAAACAGGTTTTTGCCGACATCAGAAAGGATTATGAACAGTGATTTATTCGGTCAGCATTACAAAGCAGGCGGAAGATGATTTGCGAAGAATTTACACTTACATTGCCGTATCGCTGCAATCACCGGAAAATGCGTCTGCCCAACTTGAAAGGTTGGAAGATAAAATAGAGAGTCTTGATAATTTGCCGAAAAGATTTCCTGTTTACAAAAAGGAGATTCGTTTTATGCCTGTCGACAATTATCTTGTTTTTTATACTGCAGATGATAGTTCCGAAGATGTGTCGGTTTTAAGAGTCATGTACTGCAGACGAGATTATAATAATTTAGTATAATGAAAAAAGCATCGTCATTTCGGCGGTGCTTTTTTGAATTAGTGATTTCGGTTATTGTTTTGCTCCTGAGTTTGTAAATTTTTTTACAGGGCTTGAATTGTTTATTGTTGTGTGGTATAATTATGGTACAATTATACCGAAAGGATTGTTGTTATGCCGCAGATTATTCCTATCAGAGATTTAAAAAATACAAGCGATATTTCTCAGCTTTGCCATAACTCCGACGAGCCTGTTTTCATAACCAAAAACGGTTACGGTGATATGGTTATAATGAGTATGGAAGTGTATGAAAAAACTTTATTTTTGCATAACTTAACTCAGAAGCTGAACGAATCAGAGGATCAGATTTCAAAAGGTAAGGTAGCAGACGCGAAAGAGTCCTTGAAAATGCTGAGAGGTAAGTATGGCGTATAATTTGGTTATCACTGACAGTGCCTCGGACGAGCTCGATGGAATTATACATTATATTGCTTGTAATCTGAACAATACACAGGCTGCTTCCGATTTTTTGGATAGACTTGATGAAATTTATTCCCTGCTTGCCGATAATCCGCGTTTGTATCAGCTTTGTGAATTTCCGGAATTCAGAAAGAAACTGTACCGTAAGGTTGTTATCAAAAATTATGTTATGATTTTCAAATTTGACGAAAACACGGGTACAGTCTATATATTGCATTTTTTCTATGGAAGACGCGATTATTTTAATTTAGTTTAGTTCATAAAAATAGTTTAGGCAACACCGCACAATTCGCGGCGCACGCCTTGCTTGCATATTATTCCGTCAGCTTGCTCAAAAAATCTCGGCAAGGCGTCAGCCTTACCTCAATTTATTTGTACAAGCTGACGAAAAATCTGACTGCGCAATCCGCACACCGTAATTGTGCGGTATTGCCTT
>JBGUPW010000052.1:0-7013 GCA_045130495.1 Ruminococcus sp. | reverse complement strand
TGATTACATTCATCTTGATTTTATGGACAATCATTTTGTTCCCAACATCACCTTGGATCCGGATTTGATAAGAAAAACAAAATCCGTTTTGAGGCACATGAAAAGGGACATACATATAATGGCGTTTGAGCCTGAAAAATATTTTGACCGCATGGATATCGGCGCGGGAGATATCGTATCGGTTCACTATGAAGCGTGCGAAAATCTTTCCGATGTTTTAGCCGAGATCCGCAGAAGGGGCGCGTCTCCGTTTATCGCGATAAGCCCCGACACAAAGCCGGAGGTCTTAACAGATTATTTCGACATGATCGACGGCGTTCTCGTTATGACCGTTTATCCCGGCTTTGCGGGACGGCCTATTGTTGACGGAAGCTTTGAAAAGCTTGCCGCCGTGAGAAAGCTTATCGACGGCAGCGGCAGAAAGCTTATTATGGAGGTTGACGGCCATGTGAGCTGGGATCTGTGTCAGAGAATGCGTTCATGCGGCGCGGACATTTTTGTGGCGGGCTCGTCCTCACTGTTTCAGGAGGGGCTTGACTTGAGCGAGGCAGTGGCTAAAATGTCCGAATTGGTAAAATAATATGCCGCCGCGCCTGCTGTCGGGCGCACAGCGGTCAGCATAAGAAGTTTGGGGTGTTTTTGTGGAATACCGGATTGAAATTAAGGAGCTGCTGATAGTCGAAGATAAAATGACCCTTGCGATTTTGGGCACTGTTACCGACGAGGCAATAAACTCCCGCTTTGTTTCAAAACCAAAGCTTACCTTACATTTTATAAACGGAAGTGAAGACAGGCGGATCCCCTTTGTATTGTCGAACGTGATACATACAGACGGGAAATGCTATTTTTCGGGTCGATATACCTACAGGCTCGATCTGCTGTTCTGGAAAACCCGCGCGGATTACCTTCCGTTTGATATGTATTTGAATTTTGGCTTTGTTGATTATTATGAGGAAAAAATACAAATCAACATGGAGCCCGAGCTCTGCGCTGTCGAAAGCGAAAAGTTCAAGTTCATCAACAGAGGCAACCGCTATTCCTTTATACCGGACAAACGGGCGATCCTCCAATCGCCGCTCAGAAGATTTTTTGTAAAATTTATCCATGGAGTGGTAAAATTCATCGAATATATCATCGCGATCGCGATGTTCCCACTGTTTATCATCGAGTCGTTCCTCCACTTCACGGGCGTTCTGCGTATGCCGGCGCGCTTCAACGATGAAAGCAAGTCGAGGCGGTTTTTTGCGTTCGTGTTCTGGCGCTTCTCAAACACCTCGAACTGCAAGGTGTCGATGTGGACGTTTAAGCGGTGGTTGTTCAAAAGGTTCTACGGCTTCTTTAAGCTGTTCAAGGTGAAGAATAATAAAATCACCTTTATTTCGCTGAGAAGAACCGACATTTCGGGCAACTTTGCCTTTGTATATGATAAAATCAAGGACGACGAAAATCTTGACCTTCACTTTATACTCAACGAACATACCGTGTCGTACATGACCTTAAAAGAGATAATTGATTTCACAAAATCCTGTGCCACTAGCAAGATCGTTGTGCTTGACGAGTTCACGCCGATGATCCACTACATCGACCTCAAAAAAGAAACCAAGCTGGTTCAGCTCTGGCACGCCTGCGGAGCCTTCAAGACCTTCGGCTTCACGCGTCTTTCCAAACCGAAGGGCTCGCCGCAGACCACTCGCAATCACAGAAGCTACGATTACGTTACCGTAAGCTCGACCTTCTGCAAAAAATGCCACTCTGAGGGCTTCGGTATCGCAACCGACAACGTTGTGGCAACGGGTATCCCGAGAACCGACGTGTTCTTCGACGAGAACTACAAAACAGAGGCGAGATACAAATTCTTCGAGGCTCACCCCGAGTTTATGGGCAAGCGGATAATACTTTTCGCTCCGACCTTCAGAGGAAACGTTAAGGAAACCGCGTTTTATCCCACCGAGATGTTTGACATTGCAAAGTTTTGCAGGAGTATTCCCGACGATTACGCGGTGATCGTCAAGCACCATCCGTTTGTAAACGACGTTCAGCCTATTCCCGAGGAGCTTGCAGACAGGGTTATCGACCTTTCGGAGGACACCGAGCTTAACGACCTGCTCTTTATCACCGATGTAATAATCACCGATTATTCCTCATTGGTGTTCGAGGCGTCGCTGCTTTACATCCCGATGATTTTCTATGCCTTCGATTTGGAGAAGTACATCAACAGCCGCGACTTCTACTTTGATTTCAAGAAGTACGTTCCCGGCAAAATAGCTTATTCGCTTGACGATATCATAAAAGCGATTAACAACGAGGACTTCTGCACTGATAAGATTGGCTCTTTCGCGGATATGTTCTTTGATTACCGCGACGGAAAGTCAACCGACAGAGTTGTAAAGCTTTTGTACGACAATTTGGGATAAACCGAAATTTTCACTTGACAAAACCGAATAACTGTACTATAATAGTCAGGAAAATAAAGCAAAGCGGAAATGCTTTCACCTGCGGGGTATCGTCTGCGCGGGTCAATACATGGCTGTTATGGCATAATTGTGTATTGCGTGCGGACGGGAGTATTTCTGTCCGCATTTATTATTTTGCTTTGGAGGTGCTCAATCATCGGCAAGAAAGAAAACAACACTCAAATCAACGAAGAGATCCGTGACAAGGAACTGAGAATCATCGGCTCCGACGGTCAGCAGCTCGGTATTATGTCGGCAAGGGAAGCGCTGAATATCGCTGAACAAAAAAACCTTGATTTGGTAAAAATCGCGCCGCAGGCAAATCCGCCCGTGTGCAAAATCATGGACTACGGCAAATATCGCTTTGAACAGGCAAAAAGAGAGAAAGAAGCAAAGAAAAATCAGCATATCGTCGAAATCAAGGAAGTAAGACTCTCCCTTAATATCGACACGCACGATTTTAACACTAAGCTCAACAACGCTCTCAAGTTTATTAAGCACGGCGATAAGGTCAAGGTGTCCATCCGTTTCCGCGGACGCGAAATGGGTCATCCCGAAATCGGCCTTAATACCATGAAGCGTTTTGCGGATGCGTGCTCCGAGGTCGCGGTCGTTGAAAAACCCGCCAAGCTTGAGGGTCGCAATATGTTGATGTTTCTTGCGCCAAAGCCCAACAAGTAAGTAATCAATTAAGGAGGATAATATATTATGCCTAAGATCAAAACCCACAGCGGTGCCAAAAAACGTTTTAAACTCTCAAAAAACGGTAAGGTTATTCGTGCTCACGCCAATAAGAGCCACATTTTGAACAAAAAGACAAGAAAGCGCAAAAGAGGTCTGCGCCAGACTGTTGTTGCAGACGTAACAAATACTCCTCAGATCAAGCGCCTTATTCCGTATAAATAATAGGAAAACAGTCTGACAATCAATTTCAATAATATCGGAGGTAACATATAATGGCACGAGTAAAAGGTGCGATGATGACTCGCAAAAGAAGAAAAAAAGTTTTAAAGCTTGCCAAGGGTTATTGGGGTGCGAAATCCAAGCATTTTAAAATGGCGAAGCAGGCTGTTATGAAGTCCGGCAACTACGCTTATGTAGGTCGCAAGCAGAGAAAGAGAGATTTCCGCCGCCTGTGGATCACCCGTATTTCCGCCGCCTGCAAAGCAAACGGCACCAACTATTCCACGTTTATGAACGGTCTTAAAAAGGCTGATATCGTGCTCAACCGCAAGATGCTTTCAGAGATCGCTATTTCCGATCCCGCAGCTTTCACCGAGCTGGTTGAAAAGGCAAACAACGCGTAATATAACGCGTAAAATCGCGTAAAATAAATCGCGTAAAATAAATATTTAAAACGGCATTTAACAGCGTTTGGATTTCCCAAACGCTTTTGCTGTATTCGGAGAACGGTATATGGAAAAGCTGACAAGCAAGGACAACGCTAATATCAAAAACGCCGCCAAAATAATCAAAAGCGCCAAATTCAGAAAACAGACGGGGCTTTTTGCCGCCGAGGGACTTCGCGTCTGCGTTGACGCGGTTCGCAGCGGAGCCGAAATAGACACTCTGTTTTTGACGGAGGAAGCGCTTGAAAAGCATGCGGAGGAGTGCACAGATCTGACCTCAGCAGCGGAAAAAACCTATCTGATAACACCTCAGCTCTTTGCGCGGATCAGCGACACCCAATCGCCGCAGGGCGTTATGGGCATAATAAAAACACTTGACAAAAACTCTCTTTTTGATACAATAAACAATGGCGGAAAATTTCTTGCGCTTGATAATGTTCAGGATCCCAACAATCTCGGCACGATTTTAAGGTCGGCCGAGGCGTTCGGGGTTTCGGGCGTTATTCTCTCCCGCGACTGTTGTGACGCTTTCGGTTCCAAGGTGGTACGTGGGAGCATGGGCGCGGTTTTCAGGCTTCCGCTGCTTTCAGTTGACAGCCTGCCGGAGTGGTTCGCGCTGCATCCGTTGCTCAACACATTCGCTGCGGTGCCCGACAGCTCCGCCGAGCCGGTTACGAAGATCGATTTTGAGGAGCCGTGCGCGGTGGTTATCGGCAACGAGGGGAACGGGATACGTCCCGAAACCGAAAGGGCTTGCCGCCGCAGGCTGACGATTCCGATGAACGGAAAGGCGGAGTCGCTTAACGCCTCTGTCGCCGCCGCGATTCTCATTTGGGAAATGGTAAAGTAAATGATTTCTGCTAACGCCGCCTACTGGATCATGCTGACTCAGGCGCTCGGCTACAACAATCCAAAAATAAAAAGATTAACCGAATTGTATGACGATATCGGCTCGTTTCTCGCCGTCGGTGAAAACGAGTGGCGTTTATGCGGAATTTTTACCGTGAGAGACATGGAAAAGCTCGAAAAAATGAACCGCCGTAATGCCGACAGAGTTATTGACCGCTGCGTTCAGCTCGGCTATTCTGTGTTGACTATCGACGACCCCGCTTATCCCGATTGTCTTTATAACATCTACGCGCCGCCTGCTGTGCTCTATGTGAAAGGAGCCTTGCCCGATTTAGACAACCTACTGTCGGTCGGGATAGTCGGAACGCGCCGTGCCTCGCGCTTCGGCGTGGAAAACTCATACAAAATAGCCTACGCCCTTTCAAAATGCGATACAGTTATCGTCAGCGGAGGCGCGCTCGGAGTTGACTGCGCTTCTCACAGGGGAGCTCTCGCGGCAGGCGGGGTGACTGTATGCGTTCTCGGCTGCGGCATCAATAGCCGGTATCTCAGAGAAAACGAGAAAATGCGTGACGCGATCACAGGCAAGGGCGCGGTCATTTCGGAATATCCGCCCGACACGGAGCCGATGGGCTTTCACTTTCCCGCGAGGAACAGGATAATTGCTGCGCTTTCCAACGGCGTGCTTATTATTGAGGCGGGCGAGAGGAGCGGTTCGCTTATAACCGCCGACTTCGCGCTTGAAATGGGCAAGGATGTGTTTGCCCTTATGGGAAACAACGGTCCCAAAACCGAAGGCTCAAACAGCCGCATTAAAGAGGGCAGCGCGGTTCCGATAACCGACTTTATGGATATTTTAGCTTACTACAGCCGTGCGGACTACAGCTCAGGCGACGGCAAAGTTGACCTTAGCGACATAGTTTCTTCGGATATCGAGGCTGTTCCCGTAAAAAAGGGAGAGGACACGGCTGAGAAGAAAAAAGACCGCTCCTCTGCGCCGTCAGGCAAAAAGCGGTCAGAAAACCGTAATACGGCTCCCGAGGCGGCGAATAATCGGGTAAAGACAGAGCCGCCGAAGCCAAAACACAGAAACGACGTAAATTTGAAGGGCGACGCCGGGATAATTTATGAATATCTCTCAGCCGAGCCCGTTCATATAGATAAGATCGCGGACGATCTGGGGTTGTCCGTCGGGAGGGTGCTCGGCACCCTAACCCTGCTTGAGGTTCAGGGACTTGTCCTTGCGCTTCAGGGCAGGAACTATGTTCTGAAATAGGAGGAAATTCATGTCAGATTTGGTAATTGTGGAGTCCCCCGCCAAAGCTAAGACGATCAAAAAATATCTGGGCAACAATTATGAGGTGGTAGCCTCAATGGGACACGTTCGCGATTTGCCCAAGGCGAGACTCTGCGTTGACATCAAAAACGACTTTGCCCCAAAGTATGACATTATAAAAGGCAAGGAAAAGCTTGTAAAAGAGCTGAAGGATCTTGCCGGTCACAGTGACAGCGTCTATCTCGCGACCGACCCCGACCGCGAGGGAGAGGCGATTTCATGGCATTTGGCATATATTCTGGGCTTGCCCGAGGATTACTGCCAGCGCGTGGAATTCAACGAAATAACAAAAACAGGCGTTCAAAACGGCATGGCGCACCCCAGAGCCATAAACGGGGATTTGGTAAATGCCCAGCAGGCGCGCCGCGTGCTCGACCGTCTTGTGGGCTACAAGCTCAGCCCGTTTATCTCACAGAAAATCAGACGCGGTCTTTCCGCGGGCAGGGTCCAGTCCGTAGCCCTGCGGATCATTGTCGACCGCGAAAACGAAATAAGAAAATTCAAGCCCGAGGAATACTGGACGATAGACGCGAAGTTCATTCCCAAGGGCAGCAGAAAAACCTTTGCCGCCTCGCTTTACGCCGACAAAAACGGCAAGCTGAAAATCCAAAATCAGGAGCAGGCAGACAAAATCGAGGCTGATTTGCAGGACGCGGAATACATCGTCACAAAGGTGAAAAACGGCACCCGCAAAAAATCCCCCGCCCCGCCCTTCATCACCTCGACGCTCCAGCAGGAGGCTTCCCGAAAGCTCGGCTTTCAGTCGCGCCGCACAATGCGCGTGGCTCAGGAGCTTTACGAGGGCGTTGAAATAGAGGGAATGGGCGCAACGGGTCTTATCACCTATATGCGTACCGACTCTCTGAGAATTTCCGATTACGCCATCGGCGAGGTAACAAACTATATCCGCGGAGAATACGGCGACAAATATCTTCCGCCCAAGCCGCGCTTCTTCAAGTCAAGGAGCAACGCACAGGACGGTCATGAGGCGATACGCCCTTCAATGCCGTCGCTCACTCCCGACAG
>JBGUPW010000051.1:0-2311 GCA_045130495.1 Ruminococcus sp. | reverse complement strand
ACGAAAAATCAAGAGTTTTTTGAATAAATATTCAATTTTTAAGCTTTGCACAAAAACACGGGAAACGTTATTCGTTTTTGTTTAAATAGCTGAAAAATCCTATGAAAACAGGCTGGTGCAAAACGAAAGACCCGCGAAACCAAATTGGGGTTTTATTATGAATATTCACAAAAATCGGGCTAATATTCATTATTATGAATCTTTTTAATAAACTATTGAATATTATACAAAAAGTGATATAATAGTAGAAAAGAATAAAAAATATATTTATTCTCAGAAAGGTTTTGATGGTATGGCAGATTTTCGGACGATTAATCCGCAAGAGATTTTTGACAACACTTTTAAGCTGATAGGCAGCGATTGGGGTCTTGTGTCCGCAGGCAATTATGATTATTTCAACACCATGACAATAAGCTGGGGCGGTTTGGGAATAATGTGGAACAAACCCGCCGCGTTCACGTTCATTCGCCCTCAGCGCTTCACCTTTGAGTTTATTGAAAGGGAAGAGTGTTTCTCGATTTGTTTCTTTGACGAAACCTACCGCGAGGCTCTGAGCTTCTGCGGAGCCAAAAGCGGAAGAAACGTCAACAAAATTCAGGAAACAGGACTTACCCCGCAATTTACCGAGGAAGGCGTGCCTTATTTTGCGGAGGCAAGACTCGTGCTGATTTGCAAAAAATTGTACGCGAACTTCCTGAACGAGGATAGCATTCTCGGCGGCGAAGCGGTGCTGAAAAATTACAACGGCGACGACTTCCACAAAATGTATATCAGCGAGATTTTAGAGGTGCTTTCCAAATGATCGGGTCGGCTGAGCCGCGAGCGTGACGCTCGACCCGGTCCGCGCTTCTTAACAGCATAATAAACCTTCCTTCAATTTCCGCGTTCAAACGCTGCGTTGAAGGAAGGTTTTTATTTTATCAACTGTTTAATAGGCGCTCTGCCCCGTCGTGGCAACGACCGCGCCGTTGATAGGAGGTTTTTCCAAAGGAAAGCTTTTTATGATAAGCTTGCGCTAAACGCAGTACAAATTCGTGTCCCATGCAGGAATATACGGGTGGTGGCGAATGAAAAACTTGTAGTCGGGGTTCAGCTCTTTTATCAGGAGCGGAAGTCTGAACAAATCCTCAAAGCGGTGATAGGCGGAGAAATTCAGCTTGGGCTTGCAGCGCGCGAGAGTATCCTTCATGCCCGTGAGAGCCTCGTATTCCGCGCCCTCAATGTCAGCTTTAATGTAATCGGGCTTTTCCCCGTCAAGAAGGCTGTCCAACGCCGCCACACGGGTTTCCGTGCCCTTTTCGGCTATCGCGCTGTTTCTTCCCGCCTTATTGTTAAAAAACAGCGTTGTGTCGCAGCTCCACGCGCCGAGCTGCAGCAGCCGCGTCCGCTCCATATCGCCGCAACGGGCACAGAGCTTTGAGTAATTTTTGCCGTTCGGCTCAAGCGCGAGGATTTTTCGGTAGGCTCCGCCGCCGAAGCTCAGGAACTCGTCGATCGTGTCGCCGTTGTACGCGCCCAGATCGACATAAAACTCGTCGTCGCCGATTTTCAAAATGCTTTCAAAAGCCTCGCTCTTCGGGGTGGTGATCCCGTCAAGGAGCGAAATGTCGCCCGTGTGGTAAAATTTCAGAACCGAAGAGTAGACCTGCCGCGACAAATCGTCCCCGAACAAACCGAAAGCGGCTTCGATTTGTTGAAGGTTATCGCGGATAAAGTTTTCATCAAACAGCGTATCTCCGAAAACGGGAACCGTCGGGACAAGCAGCCTGTGACGCGCCGCGACGGTTTTTATCGCCCCGATAACCTCGGGAAGCTGACTTGCGAAGCAGAGCGCGACCGTAAACTCGCCGAACCCGGCTTCAAGCTCGCTAAGCTTTTTTACTTTAAAGCCGTGAAAGCTTTGTCCGCGCACAAAAGCGTCGCTCGCCATTACAGCGGCGGGCTTTATCCCGAAGCGGTCAAACGCCGAAAGCACCTTGTCGGCGCCGTCGCCCATGCCGTAAAGAGCTATGGGCTGCTCACACTCGCTCAGCACGCGCCAAACTCCCGTTTCGGGTTTAAAAAAATCATTGAAATAACTCACCGTATCAGCTCCCCCGGCTTTTCAGGATGAAAAAACGCCCACCCTGCTGGATGGACGCTTTATGTGTTGGCATTTTCCTATTTTCACAGCCCGTCGCCGGACCACTATCGTCGGCACTACAGGGCTTAACTTCCGTGTTCGGTATGGGAACGGGTGGACCCCCTGCGTCATCAACACCAACTGTTTATCTGTTTTTTTGAGAACGAATGAGATTATATCACAGCGTTC
>JBGUPW010000050.1:0-3561 GCA_045130495.1 Ruminococcus sp. | reverse complement strand
CTTTACACCAAAATCAGCGGCAGAAACGCTTTGAAACGTTTCTGCCGCTGAAATTTTATTATTGAATTTTAAAAATAATCAACCGATAAATCTTACCTTGATAACGCCCTCAACAGCCGCCAACTTATCAGCGTCCTCCTGAGTTGCGCCGTCGATTATCGTGTAGGCGTACTCGCCGCGGGTCTTGGTGTTGAAGCCTGTCATGCCGGCAACTGTCACGGACTTAACATCCGCGTCAGCCTTGCTGATAACGGTAACTCTGCTGCCGTTTCTCGGAACGGAGAGAGCGGGAAGGTTGACGGAATTAACGATGTTTCCGTTCTCGATGTAATCCTTTATCAGGTTGCACGCCATAACAGCGCAGTTGTCCTCAGACTCGGGAGTTGATGCGCCGAGGTGAGGAATAACGATAACACTCTCTTCGCCGAGGATCTTGTCGTTGCCGAAGTCGGTAACATACTTTGCGACCTTGCCGCTCTTGAGCGCGTCAAGCAGGGCGTCGCTGTTTACAAGACCGTCACGGCTGTAGTTGAGGATCCTTACGCCGTCGCGCATTTTCGCGATCATATCGGCGTCAACCATATCCTTTGTATCGGGGAGAAGCGGAACATGGATCGAGAGGTAGTCGCAGTTTACCATTACCTCTTCGTTGCTGCCCATGATCTGAACAGCGGGATCGAGCTTCGCCTTGTTATCCTCGCTGAGGAAGGGGTCAAAGCCGATAACGTCCATGCCCACGGCAACAGCGACGTTGGCAACTAAAATGCCGATAGCTCCCAGACCGACAACGCCGAGGGTTTTGCCCGTGATTTCGGGGCCTACAAACTGACCCTTGCCTTTTTCAACAAGCTTGCCCATATCGTCGCCCGTGCCCTTGAGAGTCTTTGCCCACTCAATGCCCTCTACGACCTTTCTTGAAGAGAGAAGCAGACCTGTGAGAACCAACTCCTTAACGGCGTTCGCGTTAGCGCCGGGGGTGTTGAACACGCAAATGCCCTGAGCAGAGCATTTATCCTTGGGAATGTTGTTCGTGCCTGCGCCCGCTCTTGCGATAGCCAAAAGGTTATCGGCAAATTCCATGTCGTGCATTGAAGCGGAGCGAACGAGAATAGCGTCGGGATTCTCGACTTCGCCGCAGTTGTAGTTGTCGCCGAGACGCTTTGTGCCGACGGCGGCAATTTTATTTAATGTTAAAACATTATACATGACTTTCATATCCTTTTCTGTGATATCTTAAATTAAAGATTCTCTTCCTCGAACTTCTT
The DNA here is from genome assembly GCA_045130495.1 of Ruminococcus sp. Taxonomy (GTDB): domain Bacteria; phylum Bacillota; class Clostridia; order Oscillospirales; family Acutalibacteraceae; genus Ruminococcoides. The sequence continues at coordinate 2,296 of JBGUPW010000050.1, read as the reverse complement.
CATGAAGTCAACCAGAGCGACAACGCCCTCGTAAGGCATGGCGTTGTAGATGGACGCGCGCATACCGCCCACTGAACGGTGACCCTTGAGATTAACAAGACCTGCTTCGGTGCTCTCCTTGACGAACTTCGCGTCGAGGTCGGCGTCGCCCGTTACGAACGGAACGTTCATCAGCGAACGATCCTCGGGAACGACCGTGCCCTTGAACAGCTTGGAGCTGTCGAGGAAATCGTAGAGCAGCTTGGCCTTCTTCTCGTTGAGCTCCTTCATCTTCTCAAGACCGCCGATTTCGTTCTTGATCCACTCAAGCACAAGCTTGGCAACATAGATCGAATAGCAGGGCGGTGTGTTGTAAAGCGACTGAGCGTCGGCGTGGATCTTGAAGTTGAGCATTGTGGGCGTGATGTCCATAGCGTTGCCGATCAGATCCTCGCGGACGATAGCGATTGTTACGCCTGCGCCGGACATATTCTTCTGAGCGCCTGCAAACAGAGCGCCGAACTTTGTGATGTCGAGCGGCTCGGAGCAGATGCAGGAAGAAATGTCTGCGATAAGCGGGATGTCGCCTGTGTCGGGCAGCTCGTGATAAACGGTGCCGTAAATCGTGTTGTTCATGCAGATATATACGTAGTCGGCGTCCTCGCGGAACATTGACTTATCTGTTTTGGGAATATAGCTGAAGGTCTTGTCGGCGGAAGAAGCGACTGCAACGGCGTCGCCGTAGCGCTGAGCCTCCTGCAAAGCCTTCTTAGCCCACTGACCCGTTACGATGTAGTCAGCCTTGTTGTTCTTGTTCATAAAGTTGAGGGCAACCATGGCGAACTGTGTTGAACCGCCGCCCTGGAGGAACATTACCTTGTAGTTGTCGGGGATATTCATTACTTCTCTGAGAAGCGCCTCGGCGTCCTTGATGATTTTGTCGAACGCCTTGCTGCGGTGCGACATTTCCAGCACGCTCTGACCGGTGCCCTCGTAATCGAGCATCTCAGCCGCTGCTTTTTTCAGTACCGCCTCGGGCAACATTGAGGGACCCGCGGAAAAATTGTAAACTCTTGCCATGTCTAAAAACTCCCTTTTTCTTAGTGTAGGTGTTGTTGATTAATCTTCAAACTACCCCATTTTTACTTATCTACCATAACAGTAAGCATTATACGCTTTTTAAATTGCGTTGTCAATAATATCGCGGATAATTAGTTAAATATTTAACAATATCTTTATTATCAAAACTTAATTTCACCAATCACTGACAAAATATCCTCTTTCATGCGCAGCGCTTCCGCTCTTGCGGCGGCGGCAAAGTCGTCCTCTGTCAGCCCCTGAGCCTTCCATGCGCACATGATGCCGCGGCTTGAATTGATTATCGCGCCCAGTCCGTTTTTGTCAAAGGCGTTTTTGGCGTCCTGAGCGCCGCCGCCCTGAGCGCCGTAGCCGGGTACAAGGAAGAAGGTGTGCGGAGCTTTCTCGCGCATTTCGGCGAGCTGACCCGGATAAGTCGCGCCGACTACAGCGCCTACTCCCGAATAGACGTATTTGCCTGCAAGCTCCTCTCCCCAGCTCTCGCACATTCTGCCCATCTGCTCGTAAACGGAAGCGCCGTTTTCAAGCTTAAGATCCTGAAGCTCGCCCGAGCTCGGGTTTGAGGTTTTAACGAGCACAAAGATACCCTTGTCCTTCGCCTTGCAGATGTTGAGAAGCGGCTTGATACCGTCGGAGCCGAGATAGCCGTTTACCGTCAGAGCGTCCGCGCCGAAAGCGTCAACGATCTCGCCCGCAACGTCGGTCGTGCCGAGGTGAGCGGCTGCATACGCCTCCATTGTGGTGCCGATGTCGTTGCGCTTGCCGTCGGTGATGACGAACATTCCCTTTTCTTTTGCGTATGCGATCGTATCGGCAAGAGCCTTTACGCCCTGCCAGCCGTACATTTCATAATAAGCCGCCTGCGGCTTAACGGCGGGAACGATATCGAAAATGTTGTCAATAATAGCCTTGTTGAACTCAAACAAAGCGGCGGCTGCGCCCTCAAGGGTTTTTCCGTATTTTTCAAAGCAGGCGTTCTTTATCGACGCGGGTACATAATCAAGCTTGGGGTCGAGCCCCGCGACGGTTGGATTCTGCTTTTCGATGATGTTTTCAATAAGTCTGTCAAATGCCATACTAACCTCTCATTTCATAGCTGTGTTGTTTTTCATTTATTGATTATTACGAATTGATTATATCGTACAGATCGTTCGCAAATTTGTAATAATCCTTCCTGCCGTCCTGTATAAACTGGATAGCGGGACGCGGATGGGTGTTG
>JBGUPW010000049.1:0-9122 GCA_045130495.1 Ruminococcus sp. | reverse complement strand
TCATTTTTATGATACTATATTATAGTGAATTTCGCAAGCATTTTATATTGTTATAAAGGAGTAAATAATTATGAAATTGGGTATTGTTTTAAATCAAACGAAACATTAAGGTGACATATACTATGGAAAGATTTATCATTGATGAAAAGTTAGAAAAAAGAGTTGCATCTGCAATTGAGTTTTTTTGGAATACAAGGAGTGGACAGATTAATCGACAGAACGATACAGGGATTCACGATCAAGGGAACAGAGGTGCTGTTACCGGAGGTAAGCAGCTCGATGGATTTGTTGATCTTATCAAAGATATTCTTATTGAAAACGGAGTTCCGGAAAGATGTATTTTTTCCAACTCAAATGTGGAACTCCCGGGTTACTACAGACCAAATAAAAAGTGGGATTTATTGGTTGTTGACAAAGGCGAACTGATTATTGCAATTGAATTTAAGAGTCAAGTGGGACCTTCATTTGGCAATAATTTTAACAATAGAACAGAAGAGGCTATGGGAAGTGCTGTCGATATTTGGACAGCGTATCGTGAAGGTGTGTTTGGAAACCAGAAAGCACCATGGCTTGGATACTTTATGGTTCTTGAGGACTGCAAAAAATCTAATGAGCCGGTACGTATACGTTCACCTCATTTCAATGTGCTTGATGAATTTGTTGATTCTTCCTATAAGGAAAGATATACTATTTTTTGTAACAAATTGTTGTTGGAGCGACAATATAATTCGGCTTGCTTAATTACTTCGGGGCAAAACCAAGATGAAATGTTTTATGGTTACCCCGACAAAAAACTTTCTTTCATTCATTTTGTCAAATCAATGCTTGCTGCAGTTGCATCACATTTTTAGGAACAGGAGCTTATTGATGACAAAGCATATTTTATATCATGCAGATGCAAGAAATATCGAGTATATAAAGAGCAACAGCGTACATCTTGTCCTTACTTCACCGCCGTATTTTAATTTAAAGGAATACAGAAGAGGAAAAAATCAATTAGGAGTAATAGAAGATTATCAGCAATTTGTAAATGAACTGGAAAAAATATGGGCGGAGTGCTACAGGATTCTGGTGCCCGGAGGTCGTGTTGTATGCGTAGTAGGTGATGTGTGTTTGTCAAGAAGAAAATTTGGGCGTCATGTCGTTTTGCCGCTTCATTCGGATATAGCGGTCTCATGCAGAAAAATCGGATTTGATAATTTAAATCCTATCCTATGGCATAAGATTTCAAATGCTTCTTTTGAGGCTAATACCACAAGCTCTATTCTCGGAAAGCCCTTTGAACCCAACGCTATTATAAAAAATGATGTGGAATATATTTTAATGGAACGAAAGCCCGGAGGTTATAGGAAGCCAACACAGAAGCAACGTGACGAAAGCCGTATGACAAAAGAAGAATTCCAAAATTGGTTTTCCCAGATTTGGGAATTACCCGGAGCTTCTACAAAAAACGGTCACCCAGCACCATTTCCTTTAGATTTGGCGACCAGACTTGTGAAAATGTTTTCATTTGTCGGTGATACAGTTGTAGATCCAATGTGTGGAAGCGGAACAACAATGCTGGCTGCAATGCAGACTAATCGAAACAGTATTGGGATTGAAACTGAAGAATATTATTGTAATCTTATTCTTAACAGATTGAGCAATGAGATCAATTTGTTTACAGACGCCGATATAAAATACCATGATTTATCCAAAGAAGCAGATACATATAAAACTGACATAAATAAGCCGAAATAACACCATAAAAAGGAGAAGTGAAGATAAATGAAATTGGGTATTGTGGGACTTCCGAACGTTGGAAAGAGCACCCTGTTTAATGCTATAACAAACGCAGGCGCACAGAGCGCCAACTATCCCTTCTGCACCATTGAACCGAATGTCGGAGTTGTGGCGGTTCCCGACAAGCGCCTTGATGTTTTGGCGGAGATGTACGACCCCGACAAATACACACCTGCCTCTATCGAGTTTGTGGATATCGCAGGTCTTGTAAAGGGCGCGTCAAAGGGCGAGGGTCTCGGAAACAAATTCCTTTCAAATATCCGTGAGTGCGACGCCGTGGTTCATGTGGTGCGCTGCTTTGAGAACGACGATATAATCCACGTTGAGGGCAGCATCGACCCTGCACGCGACATCGAAACAATAAATCTTGAACTAATCCTCTCGGATATCGAGATGCTCGAACGCCGCATTGATAAAACCAAAAAAATGCTTAAAGGCGACAAAAAGTTCAAGCGTGACATCGACTTTTACACCCGCGTGCTCCAAACGCTCGAACAGGGCAAGCCTGCAAGAAGCGTTGAGTGCGACGAGGAGGAGCAGGCGCTTTTAAGCGAAGTCGCTCTGCTGACCGGCAAGCCCGTTATTTACGCCGCCAACATGAGCGATTCGGATTTCTCGGACGGGCTCGAAAACAACGAGGGCTATAAAAAAGTTTGCGAGATCGCCGAAGCCGAGAACTCGGGAGTGCTTCCGATCTGCGCCCAGATCGAGGAAGAGATCGTCGAGATGGACGCCGAGGAAAAGGAAATGTTCCTCTCGGATATGGGGCTTGAAGAGAGCGGACTCGACCGACTTATCAAGGAGTGCTACTCTTTGCTCGGACTCATTTCGTTCCTGACCGCGGGCAAGCAGGAGGTACGCGCTTGGACTATCAAGAAGGGCACAAAGGCTCCGCAGGCAGCGGGAAAGATTCACTCCGACTTTGAGCGCGGCTTCATTCGCGCAGAGGTCATCGCCTACGATGATTTGATCGAATGCGGAAGCATGGCGGCGGCAAAGGAAAAGGGCCTTGTGCGAAGCGAGGGCAAGGAGTACGTTATGAAAGACGGCGACGTTGTGCTGTTCCGCTTTAATGTTTAAGGCAACACCGCACAATTCGCGGCGCACACCGTAATTATGCTATATTGCCTTAATATTTTGTAAGGTATATTAATATAGATAAGATAGATAAACGGCGTCAGAGCTTGAGAATATGTGAGAATCGGTCTTGACCTGACGCTGTTTAAGGTTTATAATATATATGAACCTCCCAAAATTCCCGTTCGGGCATAAGCACGGAACCGTCACAGCATAATCTTGCCAAATCCCCTTGAAATACCTAAGTATTCCTGCGGAGTTTTGACAATATTCTGCCATAAACCCTCCGAACTTCTGCACGACATTGAATTATCAGAGATTCCCTGCATGTAAGATTTTTTATCCGTATAAAAAAATATAACAATAGCCGAGCCTTTTTCGGGCTTGCGGAAGGGAGCCATTATGAAAAGAGACCTTGTGTATTTTTATGACCGTCCTCTCAACGCTGTTTTCAGCGCCTTTGTTCAGGCGGCAAACCAGCAGTTCGGAAAGAACTGTAAAATCGACCAGGGCAAGACTATCAGCTTTGCCTTGAACTACTCCTTTAAATACAACATGAACGGAGGCTCGGTCACGGCGCACTTCATGCCGTATGCCGGCGGCGTGGCGGTTAATTTGAGATATACGATAGTTCAGGCTTTCGGCGCGCGCTACAAGGCTCACGCGGCAGATCTCACGGGCTATGTCAACAATCTTCTTCAGGCAGCGGGCAAGCTGATCGAGCTTGATATCAATTTGTTTTTGAAGTACGAGGCTGAAACCCCGTCTGTGGGTCCTATCCTTGTGCAGTCGCAGCAAACTCCGTATGTGCCGCCCGAGGCTTCGGGAATCTCATGCCCGAGATGCAGCGCGCTCAATGAAAAAGGAGCGAGATTCTGCATCGGCTGCGGATTCAGCCTTTTGCCGGATCCCGTATGCAAAAACTGCGGAGCCACGCTCAGCCCGACAGGTAACTTCTGCCCGATTTGCGGCACCAAAAGAAGCTGAACGGAGGAAAACGTATGATTGACTTCAACAGCGATAGCGTTATAAATTTAAAGCAGACGAATATCACCGACGGAGAAAAGCTGGTCGCTCCCCTGCTTATCGAGGGTGAGAATGTCATTTCATCGTACCGCGAGGCGCGTGATTTTGCGGTGTTCACCAACAAGCGCCTTATAACGGTCAATGTTCAGAAGCTGACGGGCAAAAAGAAGGATTTTACCTCTTTGCCTTACTCAAAAATCTCGGTTTTCTCGGTTGAGACTGCGGGAGTAATGGATCTCGACAGCGAGCTCGATTTGTGGTTCAGCGGTTTGGGTCACATCCGCCTGGAGTTTACGGGACGGAGCGACATCATTGAAATCGGTAAAATAATTGCGAGCTACGCTTTGAGATAAGCAAGCTCTGTATGATCTTACAATCATAAAAGCCTTCCTTCAACGGCGTTTTTGCGCACGAATTGAAGGAAGGTTTTTTCGTAGCGGAAAGTGTAAATAAAGGCGCAGTTTTAGGGAACCTCTGTAAATTCAAAGCCGTGAGGATTTCGTATTTATGCGCGGCAGGGAATTATCAGGAGCTCCCTTTACATTTTTTGTTGAAAAAATGTTTTCTTTATGATACAATGGAAATCGGCAAATATCGGGGTGTTCTCTCCCCGAAAAATGAAGGAGCTGTGAGCATGGAAAGCATGGGCTTTGTTGAACAGGTGGTCAAGCGCGACAAGACCACAAAAAATTTCGCAATAAAAATTTTGTCGGTGACGCTGCTTATTGTCATACCGCTTATTTTTGTTTTTCTCGGAAGGTTTGTGCCTTACCTTGTTATGGTGGGCTTTTTCCTGTTTATCGGAGGAATCTACATTGTATGGTGGATCTTCACCTCGCAGAAGGTCGAATATGAGTATGCCGTAAACGGCGATTCCCTTGACGTTCACAAAATCGTATCGCTGCGCAAAAGAAAGAGGATTTGCAGTATTCCCATTAAGGATATCGAAAGCATGAAGCTCGGCGACAGCGAGGTTCGCGACCGCAATTTCCGCAAGGTGTATGTCGCGGCGAAGAACATGAACGACACCGAAAACAACCGTTACGCTGTTTTTGTCGAGCCGACTTACGGCAAATGTCTGTTAGTGTTTAATCCCAACGATGATATTCTCAATGCGATGAAGCCCTATATGCGCAGGGAGCTTGTCGTTGAGCTTTTCTACAAAAAGAACGGGTGAGTCATGGAATATACTGACCGCGAGATAGTTAAAAGAGCGGTGGGAGACAGACCCGACGACGCCCACAAGGGCACAATGGGCACGCTGCTGAGCGTATGCGGAAGCTACGGAATGGCCGGCGCCTGTCTTTTGAGCGGCACGGCGGCGCTGCGCAGCGGCATTGGTCTGCTCAAATGCGCTCTGCCGAAGAGCATTTATCCGATAGCCGCCTGCCGTATGCTTGAAAGCGTTTATCTTCCGCTTGATGAGAACGCCGACGGAAGAACCGCCGTTTCAAATTTGCCGGTACTGCTTGAACAAAAAGCCGACGCGGTGCTGCTCGGCTGTGGACTGGGCGTTTGCGATGATACCCGCGAGCTTGTCAGGGGTTTTACTGCGCGTTGCCGCAAGCCCATGATACTCGACGCCGACGCGCTCAATTGTATAGCCGGTGATCCGGCGGTTCTGCGCAATGCTCACGCGCCCGTTATAATAACCCCTCACCCAATGGAAATGGCGAGGCTTACGGGACTCACCGCCGCCGAGGTCAACGCCGACCGCGTAAAAACCGCCCGTGAGTTTGCCGCGCGCTGCGGCGTCATTGTCGTGTTGAAGGGAGCAGGAACGGTGATAGCCGCCCCCGACGGAAGGGCTTTGATCAATCCGACGGGCAACAGCGGCATGGCAACGGGAGGAAGCGGCGACGTGCTGGCAGGGATCTGCGCCGCTCTCACGGCACAGGGCAAGGAGCCCTTCGACTGCGCCTGCGCCGCGGTATATCTGCACGGGCTTGCGGGCGACTATGCGGCAAAACGCCTCGGCAAAATCTCAATGCTCCCGAGCGATATCATAGACGAGTTGCCGAATGCGTTTAACGCGTGTCTTTTTTGAGCCTTATGAGATTAACATATACACAGATTCAAATCATATTTATAAAGAAAGAGCAAGGCGTGAAAACCTTGCTCTAATCTTTTTTTATTACAGCGGCATTTATAATTTTATTTCCTTGTATTCTTTTGCGATATCGTAAATGTCTAATACTTGTTTTATTGATTCTTTATCACTTTCACTTATAGTTAAATCATACTGATGATGATCCCCTTGAAATCTAACCACTGCTGTATCAGATTTCGCAATAGCACGTAACCAAACAATGTCAGAATCTTTTAGAACAAAAGTACCAAACTCAGCGACTTGTCCTTTGTTAACACTTCTATCTATTTTGGAGTAATCTAGTTGTTTGTCGAAACGCTGTCCGTCTGCATTTATAATAAGGCTTTCATAGAATATCCAATCATCACCGTAATAATTAGTTGTCATGCAAAGATACCAATCGTCATTTTTATGTGTATTGCCAATATGTGGCAATAAATATACTCGTTGGTTTACATATTGAGGCTTGTTCTTGGAGTAATACCATGAATAACCTGTTACTGAATCCGTTTCTTTCGTAAGATTTGAAAGAGCATTTTCTAGCCGACCTTTAAGAATCTGTTTTTTTATTTTGTTATATTCTTTTCTGGCTTCCGTGAGTTTAGTATAATTAGTAACTTTTTCTTTTGCTTTTGGTGATAAATCTTTATATGATTTTTCTGCTTCACTTATTTTTTTCTCGCTATTTTCTGTCACCGTACCAATACCGTTAATTAACGTGATTACACTTTGTGCTTCTTTGGCATATGAAGCGTCTACCGCTTCTGAATACTTGCTTTCGGCTGAGGTTAGCTTATTATAATTGGTTACTTTTTTTCGAATCGGTTCTTCGGCTTCATCATATGCGTTCCTTGCAGCGGTTATACTTCTTTCGCTGTTGGTAGTTACCTCGCCGATCGCATCGATCAATTTTTCGATTCTCTCGCTTTCCGCTTTTGCCGAAAGCTCCTCATATGTTTTTCGTGCGTTTTCCAGTTCTCCGACATTGTCAAGCTGGTTGCGATCCTCTTCCGCCAACGCCTTGACCGCTTTTTCCGCCTCGGCGATCTTGCTTTCGCTGTCGAGTGTAACCGTGCCTATGCTGCTTATCATGTCGTCAACTCGTTTTGCTTCTGCGCTTTTGGCATTCATGACGATTATCAGGATTATGCCGACGATTATTCCGACTGCCGCCACGCCTGAAAGAATAAAGATAAGCGGTTTTTTGGATTTTTTCTTAGGTTGTATTCCGTCGGCGTCTACGGGCACTGCCGTTTCGCTGTTATCAGGCGTGACCTCTTCGGTGTTGACCGGCTCGGATGCTTCCTCAATAACGAGAGGGGCTTCCTCTTTATTAACAGGCTGTGTTCCCTCCGAACTGACGGATTCCGTTGCCTCTGTTTCCGCTTGAACAGAAGTAGCTTCTTCATTTGTTTTGGGTTCTAAGCTGTCACTCATTTTCTCTCTCCAAATAAAACTTTTATTTGGTTATAAAAGTTTTATTTGGGTAGAAAAAATGACTCTGTGCTGCAAATTGCCTGTTGCAGTTGTATCGCGTCGGTCAAGAATTTTTTCGGGAACGCCCGCATATATTTTAGTATAGCGGAACGGGAGGTTGCGTATGGCTGCGAGGATAATTGATTTGCTTTGCGCTGTTTTGGCTGTTACGGCGGTTCTGCTCTGCGGCTGCAGTGCGAAAGAGAGCGTGGGACGAAAGCCCGAGCTGAGCTTTCAGGCAGATTTTACAGCCGAATACAGAAGTATGGGGCTTAAGGGCAGCCTGACGAGCCTGAGGCAGGGCGTTTGTTCAATGCGATTCAGCTCGCCCGATACTCTGGACGGACTCGGTATAAGCTTCAAAAACGGCGAAACGGTTCTCCGCCGCGGAGAAGCTGCTGCGACCGCCGACGAGGGATATTTGCCTGAAAACGGTTTTCCGTCGCTGCTTGAGGAGCTTTTGCGCACTGCCGCGACAAGGGACGCCGTGAAAACGGAGAACAACTCATTCACATACAATCTCGCCGCCGGGGAGAGCGTGCTTGTAACTGACGAAAACGGCTTGCCCCAAAGCGCTGAGGTTCCCTCAGCGGAGTTCAGCGTCGAATTCCTGAACAGCAAGCCGCTTGAATAGGATAAAGGCAACACCGCACAATTCTCGGCTTGAATCTTGTTCCGCCAGACTGTCCCAAAAGTCTTACTTCGCAATCAGCACACCGTAATTATGCGGTATTGCCTAAACTTCGAACTTTACCCGTCTCCAAAAATATTATATTAATGACGGAATAAAATTTTGCCCGCAGGCAAAAATATAAACAGAATATTTTTGGAGCGTGAAAGCTGTGAATATAAAACGCGGAGATATTTATTATGCCGACCTCAGTCCCGTGGTCGGCTCTGAGCAGGGCGGAATACGCCCTGTACTGATCGTACAGAACAACGTCGGCAACCGTTTCAGTCCGACGGTGATAGCGGCGGCAATTACAAGCCAACAGTCAAAGGCAAAGCTGCCTACGCACATACCGCTCTGCTCGGGAACGTCGGGACTGTCAAAGGACAGCGTCGTGCTGCTCGAACAGGTGCGCACGATCGACAAGCGCCGCCTTAAAGAAAAAATGGGCACGGCAGACGAAGCCGCAATGAGTGCCGTAAACAACGCGATTTCAATTTCATTCGGGCTGACATAAAGAAAAATTTAGCTGTAACCCCGCGCTTTTGAGGATTTTTCAAAAAAATTTCACTAATATTCTATATCAGAATTAAAAACCCGAAGATTTGGTATAGAATATCAATGGCAAATTTCCCATACGTGGGGGTATAGCTCAGATGGTAGCCCGACCGGGTAGCTTACGCACCCCAAAACAATTTACAATTTCATACAATTGACAAGGGCCATTAGCTCAGCTGGGAGCCCGAGTGGGTAGCTTACGCACCCCAAAGCAATTTACAATTTCATACAATTGACAAGGGCCATTAGCTCAGCTGGGAGAGCGCCAGGTTCGCAATCTGGAGGTCAGGGGTTCGATCCCCCTATGGTCCACCATATAGATTCAGGACGGAGATATTTTATATCTCCGTCCTGAACTATGTGCGCTCGGCATGAGCGATAACTAGGTGGTGAAAGTCCACTACGGACTCGGTAGCAGGAACCGTTAGCCGAAGGCAAGGGTGT
>JBGUPW010000048.1:0-2182 GCA_045130495.1 Ruminococcus sp. | reverse complement strand
GACGAATACGAGCTGCCGTTTATCCCCAACTAAACAACACCTATTGAAACACAGCCCGAGCCTGTTTTTACGAACCGGCTCGGGCTTATTATATAGCATTTATGCGAATTTTCCGACTCTGCGGCTCGGATCGGAGACCGCAGCAATGAGTTGTTTTGCACCTTATTCAGAATAAAACGGTTGATCCGAGGCGCCCTTTTTTGATTATTTTCATCAATGAACTACAAATTTTTTAATAAATTTTGTGTAAAAGCACTTGAAAAATCTTTTTGATTGTGCTATATTTGTCGTGTGGAATTATTATTTTTTAAAGGAGGATCATCTATGAATCAAAGTTCCATAAAAAAATATGTAGCTGAATTCATCGGAACACTCGTTCTGGTATTATTCGGCTGCGGTACGGCAATGCTGCTCGGCCCCGGACGCTCCACAGGCGCCTATTTAATGACCGCTCTTGCGTTCGGTCTGTCGATCGTCGCAATGGCGTACAGCGTCGGCAACATTTCCGGCTGTCACGTTAACCCCGCAGTTTCGCTGGGCGTATTTCTCTCGGGCGGCATGAACCTTGCTGATTTCATCGGCTATGTTATCGCTCAGTTCGCAGGCGCTCTCGCAGGCTCCGCTCTGTTGGCAGCTATCTTCGGTATGGGCGGTCTGACTGACTTCACCGGCACAGTCGAAGAAACAGGCAAAATCAGCCTTAACGGTTTCGGCGCAAACGGCATGGCAGGCGTAGGCGGCAACCAATTCGCAGGCTTCTTTGTTGAGATCATTCTCACCTGCGTATTTGTATTTGTCATTCTCGGCGTCACCTCCAAGAAGGCTAAGCACGGCTCCTTCGGCGGTCTTGTGATCGGTCTGAGCCTCACCCTTATCCACATCTTCGGAATCGGTCTCACCGGCACCTCCGTAAACCCTGCCCGCAGCTTCGGTCCCGCTTTCTGCGCTATGATCGGCGGAAACATCGATCCCATGCTTTGCCTGTGGGCGTTCATTCTCGGTCCCGCGATCGGCGCTGCTATCGCGGCTATCGGATATAAGTTCCTCGAAAACGACAACAACGCTCCCAAAACAGTATAAGCTTTTTGAATCAAACAAGCTCAGCGCTTTTGACGTCATCACGGCGTCGAAAGCGCTGATTTGATTTGTCACAGCTTTTCTTTTATAAGCTTTGTGAGGTACTTGATAAAATTATCGCCCGCTATGCCGTTTTGGTCGTAGCCGCCTTTTTTGAGCACCTGATTAACGGCTATCAGGGTGCCGTCTCCGAAGGTGCCGTTTTCGTCCATGCCCTGATTTGTAACTCCGAGGCGCCGCGCAAGGAGCAGCAATTCCTTCAGCGCGAGCACTCCCGTTCCCTTGTCCTTATATCCGTAGCCCGTGCTGTCCAGAACCTTGTCAGATTTCTTCCAGCCGTTCCAGCCGCCGTTTTTGATTATGGTCGGATAGTCCTTGTAGCACTTATCCTGATCCACAACGCCCACTCCGGGAATAGTCGGGCTGTCGAGATAGTTTGTTTCTCCGCCGTACTGCCACATTCCCATGTTGCTTCCGTCGTACTGCGGAACCTTCCACCACTGCGCAAACCAGAGGTCGCAGCTATTCAGCACCTCGGAGGAAATATAGTTGTGGATCTCCTCCAAACCGGTGTAAATCATCGGGTAGTAGCCCGCCGCGCGGATCTCGTTTACAAAAATCTTGCAGACGTTGTTAACGTTGTCAAAGTTCCACGCTCCGCGCTGCGCCTTGTAGCCGTCGTCCTCCATGTCTATCGCCACGGGAAGGGTAGGACGCTTTCCTTTGAGAAGGCGCAGAACGTGCTGTACCTCGCTTTTGGCGTCCTCGGTGCAGAGCGCGTAGGAATAAAGGTATGCTCCCCAGGGAACGCCTGCCGCCTCGCATTTTCTCACGTTGTTCTCAAACTGTGTGTCGTCCTGATTCCGATAATCGCTGCCGTAGCCGCAGCGAAGCATTGCGAAGTCGTAACCCGCATTTTTGATTTTTTCGATATCGACATTTCCGTTAAGCGATGAAATATCGACGCCTTTTTTGCCTGCTAAGCTCATCTTTCCTCTCCCTTGTTGTTCGTATTTTTTTAAGGCAACACCGCACAATTAGCGGCGCACGCCTTGCTTGAATCTTGTTCCGTCAGACTGTCCAAAAAATCTCGGCAAGGCGTCAG
>JBGUPW010000047.1:0-13596 GCA_045130495.1 Ruminococcus sp. | reverse complement strand
GACGACGTTATCGGAATTTTAGTGCTTACGTTTGTGATCGGCTTTAAGGATCCCGACAGCAGCCCCGGGTGGATGGCGCTGCGCGCTCTCGCGTTCTTCGCTCTCTCGATCGTGCTCGGCTTTGTCACCTACAAAATTTTCAAGGTGATAGACAAGCGCTGGCCGCACACGCGCAGGATCCCGATTTTGGCGTTGGCGCTTTGCTTCGGACTGAGCTACGCCGCCGAAAAATTCTTCGGCATAGCGGATATAACGGGCGCTTACGTGGCGGGAGTAATACTTTCCAAGCTGCACGATTCGGATTATATTGAACAGAAGCTGGATATCAATTCATACATGATTTTCGGTCCGATATTCTTTGCGAGTATCGGCTTAAAGACGCAGATCAACGGCGTTACATGGGAGCTTGTGCTGTTCTCTGCGGCGTTTGTCGCTGTGGCTCTCTCTACAAAAATCATCGGCTGCGGCGCGGCGGCGCGCCTGTGCGGATTCAGGGGAACGGACACGCTCAAGGTGGGTGTAGGCATGATGACGCGCGGTGAAGTCGCGCTTATAGTGGCGCAGAGAGGTCTCACCGAGAACATGATAAGCTCGGAATATTTTACATCGGTCATTTTGCTTATCATAATCTCAAGTATTTTGACCCCGATCATTTTAAAGCTGCTGTACTCAAGAGATAAACAGGAATTGCCGGCAGCTTGAAGCTGCACACATTCCGCGGTCGGCTGAGCCGACGGGCAGTCCGCGGCAGCGTGACGCTGCACCCAATCCGCGCTCCATGCCGTTGTTTAATATATAGGTTTTGTTCACGCGTTTTGTTGCAGTTTTTTTGAAACGTTTTGACATGGGCAAGCCCTGTCCCTACGAATTATTTTGAAACGAAACATTATAAAAAACCTTCCTGCAACACCCGCGTTTGACCGCGCCGTTGTAGGAAGGCTTTTATTATATCTTTTTATTAATAGGCGCCTTGCCCCGTCGTGGCAACGACCCGACGTTTATTTCCCGTCCGATTTTTGATAGGAACACAAACGTTTGAATCAGCGCCCAAGGACAGGGGCAAGCCCTGTCCCTACGAATATATTTGAAACGAAACATCATAAAAAGCCTTCCTTTAACGCCCGCGTTTGACCGCGCCGTTAAATGAAGGCTTGATTTATATGCTTTTTATAATAGGCGCCTTGCCCCGTCGTGGCAACGACTGCCCCGTCGTGGCAACGACTATCTATTGTCTACTTTTTCGGGGTACATATCGTGGTGTGAGAGTCTTTCCCATGCCAACTGCTCATATTTTGTTCCGGGTGCGCCGTAGTTGCAGTAGGGGTCGATCGAAATTCCTCCGCGCGGCAGGAATCTTCCCCAAACCTCGATATATTTGGGCTGCATGAGCGCGATCAAATCCTTCATTATGATGTTCATGCAGTCCTCGTGGAAGTCGCCGTGGTTGCGGAAGCTGAACAGATACAGCTTTAGCGACTTGCTCTCGACCATCCGCTCGGCGGGGATATATGAGATCGTCACCGAGGCAAAGTCCGGCTGTCCCGTTATGGGGCAGAGGCTCGTGAATTCGGGACAGTTGAATTTTACAAAGTAGTCGTTGCCCGGGTGCTTGTTCGGAAAGGTTTCAAGCACCGACGGGTCGTAGTCAAAGGAGTATTTTGTGTTTTTGTTGCCAAGCAGCGTAAGGCTTTCGCGTTCTCTCATTTTGGGGTTCCTTTTCTGTATATCAAATATAATTCATATAAAAAAATCATTCAGCAACTTACAATTCAGACACGCATCCTGACACGGCGTTTATGGAAGGTTACCTTTAATCGACGCTATCCAAAGCCGCCGAAAGCGACCACCGTCGCGCAGGGTCAGTTATGCCGTTTGCTTCAAATGCGGCTTTTCTGTCGCGGCAGGTGCCGCAGACTCCGCAGGGCTTGTCCTTTCCCTCGTAGCAGCTCCACGTCAGCCCGTAGGGCACTTTGAGCTCCAGCCCGCGCTTTACGACCTGCGCCTTGCTCATTCCGATGAACGGCGCGGTCACGCGGAGCTGATTTCCGCTGCCTGAATAAATCGCTCTGCCCATGCTCTCGTTGAACTCCGTGCTGCAGTCGGGGTAGGCGTTGCCCGCCGCGTCGTCGCCGTGAGCGCCGTAATATATTTCTTCGCAGCCCGCCGACAGAGCCACGCTTGCCGCGCAGGACAAAAACAGCCCGTTGCGGAACGGAACATAGGTAGAAACGGGCTTGCCGTCCGTCGCTTTAAGCTGTTCCTCGTAGCTTTCCGCCGGGATATCCCTGCCGGAGCTTTTCAGCAGAGAGCAGTCGCTGCCCTCGAATATCACGCTCAAATCGAGCGTTTTCAGCCGCACGCCGTAGTGAGCGGCTATGCTTTCGGCGGCGGTCAGCTCCTTTGAATGCTTCTGCCCGTAGCCGATGGACAGCGCAAGAACGTTTTTCGCGCCGTATTTTTCAACAGCTATCGCAAGGCAGGTCGAGCTGTCGACGCCGCCGCTGAAAAGAACCAATGCTTTCATATCAATCACCGCTGTGCAATCAAAGTCTGCAAGCCCGCGTTGCCCCGGAACGCGCCCCTGTATGTCGTTGTGACGGTCTTTGCCGAGGCATTGCGTATCCCTCTCGCCGTCATGCAGCTGTGACAGCCGCTTATGACAACGCCGACGTCGGGGGTGTCCGCCGCAAGGCTTATTATTTCCGCTATGTCGCTGCCTAACTTTTCCTGGAGCTGCAGCCGCTTTGCCGCCATGTCGCAGATACGCGCGATTTTGCTAAGCCCTAAAACCTTGCCGCGCGGGATATAGGCGACGTTAACGGACATATCGTACATAAGCGCGAGGTGGTGCTCGCAATAGCTGAACACCGTTATATCCTTGACAACGACCGCGCTGTCGGTGTCGCCGTCACAGGGCGTGGAAAATGTTTTGCCGAACATCTTTGCTATCTCGCTGTTGGTGTAGGCGGTGCCTTCGAGCGTTTCTTCAAGCATTCTCGCCACCCTTTCGGGCGTTTCCTTCAGCCCCTCGCGGTCGGGATCCTCGCCTATCGCCTCAAGCAGACCGCGAACGTGGTACTCTATCGCTTTTATATCCATTAAACGCCTCTCCTTTCGGGCGGCCAGATAAATTTATGCAGTTGAAGCTGCAGCCGCACGTCCTTCATTTCATTTTCTATCATGTAGCTTACGATTTCGGCGGGCTTGATTTTGCCGAAAACGGGGCTGAGATGCACGTGACAGCGCCCGCTCAACCCGTAAGCGTCGATTATTTCTTCCGCACGCTCCAGATCCTCCCTGCTTCCAACAACGAACTTCACCGTGTCGTGACTGTTGAGCAGCCTGAAATTGTCGGTGCGCATAGCGCTTTCCATTCCGCTCGACGGCAGCTTGTAGTCCATTGTGAAAACGGGTCGCTGCTCCGTTTGGACAAAGCGGTTGAGCGGTATGCTTCCGTTTGTTTCGATTTCAACGCGCTTGCCCTGAGCCAAAAGCTTTTCGATAAGCTCGGAAATATCATCTTGAAGAAGCGGCTCGCCGCCCGTCAGCGTAACGTTTTTCACGCCCTTGCGCCCCACCCATTCCGCGAGGTCGTCCGCAGTGCGCTCGGAAAAAATCGCTTCGTTTCGGTTCGCCCATTTTGTGTCGCAGTAGGAGCAGCTCAGGTTGCAGCCTCTAAAGCGTATGAAGGCGGCAAGCTCGCCCGCGTGCGCACCCTCACCGTTTATACTTACAAATTGTTCAACAACAGACAGCATTTTAATCCTCCTCATACACGGCGCAGTTTTCGGGAGTCTCATAAACCGCGACGCTCTTTACCGGCAGAGTCTTTGAAAGCTCGTCAAAAATATACTTTGCGAAACATTCCGCGGTAGGGCGAAACGGGATCTCGGTGAGAGAAAAGCCCTCGTTTTGAAGCGCGGAAATCGTTTCGGGGAGCAGACTGCCCGATTCGTAGATAAGCGTGTGGTCAAAGCGCGAGGCAAGCCCTCTCACGGCTTTTTTCAGGTCGGAAAAATCCATCACCATTCCGCGCTTTTCGCCCTCGGCTGTAAGATCGCCCGAGGCGGTGACTTCGATTTTCCAGGTGTGGCCGTGAATATTGGAGCACTTTCCGCCGTAGCCCTTCAAAAAATGGGCGCTGTCAAAGGCGGCTGAGGTTTTTACGGAATACATAAATTTATCTACCTGAGCTTTCTTGAAATAAAAATCATAAAAACAAAACGCCCGCCGCAAGGCAGACGCATCCCGAATCAAAACAAAACACCGTGACCGCCGTGGTTGCGGCGGTTTCCTAAAGTAAAGAACAAAAAAGGCGCAAAAAAGCGCGAGCCCGTGGTTTTGTTTATAGACAGGATGGCGCAAACGAACTGTCTTTGAGCTATTTTATCATATTCGACACGGTTTGTAAAGCGCGGGAAAATAATTCGCGGGAAGAAAAATCCAAAATAAAAAATTTCGTCAGTTTTGATAAATTATCTGTGACAAAGCTCTTGTATTTGGAAATAATACGGGTATATTTTT
Source organism: Ruminococcus sp. (assembly GCA_045130495.1). Classification (GTDB taxonomy): domain Bacteria; phylum Bacillota; class Clostridia; order Oscillospirales; family Acutalibacteraceae; genus Ruminococcoides. The sequence continues at coordinate 9,072 of JBGUPW010000047.1, read as the reverse complement.
GCATAATTACCGTTATAAAATCAAATAATGTCCTGCCGTGCCGCGCATACGGCGTTCGGCGCGGAGAAATCGGTCTCAGCCCGACTTTATTTAGGTTGTTTTTTTGTGAAATAGATGATATAATACCGTCATGGAAATCACGAGCGCCAAAGCGCTCTGCTCATGCCGCGATATACATGGGTCGCGGCGGAACCGCATTATTAAGGCAGTGAGATGATAACATGAAAATAACATCCTTATTCGACAAAAACAGAACGGTGTTTTCCTTTGAGGTCTTTCCGCCGAAAAAGGACTCGCCTATCGAATCGGTTTATGAAAAGCTTGAGGAGATCTGCGCCTTAAATCCCGATTTTGTGAGCGTCACCTACGGCGCAGGCGGCACGGGAGCGCACAGCCGCACCTGCGAAATAGCTTCCAAAATAAAGCACGGCTTTCACGTTGAGTCGGTGGCTCACCTCACCTGCGTGAACAGCACGAGGGCGATGATAGACGAGACGCTTGAAGACTTCAAGGCGCACGGCATTGAAAATATTCTTGCTCTGCGCGGAGATCACACCGAGGGCGTTGAGCCGCAAAAGGACTTCCGCTACGCCTCGGAGCTTTGCGCATACATAAAAACAAAGGGCGACTTTGACGTGAGCGGCGCCTGCTACCCCGAAGCGCACGCCGAATCGGCAGACGAGATCGAGGACGTGCTCAACCTCAAAAAGAAGGTTGACGCGGGCGCTCAGCACTTGATAAGCCAGCTCTTTTTTGACAACGCGCTGTTCTACCGCTTTTTGGAGCGCGCGAAAATAGCGGGCATAAACGTGCCGATCGAGGCGGGAATAATGCCCGTCACAAACAAAAGGCAGATTGAACGCATGGTGTCGCTCTGCGGCGCGAGCCTGCCGCCGAAGTTCGCCAAAATGATGCAGCGGTACGAGAGCAAGCCCGAGGCTCTGCGCGACGCGGGGATCGCCTACGCCGTGGAGCAGATTGTCGATTTGCTTTCAAACGGCGTTGACGGGGTTCACCTTTACACCATGAACAACCCCTATGTGGCGGAGAAAATCACCCGCGCCGTGGAAAAGCTGCTGTGAAGCTGACGGAACGGCTCAACAGAAGCGAGGCGGTCAGATATCTGGGCGGCTCGCAGGTTGAGATGAACGCCGAAATGGAAAAGCTGATGGACGAGTGCGAGGCAGAGCTGATGCACCGCGCCCGTCCGAGATATATTTACAAAATCATCAGCCTGCCCGACGAGAGAGTTACGGCGGGAGAGGATATAAAAAAACACCTTGAAGGCTGCGATTCGGCGGTGCTTCTGGGCGCGACCTTGGGCGCCGAAACCGACAGGCTTATACGCGAGATGCAGGTGCGCGACATGGCAAAGGCCGTGGTGCTCGACAGCCTTGCGAGCGTCGCGGTCGAGGAGGTCTGCCGCAGGGCGGACAGGCTAATCGCGGCGGAGCACCCCGACCGCTATATGACCTTTCGTTTCAGCCCCGGCTACGGGGATTATCCGATCGAGCTTCAAAAAACATTTTTGACTCTGCTTGACGCTCCGCGAAAAATCGGGCTGAGCATGAACGGAAGCTGTCTGCTTGTGCCGTCAAAGTCCGTTACGGCGATCGCGGGGCTTTCCGCCTCTCCCGTGGAGCGGCAAAGGCGCGGCTGCGCGGTCTGCAATCTGCGCCAAACCTGTAAATACAGAAGGAACGGTGAACACTGTGGATTTTAATACTCTGCTCAACAGCAAGGAATTCGTGCTGCTCGACGGCGCGATGGGCACGCTCATTCAAAAGAGCGGAGCGAAATACGAGCACGCTCCCGAAACACTGAACATCACGCGCCCCGAGCTTATCATGTCCTTTCACAAGGCGTATATAGAAGCAGGCGCGGATATCGTTTACGCCAACACCTTCGGCGCGAACGCCTATAAGCTTGAAGGCAGCGGATATTCCGTTGAGGAGATAATCCGCGCGGGAGTAGCCAACGCAAAAAAAGCCTGTGAGGGCACTCAGGCGCTCACGGCTCTCGATATCGGTCCCGTGGGAATGTTGGCTGAGCCTGCGGGCGCAATGCGCTTTGAGGAGGCTTACGAATACTTTAAGCAGCAGATACTCGCCGGAGCCGACGCCGATGTTATCGCCTTTGAAACGATGACCGACCTTTACGAGTTAAAGGCGGCGGTGCTTGCCGCAAGGGAAAACAGCGACAAGCCGATAATGGCAACAATGACCTTTGAGCGCAGCGGACGCACCTTCACGGGCGTTTCGGCTGCTTCGGCGGCGCTTACGCTTACGGGCTTGGGCGTTGACGCTCTCGGCGTGAACTGCTCTCTCGGTCCCGACGAGTTAGAGCCTGTTATAGCCGAAATGACAAAATACACCGATCTGCCGATCATTGTCAAGGCTAACGCCGGGCTTCCCGACCCCTCGACAAACGAATACAGCATCCTGCCCGACCGCTTTGCCGAATGTGTAAGGGAGCTTTTGCCCCTGGGCGTCAAGTGCGTCGGAGGCTGCTGCGGAACTTCGCCCGATTATATCAGCCGTCTGGGAGAAATGCTTTCTAACGAACGCTTTATCCCCTGTCCCAAAACAGCCGACACCTGCGTTTGCAGCGCCGGCACGACGGTGGAGATAAACGGTCCGAGGATCGTCGGCGAGCGGATAAACCCCACGGGCAAAAAGCTCTTCAAGCAGGCGCTTGTCGATAACAATATAGATTATATACTGACTCAGGCTCTTTCGCAGGTGAGCGGCGGAGCCGAGATACTCGACGTCAATGTGGGACACCCCGAAATCGACGAAAAACAGATGATGACGCGCGTTATCAAGGCGATACAGAGCGTGTGCGACGCACCGCTGCAAATCGACTCCACAAAGCCCGACGTGCTTGAGGCGGGGCTGCGCTGCTACAACGGAAGGCCTATCGTCAACTCGGTAAACGGCGAGGAAAAAAGCCTTTCGTCGGTGCTTCCTCTCGTCAAAAAATACGGCGCGTCCGTGGTGGGGCTGACGCTCGACGAGGGCGGTATACCCAAAACAGCAGAGGGAAGATTTGATATAGCGAAAAGGATAGTCGAGCGCGCGGAGGCTTTGGGCATTGACAGAAGCGATGTGTACATAGACTGCCTGACGCTCACGGTGTCCGCCGAGCAGGACGCGTGCCGCGAAACGCTGAAAGCGCTTCACCGCGTCAAAACCGAGCTCGGCTGCAAAACCTGCCTCGGAGTATCGAACATCTCTTTCGGTCTGCCGAACCGCGAGCTTGTGAACAGCACGTTCCTGACAATGGCTCTTGAAGAAGGGCTCGACCTTCCGATAATCAACCCGAATCTTGACGTTATGACGGGCGCAGTGCGCGCTTACAGGGTTCTTTCGGGCATTGACAAAAACGCGAGGGAATTTATTGAGAACTGCGCCGAAGCCGCGCCATCAGCAAAACCGAAGCAGGCGGAAACGATAAGCCTTGAAGCGGCGGTTTACAGCGGCTTGAAAAACGAGGCTGCACAGGCTGCCGAAAGGCTTCTTGAAAACACCGATCCGCTTGAGATCGTCAACAATATGCTTATTCCCGCACTCGACAGAGTGGGCGAGGACTTTGAGAAGAACAAGATTTTTCTGCCGCAGCTCATTCAGAGCGCGAACACCGCTCAGGCGTGCTTTGAGGTCATCAAGCGCAGCCTGAACAAATCGGGCGGCGAGAGCGTAAGCAAGGGCAAAATCATTTTAGCTACGGTAAAGGGCGACATTCACGATATAGGCAAAAACATAGTTAAGGTGCTGCTCGACAACTACGGCTACACCGTTGTGGATCTTGGCAGGGACGTTGACCCGCAGCTCATCGTCGAAACGGCGGTGAAACAGAATATCAAAATGGTAGGTCTGTCCGCGCTGATGACGACCACACTCGGCAGCATGGAGCAAACGATAAAGCTTCTGCGCGAAACTCCCGAGCTGCAAAACCCCGACGGCAGCAGCAAATGCGTCGTATTTGTGGGCGGAGCTGTTCTGACAAAGGATTACGCCATGAAAATAGGAGCCGATTATTACTGCCGCGACGCGAAAGAAAGCGTTGACACGGCAAAGCTTGTTTTGGGATAGCAGGCTGACAGCCGCGCCGGCATTTTCGGGAGCCGGAAGCGGAGGAAGGGAGGAAGAAAAATATGAAAAGAAAACCATTATTCAGCGTGATTTATCTGATCATGTTCGTCTTGGTCATAGCCGCCGCGATCATCGCTATAATGGTCACATTCAGCTCAAGTAAACCGCCGGCTGTACAATCGACCGCCGACGGAGCTTCGGCGAGCAGTCAGGCGGCGACCGATGACAAAACCGCGGCACAGGACAAAAAAGAACAAAAGTCAGACAAGATCGAAAAGATTTTGAAGTCCGATTCGGTGAGCCTTAATAAAAAGCTCAACGCGCCCGAAATGCTTCAGGAGCCCGAGCTTCCAACAGGCTGCGAATCCGTAGCGCTGACGATAGCGCTGAACACTCTCGGCTTCGACCTTGAAAAAACCGAGATAGCCGAAAACTATCTTGAATACTCCGCGGATTTCGTAAACTACGCGATAGGCTATGTGGGCGACCCGTTTGAAGACGACGGCGCGGGAGTTTTTCCGCCGGGAATAGTCAAAACCGTTGACAACTACAGAACCAAGGCTCACACAAACGCCTACTCTGAGGACATCAGCGGAACGCGGTTTGAGGACCTGTATAAAATCATCGACGCGGGCTGTCCCGTGGTCGTCTGGACGACCATGTCCTATACCGAGCCGAATTTTGACGGCGACGAAATAACCGAAAACGGCTTCACCTACCGCTGGTATCTAAACGAGCACTGCGCGACGCTCTACGGCTATGACGTGGGCGAACACGAGGTATATATCTCCGACCCGCTCAACGGCTATATGACAATAAACGCCGACGAGTTCGAGGCGCTGTACAACGAAATAGGAAAGCTCGCCGTTGCGGTTTGGAGAGAGTGAAAGGGCAATTGACAGTTGACAGTTGACAATTAAGGGTCGCTTCGCTCCGAATTTATAATAATGCAGATTTAACAGCAGAGCTGTGCGCCGGTTGAAATTATGTGCTGTTAACCAAAAGGGGCTGACTCAAAACCGGAAATGGTTTTGAGTCAGCCCCCTACGAATATATTTGAAACCGCCCACTCTAACCGTAATAGCTGCATTAAAATCACATTGTAGGGGCGAACCGATGTGTTCGCCTAAACCCAATCAAACCGCCAACGCAGGCGTGCAATGCACGCACCTACGAACGCCATATTTAACCAACAACGCACATTCTGACCCGGCGTTAATGGGAGGGTATCTTTAAACGATACTATCCAACGCCGCCCTGCCCCGTCGTGGCAACTACCCTACGACCGCACGGTTAACGGCAGCGGCATCCGCTCTAAAAATTTCAAAACTCAAAAAAATTCTTCCTTCAACACCGCGTTTTGTTTCGGCGCGGGAAATGAAGGAAGAATTTTTTATGCCGCCGGAAAGCGCGAACCGGTTGTCGGCTGAGCCGACCGGCAGCAATATTTTGTGAAATTGTGTTGATTGTTAAAATGATTTTAAAATGCTTCGATTAGCAGAAGAAAACGTCCATTTCGCCCTCTGTGCCGTCGGCTACGAAATAAGCCTTGCTTTCATCGGGCTTGAGGTAAACGGCGATTTCCTTGGCGTCTTTGCCGTAGGTAGCCTTAACGTTGGCAACAACATCGTCAACGGAAACCTGCACTCCGCCGTACTCTACAAAGAAGTTAACCTTGGTGGGTTCGGGCTTCTTGGGAGCGACCTTCTTGGGGGCAGCCTTCTTAGCGGCTTTCTTGGCATTAGCCTTCTCAACGGTAGCCTCAACAGCAGCCTTTACTTCTGCTGCTTTCTCGGCAACTTTGGAAGTCTTTTTCTCTGCCGGCTTTGTTTCTTTCTCAGCCTTAGTTTCTTTCTCTACGGGCTTGGTTTCTTTCTCAACCTTGGTTTCTTTCTCTACGGGCTTGGTTTCTTTCTCCGCTGCAGCAGCAGCTTTTTTTGCTCTTGGCATCAAAAATCCCTCTTTTCAGTTATTTTGATTTGTTGTTATAATATGCATTTTTTATCTGCAAGAATTATTATACATATACTCAAAATGATTGTCAATAAACACAAATTATTTTTGTCGGTTAATACAGATTTTAAAAAATTATCATTTTGACTTGGTTAATTTTCACAATAAACAATGGCGCTTTTTGTAGATAATACAGTATTGACAGGCTTATTGTGAGAGCGGCGCGCTCAATTTATGCCGCAAGGGTGCCGTTCGCGGCAAAGTCCGATAATCATTCCTGCCGCCTGAGGACGATAACGTTAAAACGGGATACGGGACACATCGATGAATTTATATGCGAGCGTATCGCTGCTTAACCGCATTGCCGTGACAAAACGGTTGGAACAAGATTCAAGAAAGGCGTGCGCCGCGAATTGTGCGGTGTTGCCTTAGGTTATTTTAAGCATCTTCATTGAATTTTTTCACGCGTTATGATAGAATTATTTTGTAAAGAGAATTGTCAGAATTTCCTTAAAGGAGAGGGTCGTTTTGTTTTTTGAAAATCTGTTGCTTATAGGCGGTCAGGTACTTGTGCTGTTTGTGCTGATCGGAGTTGGCTTCGCCTGCGGCAAGGCGGGCGCGATTACTGAGCACGCCGCGAAAAAAATGACGGACATCGTGCTGTATGTTGTCACGCCCTGCGTGATGATAAATTCATTTCAGCGTGAGTTTTCGTTTGAGCTGCTGGGCAAGGTGTTTTTGTCGGCGGGAATCGCTCTTGCGATACTTGTGTGCTCGATCCTGCTCGTCAAGCTGATTTTTCACGACAAGGATATCGCGCGGCGCAAGGTGCTGCAATTCTCGGTCGTTTTCTCAAACTGCGGCTTCATGTCGCTTCCGCTTCAAAAGGCGCTGCTCGGCGACGAGGGAATGTTCTTCGGCTCGGTGTTCGTGGCGATTTTCAACGTGCTTGTTTGGACATACGGCTTGGTTGATATGAGCGGCAGCAGAAAGGCGCTCTCGATAAAAAAGCTCGTCCTCAATCCCGGCATAATCGGCTTCATTTTGGGGCTTATCGTTTTTGTCACGGGCGTAAAGCTCCCGGTGTTCATATCTCAGCCGATAATGCACCTCGCGAACCTCAATACGCCGCTTCCCATGCTTATTATCGGATATTATCTCACGACCGCAAAGATGAAGCAGGTGTTCACCGACGCGTCGGCATATTTAGCTATGTTTTTAAGGCTTGCCGTCATACCCGTCGCGGTGCTTTTCGCAATGGTTCCGTTCGGGCTTGACCGCAGCATGGTGATAGCGTTCGTCATAGCCTGTTCCGCTCCCACTGCTGCGACAACTACGATGTTCGCGGCGAAGTTCGACCGAGACGTGAAGCTTTCGGTCGGCATTGTAGCGGCGTCAACGCTGCTGTCGATAGTCACAATGCCGTTAGCGGTTTCGCTGGCGTTCACTGTTTGTCCCGCTTAAAAGGAGGTAGTTATGGCGAGAAGCTCACGACAAAAGGAAAAACTGCTTTATCTTCAAAAAATAATGCTCGAAAAGACCGACGAGAACCACGCGCTCACCGTGGGCGAAATAAAGGACGCGCTTGCGGCGTATGGTATACAGACCGAGCGCAAGGCACTGTATGACGACCTGCAAATCCTGGAAAAGTTCGGGCTGGACATCTGCCGCACCCGAACCTCGACCGTGAGATATTTTGTGGGCAGCCGTGATTTTGAGGTCGCCGAGCTAAAGCTGCTCGTGGACGCGATTCAAAGCGCAAAGTTCATCACCCGCAGTAAAAGCCTCAAGCTTATCAAAAAGCTCGAAGGGCTTGTGAGCGAGAACGACGGCAGGCTTTTGCAGCGCGAGGTTTACGTTACGAACCGCGTAAAAACCCCGAACGAACAGATCTATTACAACGTGGATATTATCCACACCGCGATATCGCAGAACAACAGGATCTCATTCAAATATATGAAATGGCAAGTCGATTTTACAGGCAGGCAAAAAATCGTAAAAACCGAGCGCCATTCGGGAAAAATCTATGTTGTGTCACCGTTCGCACTGTGTTGGGATGATGAAAATTACTATCTTGTGGCTTACGATTCCGAGGTTGAAAAAATTAAACATTTTCGGGTTGACAAGATGGAAAAAATCAGTATAATTGATATGGAACGCGACGGCTCGGACAGATTTGAAAAATTTAATCTCGCCCACTACGCCAAAAGCGTTTTTTCTATGTTCGGCGGCGAGGAATGTGACGTCAAGTTCAGCGTTGACAACGAACTTATCGGCGTGATTGTCGATCGTTTCGGTTCCGACATTTACATTATCAGGGAGTCCGAGACAAGTTTTTCGGTCACTGTAAGCGTGGTTCTAAGCTCTCAATTTTACGCTTGGCTTTTCGGCTTGGGAACCAAAGTAAGAATAGTATCACCGGAAAAGGCTGTTCGTGAGTATAAAACAAAAATTCAGGAAATAAGCGCAGCTTTTTAGAACCGGTTTTTGTTAATAGATGTATTTTTTTGTAAAATTAGCAAAAATTTATTGACAAAATGATGATCTTACACTAATATTATATTGTAAGATAGGTTTATTGTGCTTATCTTTGGATTTGGGGTAACTTTGGTTATAGTTTTTTCAGAAAAGGGGTGTAAAAATGGGCTTGGAATTAAATCATTCTACTTCGGCATCAAACTCGGTTTTCCGCGTTGTCTGCGGTGAAATGGTTATCAACGATAATCACAATCTCCACAATGAAGCGGTGTTCGGGTATGTGCGCTCAGGCAAACTCGGTATCGACATTGACGACCAGTCCGAGGTTCTCAGCGAAAACGATATTTATTTTATATCCCCAAACCGCCGATATCGTTTTACGGACAACCAGGACGCGTCGGTTGATATCATCAGTCTTAACTTTTCAAACGCTTCGGCGGTAAGTCAGGACTACATTCCGCAAAGCATCATTCGCGCACTTGTGAACGGTAACTGTTCGTCGTTTGCAATAGTATCCCCCGGCGAGAGCAGCTATTCGTTTATGCAG
>JBGUPW010000046.1:0-4412 GCA_045130495.1 Ruminococcus sp. | reverse complement strand
TTAGGTGGGAGTTCCGTTTTTTGCCTAAAAGAGCGTATTTATACTCTTTTGTTCCTATTTTTTATCTTGACATTTCACCGCTGGACTGTAAATATATTTCCAAATAATAATGATATCTGATAAAAATGAAACAGGCTTAACAAACAGGCTTTGGGGTCTGTTTTCCGCAATACTTTCCGCAATACTCCGTTATTGTCCGAGTCAGTTATTGTCCGAGAAAGTTATGTTCGGGAAAAAAGTGAAAATGTCCCAATACCCCGAAAGGCATTGGGACGAATTAACTCGTGGTTCCACCCAAATTCAACGCCGAAGCGCCCTTTGGTACCGAACAAATCGTGTCGGGTACGATCCTTAACGCGGAAAACGCCGCACCATTTCCTGCACGGGGCTTGAGGGCGGTAGCCGGCGATCCGAATACGGCACTCACAGCAAACGCGCCGCTCTCTGAAAATCGGTTTTTCGCAGGTCATATCCCTGTCGATGCCTTTAATTATATTATATCATAACACCGCATAACGGTAATGTCAACCGTTTTCGTCCGATAATTTGCACGGATTATCAAGAGAGAACTTCTAAAAAATTTTCCCAAGTGTTATTTATCGCCGAGCTCCTTCAACAGTCTGTCAACATCACTGAGTTGTTCGCGGTGATCCTCCTCGCGACTGTCTACGGAGGGCTGCTGAGCCGGTTCCTGTGCTGCAGCTATCGGTTCATCCTGAACACGTGCGCGTTCGGCACGTGCAGTCTCCGCAGCGCGTTTTTGCTCTACGGCGCGTCTTAATGTCTCCGAACTGTCGTCATCCTGTACGGGAGCCTCGGCTCTCTTGGCGTCCTCAGACCTGCGTGCCGCCTCAGCTCTCCTTGCTTCCTCGGCTCTGCGTGCCGCATTTGCTCTCCTTGCTTCCTCAGACTTGCGTGCCGAATCAGCTCTCTTAGCTTCCTCGGATCTACGAGTTGCCTCAGCTCTCTTGGCTCTCTCAGCCCTGCGTGCGTCTTCCGGCTTCTTAGCCTTTTTTGGCTTCTTGGTCGGATCGGGAGCCGCAGACCTGTTCTTTTCGGGATAAGCGTCGTCAATAATCACCGTGTCGGAAAATCCTCTTTCTGAAACGTCTGCACCGGGGATAATAAAATCGTCGCTGTCAACGGAAACATCCTGAACAGACGGAGCAGGACGTTTCGGAACGCGTTTTTCTTGACGGTTCTTTGGCTTTCTATCCTTGCGTTGCGGAGATTTGGTACGCTTTGCTTTGGGGATAGCGTAATCACCGATCTCGTTCATTTCAGCAGAGCTGATATTGTCATCATCGTTGGATCTTTCGTTTCTGGTTTTTTTCTTTCTTTTCTTCTTTTTTTCATCGGGGACGTCCAGAATAAAGCCATCGATGGTCTCCGCGGTGTTGGGCGGCGAAGCAACAGGTTTGCGCCTGTTTTCCTTATCGGTGTGGCTGCTGAAAAGCAGAGTATCGTCATAGCCCTGTTCATCAACTTCAACCGTGTTAAGCTTACTCATCTCGGGGGCGGTGAGAACAGGAGTGTCGTCTTCGGGAGGATAATTATTATCATCAACCGAACCGCCGACAGGAATCTGCACTTCCTTGTCAACCAAAACCGCGTGAGTTGCGCGTTCGGTGTGATGTCTGTGCTTTCTGTGAGATGAATGTTTGCGGCGCGGAGCAGTGCCCATATCAAAGTCGCCCTTAACGGGTGTGGCAAAGCCTTCGGAAATATCTTCCTCTTCGGTTGAGGAGAGCGAATCGACGATTTCGAGCTCGTCCTTTGTATACGGATTGGCGAACAGCTCCATAATAAAACTCAAACCGTACAAGCCTATCGCAATCATCATAAGAGCGGTAAACAGTGAAATGTTGTTAAAACCCTCTCTTGTCATTCTTACGACTTCATTAACTCCGTAGGAAACCGTGAAGGCGACCATCGGCAAGCCGTAGATGAACATTCCCTTCACGGGGTTCCTGCCCTTTATGCGCGAAACGACCATTGCATCTGAAAACAGGAACAGCGAAATGAAGATGTAGCAGAACAGCAAGGTCAGATCCTTTGCGGAAATGCTCGCCTTTGTCGCCATCAAAAATTGATGAACAAGCTCGGAGCAGCTCCACAGAGACGGGAACACAAAGAGCACCGAGATGGATGAAATGTTGCTTTTTCCCGAAAAATGGACACGCGAAATAAGCATCATGGCTATACCCGCAGGTATCGAGAGCATTGCGCAAATCAGAATGATCATAAGATCATCGATGTATCCTCTGTTTGACCACGCGTTAGCCGCAGTAGACAGCGAGCTTGCCAGGATTCCCACAGCCGATAGCATTGCGAGGAAACCGGCAGGAATATTCCTTTTAACCGGATAAACGGGAGACGTTTTTCGGTCGAAAAGGTTGAGAATCACACAAAGCACGAACAAACCGACACCAATGGCGATTACAAGATAGGTGATGTTCATGCTGTTCATTCCCATAAACTCGCCGTTGCCGTCAACGCCGACTAAGCCCATCACCTTTAAAAACAGCATTGCAAGCGCCGCCGGAATAAACGGTATTACGGAATACTTTATCTTCATACTATTTCTCCGTTCTTTATAAATTTGTCACGGGGTTATTTTACCGTGTATGCGTACATATATTATTTTAAGACAATTCAGCCCTGTTGTCAAGAAAAATAATGGCGGAGTGAAAAAAAATGAGAAATAAATTAATATTTATCAGCCTGTTCTTCATACTTATGGCGGGTTTGCCGCTTTCGTTTACACTTCACGGCACTCAGACAAGCCCCGAAAAGCCCCAAACCGAAACGACCGCCGATTTTGAGGCGGTTGCCGCCGCTGAGCTTTGCGGCAGCGGCTTCTGCGACGAGGCGTTAAAAGCGGCGGCTATCATAGCAAGAACGAACTCGGCAGCAGGGCGCAGTACAGCGGAAAGCGCCGATAATATTTCCGATAAAGAATTATATGACAGAGTAAGAAGCATTTATTATTCTGATAAAGAAATATTATCGTATTCGGGCAAGCCTGTTTTTATCCCTGCGTCAATGTCCTCAAACGGTTCCACCGAAAATTCTTCAAGCCTTGAGTATCTCGATGAGGTCGCCTCTCCGTGGGACGCGTTCTCGGAAAACTACAGCGAATCGCTTTGCTGCGAGGGCGTGAGCATGAACGGGATCGACTATCTCTGCCGATGCGGAATGAGCGCCGAGGAAGCTCTGCTTTGGTACCTTCCGCGGCTGAAAATCGAGTCCTCTGACAAATAATAACTACAATTAAAATAAAACTACAATTTTTTTGTAAGCACCGCAGCGGCGGCGTAATGCCTCACCTCAAACCTTTCGGGAGCAATTTCTTCGAGCACTGCTATGTGCTCTGCTTCCCAATCGTGAAGCTCCTTTTCGGAGAGCGACGCTCCGACTCCTCGGCAGGCTTTCATTCTTCCGTGCCAGCTTTCCCTTGTAAACGGAACCATAAGTTCATATTCCTCACAGAACTCTACATCAAAATACCGCAGGGCTGCTTCCGGTATCCCGATCGGCTTCTTGGTCTCCCCCGCTCCCGACCAGTTCGGGCTGTATTTGAGCACCAATTTCTCGCTCGCTCCGGCTATTCTGTCCTCAAACGGCAGCCATGCCATATAAAGGATAAGCAGCTTTCCGCCGGGCTTTAAAAAGTCGGCGATTTTCGGGAGTACTTTTTCAAAATCAAAATACCAAAAGCACTGACAGGCAGTAACAACGTCGAATGACCCCGGGGGGGAATCCGCGTTTTCGGCGGAAACCGCCTTGAAGGTTATGTCATAACCCGCTTCCCGCGACAGCCTTTCAGCCTGTTCGATCTGCTCGGGAGAAATGTCGATACCCGTCCAACGCGCTCCGTACTTATACATATTACGCGGAAGAACGCCTGTTCCCGTTCCCAAATCGAGAACACTCTGACCGCCGACGCAAAGCCCCATAGCAGAGATCCTTTCGTAAAAAATATCGGGATAAATATCTCTGTATCTCGCGTATTCTTCGGAGGTTCTCCCCCAGTCGAACGCCTTTCCGCCGTCTATCCTGCTGTCTTTTATCTCCATACCGCACAACTCCTTCAAGAAACCGCTGATCAATTCACGATTGACGAAAAATCTGACAGCGCGATTTGCTCACCCAAATCAATCAGCGCTTCCTTTAAACCTTATCAATTGATTTCCAAACACATTCTATCACACTTTGGCACGAAATACAACTTTTCATACTCCCTTTTACTTTTTTGCTCCTTGATGTGTGCTTGAGCCCAAACTCTCAATGCTTTAAGTAATAACTGCTTATTCTATTAGTAATTAAGGCAACACCGCACAATTAGCGGCGCACGCCTTGCTTGAATCTTGTTCCGTCAGACTGTCCAAAAAATCTCGGCAAGGCGTCAG
>JBGUPW010000045.1:0-4789 GCA_045130495.1 Ruminococcus sp. | reverse complement strand
CCGTGACAGTCGACCGACCGATGGGGAGCGTTCACCCAAAGCATAGGGATATTTTCTATCCGATCAACTACGGCTATGTTGAGGGTACAAAGGCCCCCGACGGCGAGTGGCAGGACGCGTATATTCTCGGCGTGGACGAGCCGATTCAAGAATTTTCGGGCAAGGTCATCGGGGTTATTTACCGCCTTGATGATGTTGAAGACAAGTGGGTCGTATGCCCCGAAAATATGACGTTTAGCAAGAAAGAGATCGCATGGAAAACAGCTTTTCAAGAGAAGTTTTTCAAGACGGAAATCGTGGTTTGATATGAGAAACAATATGGAGATAAGATTCAAAAAAGCTGCCGCCGAAAATGCTTATGATATAGCGGCATTGGCGGCAAAGATGTTGACAAGCCACACGGTTGAGGAGCTTGCCGAGGGCTTCGCCGTTGCGATCAATAATCCTGATTGCGCAGTGTTTTCTTAAACATAAAAAGGGGGTTGATATGATGCAAAACAATGATTATTTGATAAACTATTACAACGAATACGACGAGGAAGGACGGCTTGCAAATAACCGCGTCGGCATAGTGGAATATCTCACCACGCGCAGATATTTAGACAGGCTGTTGACAAAAAACTGCAAAATCGCGGAAATCGGTGCAGGCACAGGCAGATACAGCGTCACGCTCGCTAAAGAGGGTTATGACGTTACCGCCGTGGAGCTGGTGCAGCACAACCTTGATATTCTCCGCAGCAAGCTTGACGGCAGCGAGAAAATCAAGACCTATCAGGGCAACGCGCTTGATTTGAATATGTTAAAGGACAACGCCTATGACGTTACGCTCCTGCTCGGACCGATGTATCATCTGTATTCCGACGATGAAAAGATAACCGCGCTGAAAGAAGCGGTCAGGATCACAAAGCCGGGCGGTCATATTTTGGTCGCCTACTGCATGAATGAGGCGACGGTGATCCAGTATGTTTTCGGCTGCAATCAGCTTAAATCGGTTATGGATCTGAATATGCTCACCGATGATTGGAAATGTATCAGCGAGCCGAAAGACCTGTTTGAAATGGTGCGCACAGAGGATATCGAGCGCATCAATGCGGCGGTTCCTGTCGAGCGCATAAAGCTTGTAGCCACCGACGGCGCGAGCCGTTATGTCAGGGAATACCTGGAAGAAATGGACGATAAAGCCTTTGAAAAATGGCTGTCTTTCCATTTTGCCACCTGCGAAAGACAGGATCTGATAGGCGCGACTAATCACAGCTTGGACATTTTAAGAAAGGCAGATGGGAAACAATGATCGCTCAAAAATTGAAACAAGGCGATGAAATCAGAGTTATTGCGCCGTCGTGCAGCTTGTCATATGTGTGGGCTGAGAAGCGCGAAAAGGCTTTGAAAGCTCTTGAAAATCAGGGCTTCAAGGTTTCCTTTTCGGCGCACAGCCGAGAGATGGATGAATGGAAATCATCGAGCATCGCTTCCAGAGTGAAGGATATTCACGAGGCGTTTTTAGATGACAACGTGAAAGCGGTTTTGACGGCGATCGGCGGCTTCAATGTCAATCAGATATTGGAGCACATTGATTATGATATTATTAAGCAGCATCCGAAAATCCTTTGCGGCTATTCGGATATCACCGCTCTGCTCCACGCCGTTTACGCCAAAACGGGGCTTGTCACCTATCACGGTGCGCATTTCAGCACGTTCGGCTTTGACCTTGAAGCGGAGTATACGCAAAAGGCTTTCTGTGACTGCGTGATGAATGACGGTGAGTTAATTCTTCAGCCGTCGCAAACCGCAAAGGAGTACACCGTCATTCAGCAGGGAAGCTGTGATGGAACGGTCATAGGCGGTAATCTTTGCACGCTCAATCTGTTGCAGGGCACACAGTTTATGCCGCAGGCTGAGGATATTGTCCTGTTCCTTGAGGATGACAATATCATGGGCGATTATTTCAAATTTGAATTTGACCGCAATTTCCAGTCGCTTTTGCAGGCATACGGCACGGATAAAATAAAGGGAGTTGTGTTCGGAAGATTTGACGAAGGCTGTAATATGAACGCCGACTTTATCAAAAGAATGATCGCCGATAAGCTGCCAAAGGATATCCCCGTCATTTTCGGCGTGGATTTCGGACACGTTTTACCGATAATCACCTTCCCGATCGGCGGCAGAGTGAGCGTTGAAGCGCACCATTACCCTGTAATAAAAATTCATAAATCATTAAATTTTTAGGTTGACAAAACGATGACCGGGTGTTATACTTACGCCAGTTAAGTTTGCCACACTCAAATCTACGGCAAACGCGAAAGGAGAACGAATATGATTGTAAGCGAGGTAATTTCCGGCTAACTGAATATTGGCACATATCAAAATTTCGGGACAGCTTGCCCCTGTTTTTGTCGTGCCGCTAAATGTGACCTTTCGTGATTTTTGACTGCTACAGCACACTCGGAAAGGGTGTGCTTTCTTATATGCTTTTAGCCGCAGAAGTCCCCAAAGGGTTGCTTTCTGCGGCATTTTTGCGTCCAAATTCAGTTAGCCCGCATTTATCAAATCAATAACAAATAACTGATTTTGGAGGAACAAACGTTGAATATAAAAGATTACGGATTTGATTATACTACAAATTTTGAGAATATCGGCACGCCCGCGCGGATCACAGCCGTGCACAAGGGACGGTTCGGCATTGTGTCGGACTTCGGCGAGGGCTACGCTCAGTTAAAAGGCAGGGAATACTATTATGAGAATGAGAGCTTCCCGACGGTGGGCGACTTTGTGCTGATCGATCACAACAAAGACGGCGACAGCCGCATTATCAAAACGCTGCCGCGCAAAACCTACTTTTCGCGCCGCGACCCCGACAAGGGCAGGGGAGAACAGGCGGTCGCCGCAAATTTTGACTATGTTTTTATCATGCAGTCGCTCAACCACGATTTTAACCCCAAGCGGATGGAGCGCTATTTGACCGCCGCCCGCCAATCAAAAGCCGAGCCTGTGATAGTTTTGACAAAGGCGGATCTGACCGACGATTATCTGCCCTATATTTTGGAAACGAGCCGCGTGGCTGAGGGCGTGAGAACCTGCATAGTCAGCGCAAAAACAGGCTTTGGCATGGACGAGCTTTCGCCTTATCTGCAAAAGGGAAAAACGCTTGTGTTTCTGGGCTCGTCGGGCGTCGGAAAATCAAGCCTTGTGAACGCGCTTGCGGGTGAGTACATCATGGACACAAACGGCATCCGCGAGGACGACAGCAAGGGCAGACACACCACGACCCGCCGCGAGC
The DNA here is from genome assembly GCA_045130495.1 of Ruminococcus sp. Classification (GTDB taxonomy): domain Bacteria; phylum Bacillota; class Clostridia; order Oscillospirales; family Acutalibacteraceae; genus Ruminococcoides. The sequence continues at coordinate 1,512 of JBGUPW010000045.1, read as the reverse complement.
TTATCATGCTGAAAAACGGCGCAATGATCATCGACACGCCCGGTATGCGCGAGCTCGGAATGTGGGACGTAACCGAGGGCTTGGGCGACGCCTTTGCCGATATAGAGGAACTGGCTCAACAATGCAGGTTCCGCGATTGCAGACATGAAAACGAGCCCGGCTGCGCAGTGCGCGAAGCTATTGAAAACGGCACATTGGACGAAAGCCGCTTTGAAAGCTACCGAAAGATAAAAGCCGAGGCGAAATACAGCGGCAACGCGGCAGACTACCGCAGACAGAAAGAACAGTTTTTCAGGAATATCGCCATCAGCGAAAGAAAAAAGAGAAAGGATGTGTACTGAGTTGAACAGAATCATAAAATCAATGGAAGATAAATATTTAAGCCGGTCATTGGACATGGTAAGGAGAACCTTTACCGATTCCGAAAACGCGGAGGAGGCGGCTCCGGTCGTCAGACTGATAGAGGAAATCCGTTCAATGAGCACTTATGTTCCCGAGCTGGAGCTTATTATGGTGAACGACGGGGACGAGGTCATCGGTTACGCCATGTTCTCACGCTTCCACCTCGGAGGAAAATACAAAGATGAGCTTTTGCTGCTTGGTCCCGTCGCGGTCAAAACCGAGCTGCAGCGGCAGCATATTTCAAAGGAGCTCATCGAATACGGCTTTGAAAAAGCGGCTGAAATGGGCTTTTCGGCGGTGATTGTCGAGGGCAATCCGCAGAATTACAGAAACCGCGGCTTTCAGACCTCAGCCGATTTCGGCATCGTTGCAGGCGAAAGCGTAGGCTTGCCCGCCCCTGAGTGCCTGATGGTAAAGGAGCTTCAAAAAGGCGCGCTTGAGCATATTCAAGGCGTGGTGGAGTACACCGATTATAAAGCGCTAAACTGACCCCGATGAAGAAAACCGCCGACAAGCAGAAGCTATCTGTAAGTCGGCGGTTTTTGTTGCGCTCGGTTCGGATATATCCGGAGTTTGTCAGTCGCCAAATAAAAAGAACGCAAAAGCCCGGTAAATAAGCGCACTTTTGCGTCTCTGACCATCGTTTCAAGGAGCGGTATTATGTTTTCTGATTAACAAAAAAACGAAAAAAACAAGGATCATATGTGGCTTTAAAGACTTTTTTATTTGCTGTCAAAGACTCTATTTTAATCCATGTTTCTGCCCTCTGAGCGGCTATAATATTAAAAGCTCCTTCCGCATTTCCCGTGAAATTCCGATCAAATGTTTTTGTCAAACAGTGTTTCAATTTTTTTCCTCATTACCTGCCGCCTTTATTGCAGCGCAAACCCGAACGTCCGACAAGAATTTAGCTGATGTGGGGTATAGAATTACATTTTATGTTCGAGTTAATGCTCTAACCGTCAAAAACTGCTCTTTATTAACTAATACAGGCGAATAATTATGGGCTTGTTTTTGAAAAATTTTCTTGACAAATCTATATCTATGTATTATAATAAAATCACAGCACTAAATGTTGTTCTTTACCTTTCCCATAGGGAATTGATACAT
>JBGUPW010000044.1:0-4034 GCA_045130495.1 Ruminococcus sp. | reverse complement strand
TCGCAGGAGGAACTTGAACCCTTCTGGCAGTAAAGACCGCCGCCGTTTGAACCTGCGGTGTTGTTCCTGATCTCAACATCGCTCATTGTCAGGTAGTTCATAGAGTCGCAGAAGATTGCGCCGCCGTTGGAGCCTGCCGTGTTGTCTGTGAACTTTGATCCGTTGATGGTGAGGATTTCGCATGAGCCCCAGCCTCTGTAATCAAACATGATCGCGCCGCCGTTTGCTTCTGCCGAATTGCCCTTGAAGATGCTGTTTGTAACGTTTGTTGTATCATCGGCGTAAATCGCGCCGCCCTTTTTAGCGCTGTTATTGACGAAAGTGCAGTTGTCAACCGTGAGCGTGCAGTGGCTGTAAACAGCTCCGCCGTTCGTTGAGCTGCCGTTGTCGGAGTCTGAGCAGTTGTCCTCAAAAAGGCTGTTTTTAAGCGTTACGTTGGAGTTCTTGTTGTATACAGCGGATTCCTTATTGTTCTTAAAAATGCAGTTTTCAATGGTGGTATCCGCGTTATTCCCGGTGACTACCGCTGAGTTCTTGTTGCCGGTGAAGGTTGTGTTCTTTACGTCCAACATGAGATCGTTGACTCTGATGCCCGCGTCGGCTGAATCCTTGATGGTAACGCCGTCGATCGTTACTTTGCCGCCGCTGGAAAGGAGACCGTTGATTGCCGAGCGCTTACCCGAGGAATCCATGAGGGTGATCGTCGCGTTATCGCTGCAAATATCATATTTCTGATTGTCTGTGTGAATGATCGTGTGACCGCAGAGGTCAAGCGTCACATCCTTGCCTTTGACATAGAGCGCTCCGTTCTTGAATTCGGTGTTCGCTTTGTAGTAGAATACATCGCCGGCAAGGTTATCGCTTTTCCAGTCCTGAACAAGCTGCATGGTGCCGTTGTTCATTACCGCCGCCACCCATGCGTCTCCGAAGGAGAACATCTCGGTAGTCTTGCCGTCTGCCGTTACCTTGGCAACGGTGAGGTCTTTGAGCGTATCTTCTATTTCGTTATATCTCTTTACAACATCGCCCGCTGTGCTGAAGTTGATCTCCATATCCTTCATGATGGAATTCTGCAGGCTGTTCTTTGTATCGAGGTCAATCGTGCCGTTGTTGTAGTTATACTCGGCAAGCTCGTACTTCGCAAGCAATCCGGTGATAAAGTTTGTAAAGAACAGTGTATATTGCTCGATCGTCATTTTGTTGAAGATCTCGCTGTCCGCTTTTACGAGAGCGGCGTCGTTGTTATTCGCATCGCACACCTTGGAAAATTCAAGATACTGACAGAAGGAGGGCTTACCCTTCACACCTGCCTGACCGTCAATGATCAGAGTGCTTAAATCCATAAAATCTTTTACAAACTCATTGTTGCCGACGGTGCAGTCGATAATGTTTTGATAGTCCTGTGCACAAGTGTTTTTGTCATTAAAGATAGAAATCTGTCCCATAGCCCTTTTGTTATAGCCCGTTACGCTTGTGAGGATATTCGAGAAGTTCTGGAGCTTTTCGATGTTTTCGAGAGCCTTAATCTGTGAGCTCTGCTCGTTGTAGTGCTTATTGATCTTGGCGGAAAGTTCATTTATCAGGTCGACAATATCCTGAGTTGAGGGCTGAGGAGTCTTTGTAGCGTCGCCGTAGAAGGATTTGAAAGCGCCGAAAAGTCCGTTCGCGATCACGCCCGCTACGGGGTGTGACTTTGTCAGAATGCCGATCATGGTTTGCGCGCCGCTGAAAAAGCCGTCTGTCGCTGCGCTTGGAAGCTGATAGTTCTGCATTGCGGATGAAACGGAAGCGGCGGAAGCTGTTGTCGCTGTCATCGCGCCGAATGAAAAAATCATTGTTGCCGATAATGCTGCGGCAAGAATTTTTGTTTTGATTCTGTTCGTCTTTTTCATGATGGTTTCTCCTTTATATTTATTTGAGAAGCTGTTTGTTTTACATCTCATTTCTGACCCGCCGTTTCAGAAACACAAAAGTCAACTCATTCTTTCCAAAGGCGGCTTGGATGCAACGTCACGTTGCTCCCTTGACTGTGCCTAAATCATATCACAGCTTGCCGGTGAATTCAATTTACAATAATTCTGTGATCTGTTCAGTATTGAACACATCGGAGACAATCTGTTAAAAAGTGAACAGAAAACGAAAAAATTGTAAAGTTCTTGAATAATCAACATCAATGTGTTGCAATTACTCTGATAACGTGAAGTGGGCAGGTGAAATAGCATGACTGAACAGAGGATAAGCAGAAAAGCGCTGAAAACAATGAAGCTGATCAGGAGCGCGCTTGCGGAGTATCTGGAGCACAAGGAGCTGAAAGATATTACCGTTCAGGAAATCGCTGATAAGGCGGATATCAGCCGCACGACTTTCTACAACTACTATATGGATGTATACGACATTTACGAGCAGACAGAACAGGCGATACTGAAGGACTTGGAAAGAATCGTTACCGAACTCGGCTTGGCAGACGAGAATGATATGTTCGGCGCGATTTTTGTGAATATTGAAGAAAACCCCGAAATATTCAAAATGATATTCAGTCCCAATACCACCGCACACCTGCGCGATAAGCTGGGCGGGTTGTTTGAAACGATGTGCATCAAGATTTGGCTGGAACGGGCAAATAAAAAAGAATTGACCGATATACAGCGCTATTTGATCCACTATCATGTGCAGGGTTCGTTTGCGATCATTGGTAAATGGTCACAGAACAATTATTCGGAATCGAAAGAAACCATCGTCAAATCGATGGTGCTTGCCGACCAAGCTGCCGAAAAATATATTATGGGAGCATAATCAGCGAAACGCAAAACACCGCCCTGTCGAGCAATCGGCAATCGCTGTCAAAAACGTACACTTTTGTTTCCTTAGAACCCCATTCATTATAGCTGAGGCAGTATCTGCTGTCTGTGCCGACGATGCTGTTGGTATAATAATTATTCAGATTCTCAGCGGCGCTGTCGCTGAGCTCCTCTTTTGCCAAAAGGCTGCCGCTGCTGTCGTATATGGCAAAATAATAGGATTTGACAGAATGATAGCCGGCGGTCCTTTCGGTATGCTTGAACAGTATTTTGATATTGCCGTTTTCCGTATAAGCGCCCATGAAGCTGTCGTCAAGAAGTATGTCTGCGACAACTTCGTCAGAGCTGTTATAAAGGCACAAATAAATATCGTCTTCAATGAACTGGCTGCGCAGATACGAATTGCTGTCAAGCGGGAAATAGGCTTCAAAGTAATTAACCGGGGTGATTTTGGGAGCGTTCTCAAAATCGATTGTCAGCAAGACTGCCGACCTATCACCAGAGAATTTCATCAGCTTGCAAATGCCGTTCTTATACGGTTCAAATTCGATGCGGCTTACATTTTGGATATAGCTGTCCACCGCATCATCGCCGAGGGTAAAGATCTCGCTCAGAGCTTTTCCGTACCTGTCGATTTTTATAAAGTAGTTGGTGACGCCGGTTGTGATACACAAGGAATAATTGCCGTCGTTCAGGCGGAACACGCGGCAGCTTAGCGGTCTTTCTTCTTCTCCAAGCACGTCGGGCATGTCAAATGTATTGCGGTAATCCGCCTTGCCGCTGAGGTTGTATTCTGTGAACACGGCTTTTCGGCTGTCGGCAAAAAGCTCGATCCTGCCGTAGCTGTTGTCTGACGCCGCAAAGATATTGGAGACACATCTGTCGTTATCCAAAGCGTAATACTCTAAAAATGTCAGTCCCAAAAACTTTTCGGTGGTCAGCGTTTCGCGGAATTCGGGAACATCCTGCGCATAGCCCGTAATAAAGTATCCCTCAGGGATAACGAGCGTGTATTCCGTTTCAGGCGAAACGGGCGGATTGTTTTTGGTGTAGCTCAGCTTATAGCTGAATACGCTGTTTTCTATCGGCATCACATCAAGCGTGAGCTTGTTGCCGGCGGAGTCGATCAGGTACGGCTCCTCATATTGTTCGGAATTTCTGCTTCTCTGAACGATCGGCTTGTCCGAATCGATCGTCATCCGCACGTCGGCATTCAGGCTGTCAGCAGTCAGCCAT
>JBGUPW010000043.1:0-5899 GCA_045130495.1 Ruminococcus sp. | reverse complement strand
GCGAAAAATTCGGTGTTGTTTTTCATTATTTCGAGTCCCTTATCCATGTCGGCAAGAGAGAATCTGTGAGTGATCAGCTTTTCGGCGTTTATGACGCCCTTTGACAGCGCGTTGACGACCATTTTCCAGTCGCTTTTGTGCGTGTCGCTGTAGCTTGAATTCCATGTTCCGTATATTGAAAGCTGTTTTCTGAGTATCTGCCAGTAGGTGTTCTGCGGGAACGTGAAGTCGCCGTGCGGGTTGCCCACAAAAATCACTCTGCCGCCCGAAGCAGCCGCCTCAAGACAGTTGCAGGCGGTGAGCGGTATTCCGACTGCCTCAATAGCTACATCGGCGCCTATTCCGCCCGTCATGGCTTTTACCCATTCGATAGCGTTCTCACGGGATGAATTGCAGTATTCCGTAAAGCCGAGACTCTCTATGAAATCCCAGTTATTCACGTCGGTTCCCACAAGCAGGACTCTCGCGCCCCATGCTCTCGCCCACTGAGCGATAAGCATTCCGATAGTGCCGGGTCCGAAGATCACAACGTTGTCCCCCACCTCGATCTGAGCGCGTCTGAGCGCGTGAAGCGCTACGGCGCACGGCTCGGTCATAGCCGCGACCTCAAAGCTTACGTTGTCTGGGATCGGAACAAGGTTCCATACAGGCACACGGACATACTGGGCGTAGGCTCCGTCGCTTCTGGAGCCGAGATAATCATATCCGCTGCACATCTCGTAGCTGCCGTTGTTGCAGTTTTCGCAATGTCTGCACGGAATTAGCGGAAATACCGTGGCGCGCATTCCGATAAGGTCTTTGTTCTTTTCATCTCCGACTCCGGCGACCTCGCCCGCGAACTCATGTCCGGGAATAGTTGGGAAATGGTAGGTTCCGTTCACGAAGATCCTCGGGATATCGGAGCCGCATACGCCGCAGGCGCGCACTCTGAAAAGCACCTCGTCGGGCTTGACCTCGGGCATCGGGTAATCGCAGTATTCCAAATTGCCGACTTCTCTCAAAACTCTCGCTTTCATTGTAGCCATATCAGATTTCACCCCTCAGTATTGCCTCAAATGTTTCCAAATCCTCGATCGTGGTAATTTTAAGGTTGCGCTCGCTTCCGCTCACCATGCGGATCTCCATTCCGTGGCGGTAAGCTATTTCGCTGCTGCCCGCCGTGGAGCCGATCTCCTCGTCTGTTACCTCGTTATGTATCTGATAATATTTTTTGAACTTAAAGCTTTCGGGAGCCTGTCCCGCAAAAAGCTCGCTCCTTTTGAGCAGGTGGTCAATGGTTTTTCCGTCCTTGCTCTGATAAACCGTGTCCTTTACGGAGATAACGGGCATTGCGCCGTCATACTCAGTCGCGCCCTTGATACAGTCAGAGATTATTTTATCCGAAACAAGCGGACGCGCAGCGTCGTGAACGATAACGATATCCGTGCCGGGACAGTTTTCCGCAATGCACTTCAAGCCGTTGTAAATAGAGTGCTGACGGGTTTTTCCCGCAGGAGCAAAGCCGCAGAGCTTGTCTACTCCGTACTTGCGGGCGCTTTCCTCAACAAAGTCACGCCACTCGTCGCTGACAACTACAACCATAGCGTCGATTTCGCCGTGGTTCTGAAAAATATCAAAGCAGTATGAAATGATCGGCTTGTTTCGGACAGTTAAAAACTGTTTGGGACAATCAAGCCCCATTCTGGTTCCCGAACCGCCCGCCAAAATCAAAGCGGTATTCATAATATCCCGTCCCCTTCCGAATATGCTTTATACCCTGTAATAATACCATATATACGCCGTTATTGTCAAGAAACCGCCGAAATAATTCGCCTTAATCTATATTCGTCATAAAGAAACAGACACAGAGAGTGCAAACGTCGGCAGTATTGCTGAAAGAACCTGCAACCGCGGTCATCTGAGCAGACAGGCGATCCGGTCTTCTGAAACTATTTTCAATTAAAACGATTTAAAACAGATGTCAGCAAAAAATTTTGCGGAACAAGGCGGAGGATACAGAAAGGCTGTCGCCTTCCGAGGATGACAATACTGCCATGCGGAATTTTATGCGGCAGACGTTAAATGGTTTTATTTGATAAGAGTATAAACATCATAAAAACCCTTCCTCCAATTCCAGCGTCAGAACGCATCGTTGAAGGAAGGGTTAAAGCCAACTCCACAATAATCAAAAGCTATTCCGTCAGAATTTCAACCGACCTTTTTATTCCCTCTGCCAAATCCACCCTCGGTGTCCAGCCGAGTGCGCGGAGCCTCGTGCTGTCAAGGATTTCGGGCACCTGAGTCAGAGGCGTTTTTAGCTCCTCCGGCTCCTTTTCGTCATCGGGATTTTGGAACGATAATTTCATGTGCTTTTCGGGGAAAACCTCGCAGGCTTTTTTCGCGAAGCCCCTTATCGTCACGTCGAAGCTTTCGTTTGAAATATTGTACGGAAAGGCGTTTTTTCCTTTCAGAAGAATATAAAACAAAGCCGCCGCAGTGTCGCTGACGTAGCAGAACGAGCGTTTGGCTGCTCCGTTCGATTTGAGCAAAATATCCTCGCCGCGCACCGCGTTGGCGATAAACTGTGCCCAGACGCGGTCGTCGTCAAGCGAGCTTGCGCCGTAAATATACGACGGCCGCGCAAGCTTAACACTCAGTCCGTATTCCTTATAATAGCTCGCCGCAAGCGTTTCGGAAGCCCTCTTGCCCATTGCGTAGCAGTTTTTGTAAGAGGTAAAATCAATGTAGCCGTTGTCTTCCTCGGTCAATTTATCCCTGTCACCGTAAACCGCGCCGTAAACCTTTAGGCTCGACACCGCCAAAACAGCCTTGGAGCCGGTGTTTTTGGCAAATTCGAGCACGTTGGAGGTTCCCGTGAGGTTAGCGTTTATTGTGCCTGCGGGATCTGTTTCAAACTGGATATTGCTCGCCTGACTCGCGGCATGGATAATAAAATCCGCGCGATCGGCTTTGATCGGCTCAGTCACGTCCTGAACGCAAAGCTTCAGATCGTCCCTGTCAAGCAGCCTTCCGAACTTTTTCTCGGCTTTCTCTCTGTTCCTGACCAAAGCCTGAACGGTGATCCCGTCGCCGTGCAGGTCGTTGCGAAGCAGCAGAGCTGCCGTCAGGTAAAAACCGATAAATCCGCCCGCTCCCGTTATGAGCACAACACTGTTTTTCATCGCGGAAAAATCCAATCCCGACTCAGCTGTTTCAATCAAATCGGCGTAAACCCGCGGCGTTACGCAAGCCTTGACTTTATAATCCATACTTTAGCTCTTCCTTGGCAAATTTCTTGTAATTATCGTAATAGAACTGCGAGCGCAATGCTATCAAGTCCTCGGGCGTTGTCACCTTAATATTAAAACGTTCTCCCTTAAACAGGTGAACGGTCTCGCCCAACTCGATAAACAGCTCGCTCGAAGAAACAGGGTTCAAAATTCCCCTCTTATACGCCTCGCTGTGCGCCCACATTATGCGCTCCATTGTGTAGCCCTGCGGCGCCTGAGTGATAAACATTGTGTCGCGCGCATAGCTCTTGCGGCAGGTTTCGCCGTCGGTGCTGTAAAGCAGCGAGTCTATACTCGGCACTACAGGAACAGCGGTTCCGAATTTTTTAGTGTGCTCAATACATTCGGTTATCAGCCTGTCGGAGAGTATGGGGCGAACGCCGTCGCAGATCAGGATAATGTCGTCGCCGTTAAGAGAAAACTCGGCGGTCGCCATTACGCCGTTGTGGATCGAAGCGAAGCCAGTCGCTCCGCCGGGAACGACTTTTTTGACCTTTTGAACGTTGAATATCCGTATCAAGTCGTTCAGATAGTCGATCCAATCCTCTTTGCAGGCAACGGCTATAGCGTCAACCATCGGGTGCTTTGAAAAATGCTCCATGGTATGTATGATTATGGGCTTTCCTCCGACCTCCAAAAACTGCTTGGGCAAATCGGAAGAATCCATTCTTACGCCGCTGCCGCCGGCAAACAACATAGCTGTAATCATAATGCGCGGTTCTCCTTAGAGATAATTATAGGCAATACCGCACAATTCGCGGCGCACGCCTTGCTTGAATCTTGTTCCGTCAGACTGTCCAAAAAATCTCGGCAAGGCGCCGAGCCTAACCCCAATTTATTTGTACAATCTGATGAAAAATCTTTCTTCCCAATCCGCACACCGTTATTATGCGGTATTGCCTATACATCTTTTACTGTACCATCAAAACGTTTTTTTGTCAATTTACATTCTTGTAATGTCAAAAGCCCACATTCCTGTAATGTCGAAAGCCGACAGCAGAAATGATTTTATGCTTATTCGCAGCAGGGAATTATTGTAGGTTCCCGATATTCTGTCTTGAAAAGTCCGCATTATTATGATACAATTATAATCGGAGTGATTATATGCAGAATTATTATCAAAATACAACGCCGCCTCCGGCGCAGAACCAACCTTATCCGCCGTATCAGCAGTATCCGCCTTATCCGCCGCCTGCTCCCGTTTTAACGCCACAGCAACAGCAGAGGCGCTCCATTCGCAAAGCGTCGAACGGTCTCGGGTTTTTCGTGTTGGTTTATTTTCTCTTGATGCAGGTCGCGGCTTACCTGACAAGCGATATTCTTGGTCAGGCCAACGCGATAACATTGGAAAACCGCACTTCGATGCTGTTTTTGATCCAGATCGTTGCGGGAATAGCGTCCGCGCTTATCGCAGCCTTTTTCTACAAAATAATATCCCACAGAAAACTCAGCGAAAATCTTTCCAGCAGCCATGTTCCGCCGAAAAAGCTGATCCCAATGGTGCTTCTCGGCATGGGAGCCGCAATGCTCGCCAATCAACTTGCCGCAATGTTCGACAGCAACATCTCGTTCTTTGAGCTTGAAAATTCGGTTTCAATGACTACCACGACCAATTCGGTACCCGAAATGATCCTGTACATCATTTCGACCGCTCTCATGCCCGCGTTTGCCGAAGAGTTTGCGTTCAGAGGCATTTTTATGAACGTCATGCGCAAATACGGAGACTCTTTCGCTATTATAACCTCGTCGGTGATGTTCGGAGCAATGCACGGCAACACAACTCAGATTGTTTTCGCGTTCTCTCTCGGCTTGATCTTCGCTTTTGTGGACTGCAAGGCAAACTCGATCGTTCCGTCGATCATCATTCATTTTCTCAACAACTTTTACGCAGTTGCAACCGATATACTCAGCTCGAACGCAGGGCTCGACGACAGAACCGTTACCATCATCAGGGTTTGTATCATTTCAGTGATTTGCATTGTCGGAATTTTGTCTTACATTTATCTCATTCAAGCCGATAAATTCTTCTTCCGCATAACGGAGAGCGATACAGAGGGCATAGCCGAGAAAAGCTTTATCACGCTTAAACAAAAGATCACAACCTGCTTGACCTCGGTTGGCATTATCATTTCGCTTTCGGTGTTTGCGTCCGAAATGATATTCAACCTGCTGCCCGAAGATTTTTTAAATAAAATTGTTTAGTAAAATTGTTTAGTGATCGAATGAATAACACGGATGAAAAAGCAAAATTTATGATGGCGGCGCTCGAAGCGGCTCAGGAAGCCTTTGACGACGACGAGGTGCCCGTCGGCGCGGTCATCGTCAGAGAGGGCGAGCTTATAGCCTCAGGCAGGAACCGCAGGGAAAAAAGCAAGAATGCGCTTATGCACGCCGAGATAGACGCGATAAACAACGCCTGCCGTGCGCTCGGAGGCTGGAGGCTTTGGAACTGCGAGCTTTATGTGACGCTGGAGCCTTGTCCGATGTGCGCGGGCGCGATAATAAACGCGCATATTCCGAACGTTTATTTCGGCGCGTATGATTTTAAAAACGGCTCCTGCGGCACGGTGACAAACCTTTTTGAGCTGCCCTACGGCTTCAAGCCGAAGTGCGAGGGCGGGATCCTGCGG
>JBGUPW010000042.1:0-5878 GCA_045130495.1 Ruminococcus sp. | reverse complement strand
AGGGCGGAATTGCTGATAACGGGAAAATGCGGATTTACAATCAGTATCAAAAGCCGTCAACAGCAAGTGAAAGAATAAAGTTTTTGAAGGATGAATACGGTTGGGGCGGTTCATATCCTATTATCACAGGCACGGGCATTGATGAAAACCACGATGGCAAAGGGATTCATTTACAGCGTGGTTTTTCTAGCGACGCTCCTAAACTATTGCTAAAATGGAGTCAGGTAGAACAGCGAATTGGCGAGCTAATCCAATTAGATCAATATCTTACACCGAAAGAAAAAGAGCTGTATCCTCAATGGCTTGAACGCGAGGAAGCGCACAAAAACGGTGTGAGAATAGATGTCGAGGGCTTGCCGCCGGTGATCGAACCCGAACCGATGGAACCAAAGGTGCCTGCGGCAGAAACGCCCAACGATCGGCTGTGGCGAAACTATTCCCAAGCCAAAGCGGAGAACCCCGACAGAATCGTGATTGTCCATGTAGGCGAGTATTTTGAAATCATGGGAGCCGACGCAGAGAAGATTGGACGTGAGCTTAACGCTTCTTTCGGCAAGCGTATCCTTTCAAACGGCGATTCCGTTTCCGTATTCGGCTATTCGGCACAGCAGGCACAGCTCTATGTGGATATGCTCATGGACAGAGGACACGACCTTGCTTTTATCCGCGAGGAAAACGACACAATCAAGACGTTTTACCTCAATTCCGATTCAAAGGAAAACCCTGTTAATTCTCACTTCATTGCTAAAGTGGAATATTTGGATAAAGACGGCAAGGTTGACAGCACGTTGGATTACACAAGCGAATACCGTCTGAAAAAGGATATTCAGGATGAAACCGACGTTGGCAATGGCATGAATGTTTATCTGTACCGTGATGAAAATGCAAATGTCATTAAGCACGATTATTTGAGAGAGAACAAGGCAGTAAAGAAACTTGAAATCCTCAATTATGAGCCGTTGCCGTCCGAACATTCCATTTTGCTTGAAAAAGCTGCCAAACTCTTAGATGAATTCTGTGAGAAGGAGTACGAAAGCGACGGCGCTGACTATTCCGATCAAACCGCAGTCAATATTGCTTACACCACCACAGAGGACGAGCTGCATGAGATTCAAGCCGACGTCAACCTTGTAGACTACTATATCGAAACGAAGGTTGACGGCAAGCGTGTCCGCGTTGAGCAGTACGATTCGGTGAATGATTTGGTTGAAAACGGTTTAGTCGGTCTTGAATTCGGCGATTTGGTTTACGTCAGCGACGAAGAACTTGCGCCGTTCTATGAGAACACAAGCGTTCAGACCGCCGAAGTCCCGGTTGAAGAACCTCCGGAGAACGAGGTAACGATTCCTCCCGAAAAGCCGACGATCACTCTCACGCAGCAGGAGATCGACCGCTTACTGATTCAAGAACCTGCTATCAAAGAAGCCAAGCTGAGAATTTACGCCGCCTACAAAGAGGGCTTAGGCGAAAAGAGTATTATCCGTATTCTCAAACAAGAGTACCGTGATTCGGGCGGTGTGATACACAGCAACAACAAATCTTTCATACGTAATAGCAATTCACAAGGGATTTGGATCGGCGACATCGGCGGTGATTATCAGCCAACTGTTATCACCTTTCAGCAAATTTATCAGCGTATTGGTGAGTTGATTGGCGAAAACCATTATCTCAACGAACGGGAGCTTGAGGAATTCAACCGCATTGACCCCGACGAAAACTCCGTCATTGATTTCTATGACATGCGGTTTTCCTACAAGGTTGGTGACACGGCGTTCGTTTACGGAAAGCCGTATGTTATTTCGGCGGTTTCCGAGGATACTATCCTAGCCTATCCGGAAGATACGCCGTTATTCGTTGAAAGCTATCAACGAAAGCAGTTTGACGAGATTTTAAATATTAGCGCGGCGGACAATAAGCACCTGATTGTCAGAGGAACGATAACCTACGACATCTATCAGCTCGGCAACACCGAACAGGCGCAAAAGATGATGTTCAACTCTTTGGAGGACATCAATCAACAAGGTCTGACGGTAAACCACGCGCATTACGAAAAGGTGTATTCCGGCGAGCTGCGGCACGGCGAAACACTTGAAGATATTTACGAAAGATTCAACGTTCATCACCCCGAAGATTTCACGGGACACAGCCTGTCCGTGTCCGATGTAGTGGTGATACATCAATTCGGCACCGACCGCGCGTTCTTCTGTGACAGCGTTGGGTTCCCTGAAATCAAAGGCTTTTTTGAGCAGAAAGAAATTGAGAAACCTGAAGCTTTGACAGTTATTGAAGTGCCTGCCGAAGATGTTGTTGAGGTTATTTCTTCTCCTGATGGAATCCCAACAGAGGAAGAAACTGTTAATCTCGAAGAACTGAAGAAGGATGAACCGGACGCAGAGAATTATATCATCACTGATAATAATATAGGCGTTGGCACACCGTCACAGCGTTACCGGAACAACGTGAACGCTATTAAAACGCTCCATGAACTGCAAGCTGAAAACCGTTTGCCGACTTCTGACGAACAGAAAGTATTATCGCAGTACGTCGGTTGGGGTGGTTTGTCAGAGAATCTCAGACCCGGCAGCACACATTCTTATGAGCTGCATGAGCTGCTTTCTCAGGAGGAATACCGCGCTGCCTGTGATTCTGCTCTTACAGCTTTTTATACGCCGCCTGTTGTCGTAAAGTCCATTTATAAAGCACTAAACAATATAGGCTTTACCAACGGAACCATTCTTGACCCTGCCTGTGGCACGGGTCATTTTTTTGGATTACTGCCTGATTATTTGCGCGACAACGTTACACTGCACGGCATTGAGATTGATAAGATTTCAGGTGAGATCGCTCAAAAGCTCTATCCTAACGCCAACATTAAGGTGCAGGGCTTTGAGGAAACGAAGATTCCCGACAACTATCTTGATGTCATTGTCGGCAATGTTCCGTTCGGTGATTACCATGTGTTTGATACCGCATACAATAAGCACCGCCTGATGATTCACGATTACTTTTTTATTAAGTCGCTCGATAAGGTTCGACCGGGCGGTATTGTTGCGTTCATCACCTCGACAGGTACTCTCGATAAACACAATCCGCGAGTCAGGGAGCTGATTGCGGAAAAATCTGATTTACTCGGCGCGATACGCTTGCCAAACAATACGTTCAAATCAGCCGCAGGCACCGACGTATCCTCTGATATCATCTTTCTGCAAAAGCGGACAAGCACAGAGCTTCTGCAACAATATCCCGATTGGTGTTATACCGTCAAATATGATGATGAAAGAGAAATCAACAGCTACTTTGCCGCACATTCCGAAATGATTTGCGGCAAGTTAGAGCTGAAATCCTCACGTTTCGGCGGTATGGACGTGGTATGTGTTCCCAATGAGGATATTCCGCTTAGCGACGAGTTATATCGCGCCATTCAGTATATTCAAGGCTCTTATGTTCCATATACCGCCGCCGATGAAGCGGAGGAAGAAATCACAAGCGTTGTCGCCGATGAAGCGGCGCGCAACTATTCCTTCTTTGTCAAGGACGAAACGATTTACTACCGCGAAAACGGCATTATGACCGAGGTTTCCTATACCGGCAAGAAAGCGGAGCGTATCAAGGGTATGGTGAATCTCACCGACGTGACGCGCGAGCTGATTGAAACCGAAGCCTACGGCTATGACGACCAAAAGATAGACAGCCTGCGCAAGCGGCTGAACGCTGTCTATGATTCCTTTTACCGCGATTACGGCAGTATCAACAGCTTTGCCAACCGAGTATTCAAGAACGACAACAGCTATCCGTTGCTTTGTTCTTTGGAAAAAATCACGACGGACGAAATCACCGAAAAGCCGATTGTCACCAAAGCGGATATTTTCTTTACGCGGACGATCGCGCCGCATATTGAAATCACTACTGCGGATAATGCCGAGGAAGCGTTGATTATTTCCATGTCGCAGCGCGGCAGAGTTGACCTTGCGTATATGGCGCAGCTGACCGGCGATTCACAGGAAAAGCTGATCGCGGAGCTGAACGGCAACAGCATTTTCTTGAAACCCTATGAGGGCGAATACGTCATTGCCAGCGAATATTTATCGGGCAACGTCAGAGAAAAACTGAAAACCGCACAGCTTGCAGCCAATGATGACGATAAGTACAAGGTTAATGTTACGGCGTTGGAAAAGATAATCCCGAAGGATATTCCATCATCAGAAATTTCCGTCCGCTTGGGAACAACGTGGATTCCTGTCAAATATTACAACGATTTTTTGAAAGAAGTCTTTCAGCAGCACTCACCCAACATTGAGGTTCAATATAATATGTTGGCGGGCAACTATTATGTCACCGGAAAAACAATTGACAATTATTCAGTAGAATCCGTCAGTAAATTCGGCATGAAGGAGCGTAACGGCTACTATATTCTGGAAGATAGCCTAAATCTGAAAACATCTGAAATCAGAGATACCATACACATTGACGGCAGAGATATCAGCGTTATCAACCGCGAGAAAACGATTATTGCACAAAACAAGCAGGAATATCTGAAACACACCTTTCAGGAGTGGGTATACAAAGACCCGACGCGGCGCAGAGAATTGGAGCGGATTTACAACGACCAATTCAATTGCATTGTGCCGCGTCAGTACGATGGATCTCACCTGACATTCCCCGGAATGAATCCGAATATCCATCTGCGCGAGCATCAGGTGAATGCCATTGCCCGTATGCTTTACGGCGGTAACACCTTGTTAGCGCATCAGGTGGGTGCGGGCAAGACGTTTGAGATGATTGCGGGCGCGATGAAGCTCAAGGAGTTGGGTTTGGTACACAAGTCGCTCATTTGTGTACCAAAACATTTGACGGCTCAGACAGGCGCGGAGTTTATGCGGCTGTATCCTGCCGCGAATATCCTTGTGGCGGAGGAAAAGGACTTTACACCGCAGAATCGAAAGCGATTTTGTACGCGAATCGCCACGGGAAACTATGACGCGATCATTATCGGTCATACGCAGCTTGAAAAAATCCCCCTTTTGCCGCAGACGCAAATAAGTATTTTTCAACAACAGCTTGATGAAGTAATAACAGCGTTGGAGCAGGCGCAGATCGAAGGCATAGCAGATGCTACTGTCAAAAACCTTGCGAGATCAAAAAAGGCAATTGAAAATAAGCTCAAGCAATTGGAGGAAAAGGCGTTAGTCAAAGACGACGTGATCCATTTTGAAGAATTGGGCGTCGATCAGCTATTTGTTGACGAAGCGCATTTGTTCAAAAACCTGTATATTTACACCAAAATGACAAATGTTGCAGGCGTTGGCTCAGGCAGTGAAAGCGGCAGAGCGATGGATTTATACAGCAAAATCAATTACCTTGACCGTATTAATCCGGGCAGGGGCGTTGTGTTTGCTACAGGAACGCCAATTGCCAACACCATGTCCGAAATGTTCACTATGCAGCGTTATCTACAGCCGCACACGCTGAAGGCAATGGGCTTGATGAACTTCGACAGTTGGGCGACAACGTTTGGCGAAACGGTCACGGCTTTGGAGATCGCACCCGAAGGCAAGGGCTACCGAGCCAAAACACGCTTTGCGAAATTCAATAATATTCCCGAATTGATGGCGATATTCAAGGAGGTTGCCGATGTTCAAACCTCGGAAACGCTCAAACTGCCTGTTCCCGAAGTTGAGCGCGATATTATAGAAATCACGCCGACAGAAGAACAAAAGTCAATGATTGAGGTGTTAGGCGACCGAGCTGAACAAATCCGAATGAAAAAAGTGGAACCCACTGAGGACAACATTCTGAAAATCATCAGCGACGGCAAGGCAATAGCACTTGACCCGCGCATTTTAGACGCGGAAAACGTCGGTGGCGGCAAGGTGTATGC
>JBGUPW010000041.1:0-7005 GCA_045130495.1 Ruminococcus sp. | reverse complement strand
TTTCATATTATATTACCAAACTTTTTAGTACAATATAACTAAGGATGGTGATAGTGATATGGACGTAAACGAGAGATTGCGGAAGATGTTAGACGAACGCGGTTTGACAACCTACAAGATGGCAGAATTATCAGGCTTATCGCACACCACTTTAGCCAATGTTTTCAAGAGAAACACTGTACCCTCAATCAACACCTTGCAGGCGATCTGCAAAGGATTTGGGATAACGCTCTCTCAATTCTTCGCCGAGGGCGATATGGTAGAAATGACACCGGAGTTAAAGGAGCTGTTCGACGGTTGGGTAAATCTCAATCCCGAACAAAAAGCTGCCGTTCAACAAATGATCAACGCTATGAACAACAGCAAATGAATGATGTATGCCGTCCTGTTGGGCGGCGTTTCTTATATATAATTATATCTCCAATTATCATACTGCTCTTTGCCGATTTCTCCTTTTGAATAGCGCTCATATTCTCCTTGCCATTCATTGATTGCTTTCTTGAGCCTGTCGGAAGTACAATCATCAAGCGTGAAGCGGAAGCTGTATAAATCCTCCAAGATAAACAAGGTGTGCATTACTCCTGCTATGCTGTCAAGTTCGGGAACAGATAGAGCGTTGGGAGATACTTCAAGTACATCTGCGATTTTACGCAACAAGTCAGTTTTGGGTGTCCTTGTTTCGCTTTCATATTGCGCAATGCGAATATCCGCGCTGTTCTCCGGCAAGCCTGCCGCTATGCCTAAAAACTTCATTGTCATATTCCTCTTTTTGCGAATAAATCTAATTCTTTTGCCTATCATTCTAACGGCTCCTTTCATATTTATGTATCAGATACCGCCCACTCGGACGGTATCTTTTGTTTTAGTATGCCGGTGCGCCGTAGCCCTTTATCTCATAATAACCGATAGGATATGAGTTTTCCTGACAGGCGTCACTTGAATTACCTTCGATGGTGTAAACTCTGCCGCCTTCGACTTTCTCGACAATGCCTGTGTGATCGCCGCCTCCGTCAAGACCGTCATATGCCCAATCGAAGAATATTATCATTCCTGCCTGCGGTTCTTCGTCCTTGTCAAGCCACTGACCTTTAGCCTTGAACCAATCAGCGCCGTCATCGACGACGGAATACTTCGGAATGATACCGTCCTCGATATAGCCACACTCATTGGCGCACCAACTGACGAAACAGCAGCACCACTCGACGCGAGAGCTGAAACCGTACCAAGACCAATAAGGCTGACCGCCGACATTGCCGAGCTGTTCCTGCGCTACCTTGACAATATCGCTGTTCGCGCCGCCCGATATGCCGTGCAGTACATCAAGCCAAAGGACATTGTTCTTATCCTCCAGAAGCGCACGGCACATTTTCTTTTGTTCGGCAGTAAACGATTTCTTATCCATCATTGTTTCAAGATCGAGGTGCGAGGTCGTGATATACAAGTAGGTTTTGGTGACGTTTTTCTCTTTCTTGACCTTCTTGCCTTTTTCCGTGACCTCGACAAGCTCCTTCTCGGTTTTCTTCTCTGTGCGTGATTCAACCGAGTTCATTTCCCAAAACAGCTTGCGGAGATCTTCTTTCTTACCCTCGTCCATCGTAGCAACCTCAACAGGTTCGTCGGGATTGGCAGGATTGGTGTCTGCCATATTCTTCCAAACTGCATAGACGGCGATGACCTCTTTCCAAGCCGCGCGCGTTCCTGACGTTTCGAGCTTGTCGTAGGTGTGACTGTCTTTAATATCCTCAATCTTCTGCGTATATTCGGCGTTGATTTCCTCAACAGCCGTCCGCATTGTGATACCCGTGCCTGAATCCTCGCCGGACGCGAACACGCCGAAAACGGAACAGAGGATCAGCGCTATCAGGCAGATTACAATGATGATAACAACAGCTACCCAACCGCCTGCGGCAATAGCGGATGCCAATGCCTTGATAGCGGCTATAATCGCTTTGATGATTTTGATAAGGAGCTGAACGGCAGCCTTTGCCGCCTTTATCGCAGCTTTGGCGGCCGCTTTCGCCGCCTGAGCTGCTTTCTGTGCAGCCTTTGCCGTAGCCTTCGCCGTTTTTTGCGCAGCCTTCGCCGCGTATTTTGAGGTTTTGATAGCCGCCTTTGACGTTTTCTCGGCGGTTTTAATGGAAGTCTTGGCGGTCTTGACCGTACCTTTCTGAGCTGTCTTGATGGTCGCTTTACCTGCGGATCGGGCTGATTGCCTGATTGATTTTGAAGCAGATTGTTCTACCGTGCGAATACTTCTCCGCCCCGCGCTGTTTGCAGCCCTGGCGGATTTCTCAGCGGACTTTTTCGCCATATCCTTAGACGCTCGCTGTGCGGTGTCTTTTGCAGTATTCTCAACTCTGTTTTTTATCCTGTCCTCAATCCTGCGCTCAACCTTGTCCTTGACCTTATCAGCGCCTTTCCTGACCGCTTTTTTGGTCTGGTGGGCAGCTTCTTCTACGGTGCGTTTGGTGCCGGATTCCATTCTGTCGGATGCGTACTCGGCGGCGTTATGCTCCTCGGCTTCAACAGAATGCTCGGCTGAATCCTTCGTCTGGACATAAGCCGATTTCATACGGGCAGAGGCAACCTTTGCTCTGTCAAGCGTTTTGATCGTGCCTTTGAACGTATCTCTTGTTTTAATATCAGGCATTCAATCGCCTACTTCCTTTTCGCTACAACTACAAGTCTGCCGTTATCGTGGGTATATTCACAGGTAGCAAGCGTGAGGAGCTTGTCGCCGTACTTTGCGGAAACGCCTGTTTCATAGAAAGACAATGCCTTGCACTTTGCAACAAAGGTGGAAAAGTGGTCGGGATCGTAGGAATTGACAAACTCATAAAACTTAAATGAGTTCTTATCATTCTGATCAACAGGGATGGCAAAGACGGCGAGAATATCATAGTTGGCTTTTCTGTCGAGCGTATCAAAGCTGATCGTCTTGTGGGATGACCAGAAGTCCTTGCTTCTGAACAGCTCCAGATTAGCGAACATTGAGCCGTCGTTCATATGGTGCGCATAGACAATAACATTGTCCGAAGGCGTTTTGACATCGCAATTCGCCTGAACATAAGGGCAGCCGTACACCGACTGATTCTTATAGAAATCGTGGTCGAGGTAGAAGTCGGGATTACTCTTGGTCTGCATAACAGGATAGTTGATATTGGTATCGTTTATCTTTATCCAACCTACCATATCGGGGTTTGCGCTCGCGTTCATCGTTGTCGTGTAGCTCTGATAGTTGCCGCCTGCGCTGCCTGTGCCGCCGTTGCCGCCGACGGTGTTATCCGTATAAGGATTGACAGCCGCTTCTGTCACTGAAACGTCTGTGCTGTCCTCCGTAGCCGCAACTTCTGCGGCTACGGTTTCATAGGTTTTCTTGTTTTCTTCGGATTCCATCTTGTTCTTGATATGAAAATAGGTGCTAACGCCGCAGACGGCGACAAGCAGTACAATCATACCAATCAAAAGTTTCTTGCTCATAGGGCTGTATCCTTTCTTTTAGGCTACCGAAGATTCACCGGGCTTGGTGGTCATCAAACGGTAGAGCTTGGTATCTGTGGGGAATTTGTTTGCAAACGGAACAAGCGCGCTGCCGACCTTAATCAAGCCGTGTCCTGCTTCGGAGTTCGTGATATAGGAAAGCTGTAGCTCTGAAATATTCAGCAAATGCGCAAGCTCATCTCTGTCTGTCGATGCCTGATTGAGCATTACGATAAATTCGGAGTTTGCAAGCATAGTGCGGGCTGTATGGCTCTGTAACAGATCTTCGACGTTCTGTGTGATACCCGTCGCTACCGCGCCGTACTTGCGGACGCGCTTCCAGAGAGTGAACAGGAAGTTGGCGGAGTATTCGTGTTGGAACAGCAGATAAATCTCGTCGATAAAGATATAGGTTTCCTTGCCCTTTGCTCTGTTCTCAGTAATGCGGTTGAGGATGCTGTCCATAACAACCAACATACCGAAGGACATCAGGTGCTTACCGAGGTCGAGAATATCGTAACAAATCAGGCTGTTTTCGGTATCAACATTTGTTTCCTTTGCAAAGGTGTTCATTGAGCCTTCGATATACAACTCAATATCGAGCGCAATATCGTGAGCCTCCGGCTCAGGCTGTCTTAACAGTTCCTCACGGAAATCCTTTAAGGTCGGCACCTTGCCCGTGTAGTTGTTTTGCAGATAGCTCCGATAAACATTAGCAGTACAACGGTCGATGATGGATTTCTCTTTCGCGCCGATGGGAACAAACTGCTCGCACAGCGACATAAGGAATTCCGATTTGAGGGTGATCGGGTTTCCGTCCTCACCGTAGTCCTTCGACATATCCATAGCGTTGATATGGTTGTCAGAGGTTGCCGAAAGATTGATGACTTCGCCGCCCAACGCGCGGACAAGCGCGCCGTATTCTCTCTCAGGATCAATGATGATAATATCCGCATCGGTCGCAAGCCGCAGATTAGTAATATCGCTCTTGGCAAAGAACGATTTACCGCCGCCCGAAACGCCGAGAACAAAAGCGTTGCCGTTAAGGAGCTGCTTACGATTAGCGATAATCATATTCTTGGATACAACATTCTGACCATAGTAAATGCCCTTTTCGTGGAATACTTCTTCCGCGCGGAACGGCATCAAAACGGAAAGAGATTCGGTTGTGAGGGTACGCAAGGAATCAATCTTGCGAACGCCGAACGGGAGCGCGGTGTTCAGACCGTCCATTTGCTGATACTTCAAAACCGCAAACTGACAAAGGTGCTTTCTGGCTGTCGTGAGAAGTTCGTCGGTATCGTTGTCGAGCTGCTCTTTGGTGTCTGCCGTGTGTACCAATGTCAGAACAGCGAACATCATACGCTGATCGCGCGTTGTCAAATCGTCGAGAAACTCCTTCATCTCGGTTCTCTGCTGTTCCATATCATAAGGAATGGTAGCCGAGAAATTGTTGTTGGAATTTTGCCTGCGCTGCCAATTCGTTATATTGGTTTCGACACCGAGCAAACGGCTCTCGGCTTCACGGACAGCTTCATCCGTAGGAACAGGGATAACGTCAATCGACATCATCATATTGCGGTTAAGCTCCGTAATCTCGGAAATCATACTATCCTTGATATAAGAAGCGTAATCGCGCAGGAACATCACTCTGCCGTATCTGTCGCCAATCTTGAAATAGTCCTTTTTGAATTCCATTGTATCGGGACAGATATAGTCCTTGAAGCTGTGTCCCTTCTTGCGGTTTTCCTTGATATTGAAATGGAACGAGCTTTCCTCACCAACGCGGTAAAAGTCGTGAATAACGCGCAGGCGCTCCGTCGCGTCAAGCTCTACACATTGACTGCCGAGCTTTTTCAGAATAGTTCTGAAATCATTACAAATGCGAGTAAAGTAGTTGCGTGCGTCCTCGATATTCTTCTTGCAGACAGATACCGTAATATACTTGTCCTGCACCATAGAATTTGAGCTTGTCGCCTTCTCAAGCAGCATTTCGTTGTATTCCTTACGGTAAACATCAAGCTCATCGCCCCTGAGAGGGATAAGGATAGACCGTTCAAAATCCACACGATTCAGTCTGCGGTTGTTGATAGTGACCTTTGTTGTCGCGCCACTGTCAAAGCTGTTGAGCAGTTCGGAGTATGCAAGAAACATCTCCTTCTTATCCTCGTTGCTTGCAACGGCATAGTTAATATCGGTAAATTTGAAGGTTTTTGTAAACTTGTCCTTACCGACGCGGAAAATACCATCGTCGTAAATGGCAGTAATCGGAATAACATCCTGAACACCTTTCGGCACAACAAATCTTTCCTTGTCCTGCCTGAAGATGTTGCGAAGCGTTTTGATCATCGGTTTTTTTCCTCCTTTTGCTTTTTCTCAATACTTGGTTTCATAATTTCATAGTAGGTGTTGGTAGAATGAAACGTCAGCTTCTTCGGAATTAAAAACTCCGACTTAAACCAAGCAATTACAAACTGTTCTGCGGTCATACCGTTGTACTTTACAAAGCCCAGCGCCGCAAACGGAGCAGCGGCGAGAATACAGATCCAAGAAGTCGTTTCCGTTCCCAACATAGGCTTCAAAAGGAAGAAACCGGCTACCGCTACCGCGAGCGCGCAGGCAGAAAAAATGATCTGTCGAAGTGACAGACCAAAAAATACCGCTTCGGTGTACTCACGGATTTCTCTGTTTATTTTTACTTCCATAAGCGAATTCCTTTCATACTTAAAGTCCCATCATCTCACGGATGATTCTGTCGGACATCTTAACCGTACCGACCAATACAAGCATATTAAATAACAGCTCGCCGATATATGCCCATACCATTGTTACGGCAGAAGCGTCCTCTGCCACAACAGGCGGCGATGAAACAAACAGCGAGAAGATAATGCAAGCCAGTACGATAACAGCGCCCTCTAAGCAAACGGCGCAATAGCTTTTCAAAAAGCTCTTGCCGACATTCTGCGTAGGCTCGCCTGCAAAGGTGGATAACGGAATGGGCGCAATCGCCGTGTACATATACAGCTTGAAAAATCTGCCGTACACGCTCATTATCATAATGAACGACATTACCGTGATAAACAGTCCGCCGATCAGCGTGACCGCCCATAACGGTATGCTCTCCCAAAAGCCGCAGTTCTCAATCGCCGTTACCATCTTATCGGGCAACACCGTATCGGTAGCCGACGCAACTCCTGATGAAGTCATAATCTGAGCGATAACGCTCTGGACGATTCCAAACAGAGTTGTCATCAGCTCCATTCCGCTTGTAATGAGTGCTTTCGCCAAAACAAAGCGGACAAATAGCTTTACAGCGTGTTCGGGCTTTTTTACCTCTGCAAAACTGCCACAGGTTTTTACAACACCGATGACAAAGAACAGTACAAGCAATCCTGTTCCGATTGCCTGCATTGCGGTATTGACATTAGAAATAGCAGTCCAAATTCCGCCGCCTTTGAAGTTCTTTGGATCGGTCAGTATGAGCGACCATAGTTCGGTAACTTTCGCGTTCCAAGTGTCGAGCGC
>JBGUPW010000040.1:0-20287 GCA_045130495.1 Ruminococcus sp. | reverse complement strand
TTATGTAGGGTTTCAGGGTTTTTATAACTCTTTATAAGGAAAATTAAAATTCTAATATAGAATAATAAAATAATATAAAATAATATAAAAGTTTTGGAAAATGCCTGAAACCCTACATAACCCTACATAACCATACATTCAACTGTCCGTGCTCATAAGTTGCTGCTTGTTTCAAATCTTTTTCTCAGCTTTTTCAGCGCTTTTGTTTCTATCCTGCTGACGTATGAACGGCTGATGCCGAGAACGGCGGCTGTCTCTTTTTGGGTCATCGGGTCTTTTCCGTTCAAACCGTAACGCATAATAATAACGCTTTTTTCGCGCTCGGCAAGCTCTTCGTTTATGAATCTGCCGAGCTTTTTTGTGTTCAGCTTGCGGTCGAGGTCGTCTAAAATGCGGTCGTCCTCCGCCATGATATCCATAAGCGTCAGCGGGTTGCCGTCCTTGTCGGTGTCGATCGTTTCATTTATTGAAACGTCCTGCGCGGTCTTTTTTGCCGCCCTGAAATACATCAGTATCTCGTTTTCTATACATCGGCTTGCGTATGAGCTTAATCGAATGTTTTTGTCCGGGTTAAAGGTGTCGATAGCTTTGATTAGCCCTATTGTGCCGATCGACACCAAATCGTCCTGCTCGCCCTGCTTGCCGTAATATTTTTTTATAATGTGCGCCACAAGCCTTAAATTGTGCTCCACCAAAAGATTCCGTGCGGCACTGTCGCCCTCCTTCATGCGCAGAATGTACTCGCGTTCCTTTTTCTCGCTGAGCGGCTTGGGAAACGAACCTCCGCCGCAAACGTGCAGAACAAAAAAGCAAACGTATTGTCCCAAAAGCGAAATCAAGTCAAACATTTTATCACCCGCTAAAACTTATTCAAAACTATTGCCAAAAATGCGGATTTCAACTATAATAATTATGGAAATGATAAGGGGGAAAAGCGATGAAAAAGCTTATTTCATGGAATGTTAACGGGCTCCGCGCCTGTGTTACAAAAGGATTTTTGGATTTCTTCAAGGAGGCGGACGCCGATATTTTCTGTATTCAGGAAACCAAGCTTCAACAGGGGCAAATCGAGCTTGACCTTGCAGGTTATCATCAGTATTGGAATTACGCCGAAAAGAAGGGCTATTCCGGCACGGCTATGTTCACAAAGGACGAGCCGATAAATGTTCAATACGGGATCGGCATTGAGGAGCATGACAGCGAGGGCAGAGTTATCACCGCCGAGTTTGAGGATTATTTCGTCATTACCTGCTACACTCCGAACTCTCAGAATGAACTTCGCCGTTTGGATTACCGCATGACATGGGAGGACGCCTTTCTTGATTATCTCAAAACTCTTGAAAGCCGAAAGCCCTTGATTTTATGCGGAGATCTGAATGTAGCTCATACGGAGATCGACCTCAAAAACCCAAAGACAAACCGCAAAAACGCGGGCTTTACCGACGAGGAACGCGCAAAGATGACCGCGCTTCTCGGAAGCGGCTTTACGGATACCTACCGCTTTTTCAACCCCGACAAAGAGGGCGTTTATTCGTGGTGGTCATACCGCTTTCGCGCCAGAGAGAAGAACGCGGGTTGGCGCATTGATTACTTCATCACTTCAAATTCACTCGACGAAAGACTCGTCAGCGCCGACATTCTGACTGACGTGTTCGGCTCCGATCATTGTCCGGTGGAGCTTGTTATAGAGTGAGCATGAATGAGCATAAATGAATGAGCATAAATCAAGAAATAATTCTAAAGGAGAATAATTATGGGATTGTTTAAAAAAGAATATTGCGACATCTGCGGTGAAAAAATCGGCTTGCTCGGCAAACGCAAGGTCGAGGACGGCAACATTTGCAGCAAATGCACAAAAAAGCTTTCGCCGTTTTTCAAAGAGAGAAAGAGGTCAACCGTCAACGACATTAAAGATCAGCTCGCATACCGCGAGGAAAACCGCCGCAATCTCAACAGCTTTAACCAAACGAGAACCTACGGCACGCGCACAAAGGTCTACATAGACGACGCTCAACAGTGCTTTGTTGTGAGCAGAGCGAGGGATTTCCGCGAGGACAACGCCGATATCATCAAGCTCAGTCAGGTGACGGGCGCAAGGTATGACGTAAAGGAGCACCGCTCCGAGATTTACCGCAAGGATTCCGAGGGCAAATCAGTGTCGTACAATCCGCCGAGATATGAATATAGCTACGAGTTCAAAATTTATATCGACGTAAACTCGCCCTATTTCGACGAGATAGAGTTTGAGCTTACCGACTACCGCCCCGAGAGCAGGTATTCAAGCGATTACCACCGCTTTGAGGATATGGCAAACGAGCTTGTAAACGCGCTGAGAAGCGGCGGAAGAAGCATTAACAATGGATTTACGGGTGCGGTCGCCGCTTCCTTCGCGGGTCAGCAGATGATGAACGGCTCCGAATTGAAGAATAATTTAGAGGTTAAGTTCGGCAGCAAAGACCCTGTTCCGTATCCGCAAAATATAAACGGAAATCAGGTCAGTCTTGCCGTCAGGTTTATGGGCAAGTTTGTAATTTCGGTCGTAAGTCCTCAGCAGTTTATGAGCTGCGGCAGCGTTGATAATATCAGCGGCGCGCTTAAAGCTCAGGTCGAGAACACCGCAGGCGAGGCGATCTCGATGTGCGCCCGCAACGGAATACCCGTCGCGCAGCTTCCCGCAAGGTCAAATGAAATCGCGAAATATGTAAAGGATAATTTGGAAAGCAGTTGGCAGGCGCAGTACGGAGTTACTATGGAGTCGATCGCGTTCGTAAACTTCGCAATGACCGAAGAAAGCTTGGCGATTTATAAACAAATGAGAGCGGCGCAGTTTAATCAGCCCGCACAGCAGGACTATATGGAGCAGCAGGCTGAAAGGCAGTATCAGCAGGACTCGGCTCAGCAACAGGCTCAGACTTGGGTTTGCCCCGCGTGCGGAACTCAGAACACGAGCAAATTCTGCGTAGGCTGCGGAACGCCCAGAGGTTGATTGGTAAATAAAGGCGACACCGCACAATTCGCGGCGCACGCCTTGTCAACCGATTATTCCGTCATCCGTACAAAAGAGTCGGCGACAACGCTGTTTGATGTTTTCTTTAGGGAACCTCTAAAAATCAATCCCGTGCTTATGCGCGGCAGGAAATTGTTATAGATTCACTTTAGGCAATACCGGATAATTCAGGTGTGCGGATTGCGTTGTAAGATTTTTCGTCAGGTTGTACAAAAAAATGAAGTAAGGCTGTCGCCTTGCTGAGATTTTTTGGGCAAGCTGACGGAACAAGATTCAAGCAAGCCGTGCGCCGTGAATTGTGCGGTGTTGCCTTTAATATTTTTGAAGCTTTTTGGTGCTGATTTGATTTGAAACACTTGAATACCTCGGCGATTAATGATATAATAATATAGATTTTTACGGCAATCGGTTTGGAAGGTACCGTTTTTGAAAGCCCGCAGAACCGTCACGGGCGAGTCTTTTGCAGGTAAAAATCAATAAAATACAGGAATCATTGAGCAATTCACGCCTGACGTCCGTGCACGCAAATCGCTTGAATATTTCCTGTCAGCAGGTCAAATAATCTGTCGGCGCGATTTACGCACCGGAATTTATCAGTGCTTCCTAAAGAAAGAGGTATGTTAAATGATTAAAAAAATAGTAATCTTAGTTTCCATACTCGCAATGGGTGCTTCGGTTTTATCCGCCTGCGGCGGTGAAAAGCAAGGGGACAAGACCGCTACATCTGATTCGGTTACGGCTACGGATTTTACTAATGATGAAGGAGAGATCGCGGTACGTCAGCCGAGTAACTCCGAAAGCTCGGAATCTTCCGGCTCAGGCAGCAGCAAGTCGGAAAGCTCCGCTTCATCCTCGTCACAAAGCGCTTCGGGCAGCAGCTCGTCATCTAAAACAGAATCTAAAAAATCGGACAGCTCTCAGTCAAGCAAGAGCGGCGACTCTAAATCGAGCGAAAGCAGCTCTCAGACAAGCAAGGGCGGCGACTCCAAATCGAGCGGAAGCAGCTCTCAGACAAGCAAGGGCGGCGACTCCAAATCGAGCGGAAGCGGTTCTCAGTCAAGCAAGGGCAGCGAATCAAAATCAAGCGAAAGCAGCAGCAAGTCTGAGCAAAGCAGTTCCTCACAGAAGAGTCAGCAGGAGCCGGAATTAGAGTCCGGTGATGTTTATGAGCTTCCGTTTATTCCGAATTAAGCGGAGCGTTTTCAACTTTTAAAACTACAGTATAGGAGGATATTAAAATGAAATATTCTATATACGGCATTGATGACACCACTTTGATCTTGTTCATTGTTTCCTACACGATATCAATTTTATTTAGCATGGCGATGACCGCGTTGATGATGGTGTCACACTGGCATATTTTCAAGAAGCTCGGTATGCCCGGATGGAAGGGTATCATTCCGTTTTACGGTGACTATATGCTTTACAAAACCGTCTGGAAAACAAAACCGTTTTGGGTGATAGTCATTTCTTCCGGAGTTTACACTGTGGGCGTGACAGCCTTTTCGATAATGATGGCATTTCTTATGGTCATAAGCAAGGATTCACCTGACGCAAATTCATTCTTATCCGTGATTATTGTGTTTTCCGTGATTTTTGCATTGCTGACGCTTGCATACATTGTTATCGCGTTTATAATTTCCGTTAAGCTGAACCTTAATCTCGCAAGGACTTTCGGAAAGGGGACAGGCTTCGCTCTCGGACTCACGTTTATATCAATTATATTCTACCCGATTCTCGCTTTCGGCAAGGCGCAAAAGGTATAGGTACGAAACAGTTTAAAAAACATAATCAAAACAACGAAAAGAAGCACCTGCCCGCCGTGGCAGGTGCTTTTAACGTCGGGATTAAAAAGGCACATAACCGTCTGCTGTCGGTTATGTGCCTGAATAATTGTATAATAATTTCTGCTTTAACTGCCGGAATCAATTATTCCCAAGTGAAGTCGTTTACGCTTGTGAGGTGCTCGTCGGCATAGATGCCTTCGCCTGAGTTGGTTGTGATGAATACGTCAGCGCTGTTGACCTTTTCACCGTTGATAAATGCGTTGCAGGTGATTGTGGAACCTGCGGGGAGGTTGACCGAAAGGCTTTCGATGGGATCGTTGATAACCTTATCAATACCTGTCTTTTTGTTGTAGTTAGAGCCTGTGAAGTGGAATCTGTAGGCAACGAAGAAGTTGTTAACGTCTGTTTCAAGGTGAGTATCCTTAGCGTCGCAGTTCACTATGATTTTTTTCTCTACGTTGTCGATGATATCGATACCCTTTACGGTGTATCTTTCGGGATTTTCCTTAGCCGCCTTAGCAAGCGTGTTGAATTCGTTCTGATGAAAGGCGATCATTCTGTATACGACCGTACCGCGGATACCGTTTTCGTTGTCGTCAAAAATGCCGTTTTCCCAGTTTACAGTGCACATCTGGAAAAGATATTCTTTGCCTACGACAAATTCTTTCATTTCGCCGCCGTAGCAGATGCTGCCGTCCTCAAACGCAACAGCCATTTTTAACGGAGCGTCGATTCTGATACTTACTTTTTCATCTTCTTTTTCAGGTGTTGTTTCGTCTTGAGAAGAAGCGGGAACAGCAGGGATGAAGCTGTTGTTGTATCCTACGTGAAGCTCAAAGCCGTTTGATCCGGTAAGACTGTTCAAAATAGATGTTCCGCATACGCTGGAGTTGCTTCCCTTCAAATCGGTATCGGGAGCCAAAAGAATTCCGTATAATTCGCAGGAATTCATTTCGATCTCGGTTGAATTGACAACGTTGATTATAATATTGCGGTTGTAGCCTCTCAGATAATCAGGATCCATATTTCCGTTTATTCTGACAGCGCCGTTTTTCAGGTCGATCTTGTCGGAAGCCGTAAGATTTACAACGATCGTCTGACCGTCGGCAATAGTGAAATCGAAAATATATGAATTGACAGCCGCATCATCAACATTGTATACCAATGTATTCGCATCGGGATTGCCGACAAACGTATATGTGCCGTCTGCGGATTTGCATTCTCCGTTTACCGGAAGGGCATTAACGGCAGACTTCACGGTGTATGCGGTGCTCTTTGCGTCTGCAAAGTATTTTGAGGAATCAGCGACGGTGAATTCACCGTTTGTTGCTCCGGAGGGAGTGACATTTGAAAGATGATAGGTGTTGCCGTCCGCATTGCCTATAACCGTCTGACCGTAAACGTTGCCGTAGCCGCTGATGGTCGCGTTGTTGTTAACGAGGAAAGCGACATTATCGGTTGACGCGGGATTAGCGCCGTATGCGCCGCTGTTGACCGAAAGACCTCTCTCGGAATTGAAGCTGCCGCCGACGGCAAGCGTGCCTTCCAAGTCGATTATATTGTTTACGTTTCCGAAAACAATACCGTTCCAATCAATCAGATCTCCGAAAGCATTGGTCGAAGTTGCGCCGTCGAATTTCAGCGTGTCACCGTTATTCACATGGTCGGTGTAAGCATAAGCAGGTATGCTAAAGGTAAAAGCCGAGATTGCCGCAACAAGTGATAAAGACAATAGTTTTTTCATAAACAAACCTCTTTTTAATGTATTGTAAAAAAAATAAAGCACCTAAAATGTATCCGCAAATAAACAGACACATATTAGATGCAGCCGGACTGCCATAGTGCGAAAGCACCTTAGGCTCTTTGCTTTGCGTCACTGCCTTTCGACAGTTTTGCCTTTATATCTTACGAGAATTATATATTAGATTGAACAATTTGTCAAGAATATTTTTGGCTTTTATTGACAATTTGTTTTGATTTTTTGCGGCAACGCCTGTTTATCACATACCTGCGGGCTGAGAGAGGGCGGGAGCAACCATCCAAGCGGAAAGCTTGGTCATGTTTATCACATACCTGCGGGCTGAGAGAGGGGGCGGTATGAAGAAACAGATTGGCAAGATATATCTTTCTCTCCTGAAAGAAATTTGCGACGGTTAACAATGCTTTATGCCACGATATCTTTGACTGTGATTTTATCTATATTTTTATATTCGGCTGCTTCCCGAAATGATTCAGCTTATTCTTCTTTTGAAGTTTTACGCCTCATGACTGCGCCTCTGTCAATACCGGTTTATCAAGTAAAGTTCAGCAAAAGACGTTTCAAAGCATATGAAAAAACGGTGATAACTTTCAAATGCAAACGACAAAAAAGAAAATAGACAAGACACCCCGAAAACCGCTTATCCATGCGGCTTTCGGGGTGTTTCATATCAATTTTTGATAAAAGGAAATCTGCGAATCAGTGGTAAATTCTGTCAACGCCAAGGTTCGTATAGTAATCGCGCTTAAATTCATACATTTTCTTATCTGCTTCGGCAAAGACGGATTCCACGTCATCGTGATCTTTTATCGAAGCGACTCCGGTGGAAACGGACAGGCTGTCGATATAGCGGCCGCGCCAGTTTGCCGTCAGCTCTTTCAGACGAGAAAGACAAAGCTGAGTTTTTTCGATAGGTTCGGTTATGATGATACAAAACTCGTCGCCGCCGATGCGGTAAATTGTGTCGATCCCGTCAAAAGCAGCGGACAGACATTCCGAAGCACCGATAATCAGCTCATCGCCGGCTTTGTGTCCGATGGTGTCATTTGTTATCTTCAGTCCGTTGATATCCGCCATGACGATACATAATTCATCGGGCGGATCTTTGGCAAGCTGCGTCAGCATATCTTCATAAGCGTGTCTGTTTTTCAGCCCTGTCATACGGTCGATAAAAGCGTAATGCATTTGTACTTCCGCCAACTGTTTCTCATATTCCGCATAAACATAACGCTCAAAACGCTCTTTGTTGATCGCGTTTCCGATAAGGAGTCCGAAAGCGGAAAACAGCATATAATTGTTCAGTCCCCAGTAATAGATGTCCGGAGAAATGGTGTTTCTTCCCAAAACGATGTATATGACAAGGGCGGAGCAATGGACTGCCAGAGAAGATACAGTGCTGTCAATAAAAATGGAAGGAGAAATAATAGCGACGGCGAACAAAGTGAGTGAGCGCAGATTCCACTGACAGACAGCGATCCCGATTCCTCCGCCAAGTAGAGACAGGCGAAAGATGTATTTGAATAGGGAAATAGTATTCGGGAATCGCGGCACCAAAAAATGGGAGCAAAAAAAAGGAAAAGACACAGAAGCTAAGCGCAATGATATATGCAGGGCGGCACATTTCGTAGTCTTTCACGAAAAAGGACATAATGATGCAGTAGATCCAAAATATGCTGACAAGGACAGACCAGTATTTCAGCGCTTTAAGATTAGCCGCTGCAATTTGGCTGTGAAGCTGCTTGAACGTATTTTTGTTTGTTCCTGCATATAAAAAATAGTTTTTTAATTTTTCAAATAGGGAAATATATTTCATGTCAGGTTTCACTTATCGGGAATTTTCGTCGTTGTGATTTCAGAATAGTTCATTTTATGACCCTCCGTATATTATTATGGCAATACCGCATAATTACGGTGTGCGGATGCAAAGTAAGATTTTTCGTCAGATTGTATGAATAAATTGAGGTAAGGCTGACGCCTTGCCGAGAATTTTTGGACAGTCTGACGGAACAAGATTCAAGCAAGGCGTGCGCCGCGAATTGTGCGGTGTTGCCTTATATCTTACCATATATCAACTTATTTTTCAAGGCATTATTTTGTAAGTTGTAATAAGTGCTATTCAAAATGATATAAAAAATTGTGAAAAAAGGTGTAAGGCGTGTAAAGTCACAATTATAGTTGTTTATCGGTGTTTCTTTAAGAACCATTGAAACATAAGAGGATTTGCTGTATAATATGAACATCACACGAAAAAGGAGCGGCATATGTTTTACTTAATAAAAGAAAACCTTATCGAGGTACCAAAAGAGCAAATTAAAAAATCGGATACGCAGTATGCTGCTGTTCTAACTTCTTCGCAATGGGAGAGGGAGAAAGAAAGCTTTGAAATGGGCATTGATATTGACCTTGAAACCTCGGAGATACACAGCACGAAGGCGGAGGTGAATTATGATTCGCTGACAGGCAGCTTTTTAATCCCGAGCAGACAAAATCTATCCCGGGAAAGCGAAAAATTCGCCTTTGCGCTCGACGAAAAAGGTATTGTTTTTATCGATGACAGCGGAACGGCGGAGGCAATCATATCGACAATTATCAAGACAAGAAAATGGAGAATACCGAGCCTTGAGCGGTTCTTGTATGATTTTTTGCAGCAGATCATCAGATATGACCGCGATCTGCTGGAACGGTATGACCGCGAGCTTGACGCGATAGAAACTGCAATTGTAAACGAAAAAGAAATGGTCGCAATTGAGCGCGTCAACGAGATTCGCGGAGAAATCAGAGATCTGAGAGTTCATTATGATCAGCTGCTTGATTTCGGACAAGAGCTGGAGGAAAACGAAAATAACTTTTTCAAGCATGACAATCTCAGATATTTCAGATTGTTTTCCAATCGAATCGAAAGGCTGCATGACAGCACAATGGCGATCAGCGATCATGCTGCCCAAATCCGCGACATCTATAAATCCCACCTTGATATCAAGCAAAACCGTATTATGACGGTGCTGACTGTCGTTACAACGATTTTTATGCCTTTGACACTCATCGCAGGCTGGTATGGCATGAACTTTAGATTTATGCCTGAGCTGGATTCGGTGTGGGGTTATCCGGTGGTTATCATTGTAAGTGCGCTGATCGTGGCGGGCAGTCTGCTGTTTTTCAAAAAGAAAAAATGGCTGTGAGCCGAAACAGTAAAAGTAAATCGGAATAATATAAGGGAGCCTCTAAAATTCAATGACGTGCTTATGAGCGGCAGAGAATTATTAGAGGCTCCCTTTAGAGGCTCGCTAAAGTTATATTGCTTATTGTTTATGACATGAGCCGTGCATTGCGCAGTTATTGCAGTTTCCACAGTTGCAAACCACGGATTTGCCCTGCTTTTTCTTCTTTATCATATTGATGATGATAGCAGCGACAATGCCGATAAGCACGGCGCAGATAATGATAGTCCAAATGTTGCCGATGATCCAATCAAACATATTATTTCACCTTGACCTTTTTTGTCAGCTTATTCGCTTCCTTGTACGGATTAAAGAGCATGAACAGCATACCAGCGATAAGCAAAATTGAAACTATCAAGCCGATGATATTCAGGTTGCCCGTAAATGCGCCGCCGATCTGGTTGATACACAAGGCGACCGCATAAGCGAAACCGCACTGGTAAAGGATAGCGAACGCCGTCCATTTTGCGGAGTTCATCTCGCGGCGTATCGCGCCCATAGCCGCAAAGCAAGGAGCGCAGAGCAGGTTGAACACGAGGAAGGAGAAGCCTGTCACAGTTGTGAATACCTGCGCGAGTGTTGCCCAAGTGCTGAGTTCTCCGCCGCCGTACAGAACACCCATTGTGCCGACGATGTTCTCCTTTGCGATAAGACCTGTGATCGAAGCGACAGCCGCCTGCCAGTTGCCCCAGCCGAGGGGAGCGAATATCCAAGCTATTCCGTTGCCGATTGCTGCTAATATACTGTTGCCGATCTCGTCCTCGGCAAGCATCGTGAACGCGCCGTCTACCCAACCAAAGCGACTCAGGAACCAGAGCACGATGGTAGAAAGCAGAATGATCGTGCCCGCCTTTTTGATGAATGACCAGCCACGCTCCCACATTGAGCGGAGCACGTTGCCGATAGTCGGCATATGATATGCCGGCAGCTCCATAACGAACGGAGCGGGCTCGCCCGCGAAGGGCTTTGTCTTTTTGAGCATAATACCCGATACGATGATAGCCGCCATACCGATGAAGTACGCACCGGTAGCGATCCACGGAGAGCCGCCGAAGATAGCACCCGCTATCATTGAGATAAACGGCATTTTCGCGCCGCAGGGTATAAAGGTGGTCGTCATTATTGTCATACGGCGGTCGCGCTCGTTTTCAATGGTACGCGAAGCCATGATTCCCGGAATACCGCAGCCCGTGCCTATCAAAATCGGGATAAATGATTTACCCGACAGACCGAATCGGCGGAAAATACGGTCGAGTACAAAGGCGATTCGCGCCATGTAACCGCAGGCTTCAAGGAACGCAAGCAGAAGGAATAATACTAACATCTGCGGAACAAATCCGATTACTGCGCCTACGCCTGCGATAATACCGTCGAGGATAAGTCCGGACAGCCATTCGGGAGCTTTGGCGGCTTCAAGCCAGTTGCCGACTATAACGGGGATACCCGGAACCCAAATGCCGAATTCGGCAGGATCGTCGGGTTTGCCCTTGTTCTTTTCAAAGGTCTCGGCGGCTGACTTAACGTCCTCACCGCTGACGGTTTCCTCACTTATTTCGAGGGTGTCTTCGTCCTCGACCTCATAGGTGAATTTGTCGCTGTCCTTTACGCTTAATGCAAAGGTTTTGACGGCTGTAACTGCCGCGTCGGGATCGTAGTCCTCGCTTTCAAAGTCGAGCGCAGTCAGAACCGCTTCATTTTCTGCGGACTCGGCGGCGCCTGTCAGTATGACGATTGCTTCCGAGTGTTCCTCATACTCACCGTCGCCTATACCGAACAGATGATAACCGTCGCCGAAAACGCCGTCATTCATCCAGTCAGTCGCGGCGGTGCCGACAGTGACCATTGAAATGTAGTAAACAAGGAACATGATCACAATGAAAATCGGCAGACCCAAAAAGCGGTTTGTGACGACACGGTCGATTTTGTCGGAGGTCGAAAGCTGTCCCTTTTGCTTATTCTTGTAAACGCCGTCGATGATTTTTCCGATATACAGATAACGCTCATTCGTGATGATACTTTCCGCGTCGTCATCATATTCTTTTTCGACGAGCTGTATGTCCTTTTCAACGTGATTTTTGGTCGCTTCATCAAGACCGAGCTTTTCGATGACCTTATCGTCGCGCTCAAAAATCTTTACCGCGTACCAACGCTGCTGTTCCTCGGGGAGTTCGTGAACGCAGGCTTCCTCGATATGGGCGATAGCGTGCTCGACAGAGCCTTCAAAGGTGTGCTTGGGAACAGGCTTTTTGTCCTCGGCAGCCTTGATCGCGGCTTCGGCTGCCTCGGTGATTCCCTTATTTTTCAACGCGGAAATCTCAACGACCTTGCAGCCCAGCGCGCGGCTCAACTCTTTGGTGTCGATTTTAACGCCTGTTTTCTCGACCACATCCATCATATTGATCGCGATGACTACGGGGATGCCGAGCTCGCAAAGCTGAGTGGTCAAGTACAGGTTGCGCTCCAGGTTGGTGCCGTCAACGATATTGAGAATCGCGTCGGGTCGCTCGTCGATCAGATAGTTACGCGCAACGACCTCCTCCATTGTGTACGGAGAGAGCGAGTAAATACCGGGCAGGTCGGTAATGGTCACGTCGCTGTGCTTTTTGAGCTTGCCTTCCTTTTTCTCGACGGTTACGCCGGGCCAGTTGCCGACGAATTGATTCGCGCCCGTCAGCGCGTTGAACAGCGTTGTCTTGCCGCTGTTCGGGTTGCCCGCTAAGGCAATAGTTATTTTCATTTCAGTTCCTCATTTCCGTATAATTGTTAATTAGCGCTCGCTAACCATTGGTTCAAAAAAGCGGCGTTACAATGCGTTGTACAAACGCCGCGTCATAACGCGTGAATACTTTTAAGTAATTAATTAAACGTTAGTTGCGCGGATTGCCCTCCCGTGGCAACGGGTCGACCTCTACCATCTCGGCGTCCGCTTTGCGTATCGAAAGCTGATAGCCGCGCACGGTGACCTCCATAGGATCGCCCAGCGGAGCGACCTTCTGTACCTTGATCTCAACGCCCTTGGTGATACCCATATCCATGATACGGCGCTTGACCGCGCCCTCGCCGTGAAGCTTCTTCACTTTGCAGGTGCTGCCGATAGCAACCTCTCTTAAAGTTTTCATAGCCTTTCCTCCTTGTATAGATTCTTTTAATCCCGCCGTTGATGAACGCCTAAAAACAACAGACGTATTAATAGGCGGGCATGGGTGCAGCGTCACGCTGCTTAGATAAATATCTTTTGCGCCATTTCTTTGCTGATAGCAATTCGCGCATTTTTAACATTGACAATCAGATTGCCGCCCATAGAGCTGACAACCGTTACAGCGGTGCCCGATACAAAGCCCAAATTTTGCAAATGCGCTCTTACATCGGCATTTCCGCCAATTCGTTTGATTATAATTTCTTCGCCGATAACGGCAAGTGTCAACGGCATAGCATGACCCCTTTTCCGATAATTTTTGTGGTTAGTCTTAGCTAACCATTTGGCATAAAGCTAACCCTTTGATTCGTTTGAAGAAGATGTTTTGCGGATTTCGCGTAGAAGCTGCCTCAGCTCACACAGTGCTTTCAAAGACTCCTCGCTGATTCCGTGTTCTATGCTGTCGGCGTCAGCGTCCGCGATTTTTTTATCCACACCCAAATCGGTCAACAGACCGTAAACAGCTTCGTTCCGTTCTATGACATATTGTCCGATTATTTCGCCTTTTCCGGTCAGCACAACGGTTCGGTCGGGCTGAATTGAAAGATATCCCGCCGCTTCCATTTCCCTCAGTGCGACAGAGACCGTCGGCTTTGTCACTCCCAATTCCCGCGCGATATATGCGCCGCGCACCAAGCCGTTTTCCCGAAGGCGACAGATGATCCTCATATAATCCTCTATCTTTTGATTCCGCTCCATATATGTCCCCTCGGCAAAAGGTTAGTTTAAGCTAACCTTTCCGTAAACTATAAAAGTCAGGCGGTTAGCCTGACCTTACTGAGATAATTATATCAGCCTTTGTTTGTTTTGTCAAGAATTTTTTGTTAAGTAAAGGTATGCTTTTATTCCGTACACGCGAGCCTTTCTACAACACCTGTCTTTCGGCTCCTTTCTTGGCGTATTCCCGTTTTTATCACGACATTTGTCACGACATAAAATATTTGATTTCCGCCAACGACTTGCCGATTGCTTCATCGTCCTCTGACATATTAACGTAGAATTTTCCGTTTCGGAAGGAGGAGTATTTTAGCATTATATCCTGGCTGTAAAGCGTTTCAAATGTGCGGATTTCCTCGTATCTTTTGCAAAAGCATTGGTCTTTATATGTTTCAAACAGGAAAGGCGCGGTTGTGTAGAGCGTGAAGCTCACTCTGTCGTCCAGAGCTCTCAGCATCATAGGGAACGTTCCCATGTAGCCCGATTCGATGACGATGATTCTTTTTTCTTTTACGGAACAAAGAAGCTCTGAAAGCGCGTTTTTCAGTTCGGTATGACGGCTAAGAGCAGAGAGGATCTTCTCACCGCAGTACGCATTAAATTCTTTAAAAGAAGTATAACCGTTTTCAAGCGCCTCGTACAGCGGCAGCCTGATTTCATCGTCCGCGTCCTTAACGCCGGTCAAATCATTTAAAAAGCCTCGGTTCAGAAGCCATGGGTATATATTTTTTCTTCCTTTACTGCGGAAGTACATATAGGGGAGGAGGGAGTCTCTGAACAGGAATATATAGGCGGTGTCAGTGTCATATCCTATCCAATCGCAGTAATCCCTGATTCTCGCCAAAAACGGGTTGACCGAAACGCTGCTATGCACGGCGGCTTTAGTGCGCAAGGCGTCTGTCAATGATGAAAGCTCATACTCTTTAGCTCCGTATGCAGTTTTCGGAAGTCGGTCATGGTTCAGCTCGAAAGGCTCCCGATCCGCAGACCGTATTATCCTCCTGAGCCGCGTTAAGCAGGAAAAACCGCTTTCCATGTAATCGTTCAGAGCAGTATAGCCCTCATCTGCAAGGTCGTCAAGCACCTTGAGCAGCTGCTTTGCCTCGTAGATATCATCTTCGGTAAGATTTTTATTTTCAAGCCTTTGAAGAGTCTGTCTGTAATATTTTTCGTTAAAAGAAATAAAACTCATTTTTATATTATTACACACTATTACGCGTTAACACCTGCCTGTTTTAACGCGAACGCAAGATATTCCTCAAATGTAATTTCATTGTTGAGAAGCTTTTCACACAGTATTTTGCTTTGTTCGCTTATTATAAAGCCTTCCATTTCAATAGAAGCGGCTGCATTTTCCACAGCTTCTTTGTTGGTACACATACTGCAAATCCCTCCAAGCTTTATAAATTATCTCTATAATTATATGTATGTGCATTTTTATATTCATTTTTTGCGTAAGTCAAAGGCAGTTCTCTGATAAAGTATATCACACTTTTAAGGTAGGACAGCCACTCTAAAACGAATGTCTGTCCTTTGTTCATGCCTTTTCAATTTGTTCCGTTTTTTCGGCTTTTTCTGTCACGCGCTTGTTTACGGTCACGCCGTCGTAGCGTTTTTTGAACGAAACCCGTCCCGTAAAGCGGCGGCCGCAGTTGCCGCAATAGAAATCTGCGCAGAAGCTTCTGCTGCGGAGATGCCATTTTTTGACGCGCTTTGCCGGGCTGCCGCAGACGTCGCAGTTAAAGGTCATCTCCGAGCGGTCAATGTACGGAGAGGTTATGTCGGTGATAAAATAGTTTTTAAACAGGAGCCGTTCATAAAATTCATCGCAGTCCGCCTTTTGAACGCAGCTTTCAAGCGGATAACCGTCCATGACCCTTTTGAGGCATTTGAGGCTGAGATAAGCGTCGGCGGCGGCGCGATGCTGTTCCTCTTCGGAAAACTCCACGCCGATAATGCCTGCGAATCTGCCCAAGCCGATTTGATTGCCCTCGTCATATTGGTTTATAGCCTTTTCGCAGTATTCCTGCAAATCACAGTAGCTGCGCAGAAACGGGATATGACCGTCGTTTGTGTAAAAGCGGTAGTTTTCGATAAGCGTATGTATGTCGGTGGTGCCCCATGTCATCACCGTGGCCCCGTTGACAAAGTCGGTGAAAGCGCGGCTCACGGACATGAAATCTCCGCCGTCGGCAACATCCTCATTTGTCAGGTGGGTAAGCTCCCTTACTCTGCCGCTCAGCTTTTTCTTTACGCGCGGGGCGATAAGCTGTGAAAACTCGCCAATGGGATTGAAGTCGCCGTCAACCTTTACCGCGCCGAACTCTATAATTTCATTCAGGAACCTGTGCGCCGATCTGCTGTAGGCGCTGTTCCACTCTAAATCCAAAATAACGTAGTCCATATTGCGCCTTCTGTCAGGATTTCTTTCTGAACTGCTGCTTCATGCGCTGCTCCTTTGAGAGTATTCTTTTGCGCATCCTGATATTTTCGGGCGTGACCTCAACCAACTCGTCGTCGGCGATAAATTCAAGGCACTGCTCAAGCGACATTATGGTTGGGGGAGTAAGCTTTAACGCGTCGTCGGAGCCCGAGGCGCGGGTGTTGGTGATGTGCTTCTTTTTGCAAACGTTTACGGTGATGTCCTCGGATTTCGGGCTTGCTCCCACGATCATTCCCTCATAAACGGGAACGCCCGCTCCGATAAACAGTCTGCCGCGTTCCTGCGCCGCGTATAAGCCGTAGGTCACTGTCTCGCCCGTTTCAAAGGCAATGAGCGAGCCCTGGTGACGGGTGATTATTTCGCCCTTGAACGGCTCGTAGCCGTCGAAGACATGGTTCATTATTCCGTTGCCGTTGGTGTCGGTGAGAAATTCGGGGCGGTAGCCCATGAGTCCCCTCGCAGGGATCCTGAATTCGATATGTGTTACGCCGCCGTCGCGGGTGCCCATGTTTACAAGCTCAGCCTTGCGCGCGCCCAGCTTTTCCATGACTGCGCCGACGTATGAATCGGGAACCTCAACAATAAGGTACTCTATTGGCTCGCAAAGCTTGCCGTCAACGGTTTTGGTGATTACCTGCGGACGCGAAACCTGAAACTCAAAGTTCTGGCGGCGCATGGTTTCTATTAATATCGAAAGATGAAGCTCGCCTCTGCCCGATACCTTAAACGTGTCGGCGCTGTCGGTTTCCTCAACGCGCAGTGCGATGTTCGTTTCGGTTTCTTTAAACAGACGGTCGCGGATATTTCGCGAGGTGACATATTTGCCTTCCTTGCCTGCAAAGGGGGAGTTGTTTACAATGAAGTTCATGGTGACGGTCGGCTCGTCTATCTTGACAAAAGGCAGCGGATCAACGCAGTCGTTTGAACAGATGGTTTCGCCGATATTTATCTCCTGAACGCCGCTGACGCACACGATATCGCCCAAATTCGCCTGCTCGCACTCTAT
Organism: Ruminococcus sp.; assembly: GCA_045130495.1. Taxonomy (GTDB): domain Bacteria; phylum Bacillota; class Clostridia; order Oscillospirales; family Acutalibacteraceae; genus Ruminococcoides. The sequence goes on along the minus strand of JBGUPW010000040.1, from coordinate 3,154 downwards.
ACGCTTCAAGCCCTCGAACTGATAGAGCTTGCCGATCTTGACCTGCTTTGTCGTGCCGTCGGTGTGGCAGAGCGTGACGGACTGACCTGTTTTGACCGTGCCGCGCTCAACGCGTCCCACGCCTATCCTTCCGACAAAGTTGTCGGCGTCAATGTTGGAGATTAGAATTTGAAGCCCGCCGTCGGCGTCGCCCTTGGGCGCGGGTATTTCGTTGATGATAGCCTCAAACAGCGGCTTCATGTCGGTTCCCTGCTTTGTGAAGTCGTCGGTAGCGTAGCCGTCGCGCGCAGAGGCGTAAACGACGGGGAACTCAAGCTGATCCTCGTCGGCGCCCAACTCGATAAACAGGTCGAGCACCTCGTCGGTGACTTCCTCGGGACGTGCCCCGGGGCGGTCTATCTTGTTGAGCACCACAAGCGGTTTTTTGCCGAGCCCCAATGCTTTTTTCAGCACGAAGCGGGTCTGGGGCATACAGCCCTCAAAAGCGTCCACCAAAAGCACGACGCCGTCAACAAGCTGCAAAATACGCTCGACCTCGCCGCCGAAGTCCGCGTGTCCGGGCGTGTCAACTATGTTAATTTTGATTCCGTTGTACATAACCGAGGTCGGCTTTGAAAGGATCGTAATGCCGCGCTCGCGCTCCAAATCGTTGGAGTCCATTATGCGCTCCTCAACAGCCTCGTTGTCGCGGAAAACTCCGCTCTGGCGCAAAAGCTGGTCAACAAGGGTGGTCTTGCCGTGGTCAACGTGCGCTATGATAGCAATATTTCTTAAATCTTCTCTAACGTCCATAATGCTTCTCCGATTCTGATGTGATTATACTTTGATTATACTTATATATATTAGTATTATAACACCGCGCTTCTGACTTTGCAACTTGTAAATTACATCACATTTGCTTCCGCCGCCGAGTTTTTTTGCGAAAAATGCCAAACACCGAGTAAAAACGCCGTACACCGAGTAAAAAAAGCCGTAATATAGTGTAAAAATGCCGCTTTTACGGCGTAATAAAACCGCTTCACAAAAAATAAATTATTTTGTCACATCAAAATCAGAAAAAAACCTGTGCTTTTCAATATTATTTCATACAGTTTTCACTTTAGGGTATTATTATATTGACAACATCAAAAAACAAAAAACCTCAAGCAAAGCTTCTGATTTTTTAAGGAGGATTCAATATGTCAGATAAATATTTTAACAACGAAAACAACGAATACTTTGACAACGATGAAAGCGGCCGTTCCGATAACAACGAGAACACCCGCGATATATACGACGATTTCAGCCGCCCCGAAGAGTCAACAGAGGAAAGCTCCTATGAGTGGAACTCCGACCGTAGCTACAGAAACGGCGAATATCATTATTCGTATATCAACGGCAACAACAGCGGCGCCGACCACAACCCCAACAACTATGACGACGCTTTTTCCACAACGGGCAGTCAAGACAGCTACGCCGGTGAGCGCAATGACGACAGCGCAAATCCCTACAGCAGCAGCTACACCGGTCAGCAGGACAGCACAAGGGTTTACTCCTACGGAACCGAACCGGCTCCCAAAAAGAAAAAGGAAAAGCGCAAGTCAAAGGGAGCTTCACGCGGCTTCGTAGCAGCAGCCTTGGCGATCGCAGTGCTCGGCTCTACGGCGGCAGGTCTCGGCGGAGGATATTTGATCGCTAAGTCGCAGAACAGCGCTCAGACAAGCTCAAGCGGCAGCCTGACGATCAAGCAGGTTTCCTCGGACGGCGACAGCGAGAACGCCACAAACGTTGCTTCCGACGGCACCACGATCTCCACCACCTCGGACATCGTTAAAAAGACCGCGAACAGCGTCGTTGAGATCGCGACCGAGGGAGTTACAACAGGCACCTTTGCCCAGCAGTATGTCACAAAGGGCGCGGGCTCGGGCGTTATCATTTCGGAGGACGGCTATATCGTAACCAACCACCACGTAATTGACGGCGCAAACAAAATCACCGTCACCCTGCGCGACGGCACAACGACCTATGACGCCAAGCTTATCGGCAGCGACGCGGACAACGACATTGCGCTTCTCAAAATTGAAGCGTCGGGTCTTTCGGCAGCCACCTTCGGCAACAGCAGCGACCTCGTTGTAGGCGACTATGTTGTAGCGATAGGCAACCCGCTCGGAACTCTGGGCGGCACCGTTACCGACGGTATTATCAGCGCACTTGCGCGTGAGGTGACGATTGAGAACAAGAACCTCACCCTGCTCCAGACCAACGCGCAGATCAGCCCCGGAAACTCCGGCGGCGGACTCTTTAACGCAAAGGGCGAGCTTGTCGGCATTGTAAACGCCAAGGACAGCGCGACCGAGGTCGAGGGTATCGCGTTCGCTATCCCGGTCAACAATGTTGTCGGAATCATCAAGGACCTCAAGGATTACGGCTATGTAACAGGCAAAATCTCTACCGGAATGGAGTTTGTAGATATAAACTCATACGACAGCGCTTTCTACTATAATGTTTCCGCTTTAGGCGTGTATGTTCTTTCGGTTGAAAGCGGTTCCAACGCGGAGAAGGCGGGCTTCAGATCGGGCGACATGATTTCCGAGGTCAACGGCACGTCGGTGTCTTCGTCAGCCGAAATCGACAAGGCGCTTGAAAACTGCAAGGTCGGTGACAAAGTGACATTTACCGTGACGCGCTCCGGCAAGCAGCAGAATCTCACTCTTGAGCTGAGCGAGTATGTTCCCACAGTTAAACCCAACGACGAGCAGGAGCAGCAGGAATTCCATTCAAACGACAACCTCTGGAAGCAGCTCCTCGATTGGTAATCAACAAATTTTGATAATTTCTCTATTTTAAATATTTCTCAATTTTGAATTTTTTGAATATTTCTTTTTAATTCATCTCTCTCCTAAACATTTAAATATACTCCTAATCAAAAGCAGCCCTGCGGACAGACCGCGGGGCTGTTTTTGTCTGTGTGGGAAGAGTGTTACAAATTAAGTTATATATCAAAAATTGTAAGTAAATAAGCCGGTTCTTCACCTGACGATTACTTGCGTGTTAAGTAATCTACTAATTCTCAAACTCGAAAAAAGGCTTAAGGCAATACCGCATAATTACGGTGTGCGGATTGCGAAGTAAGATTTTTCGTCAGATTGTACAAATAAATTGAGGTAAGGCTGAC
>JBGUPW010000039.1:0-8846 GCA_045130495.1 Ruminococcus sp. | reverse complement strand
ACAAGCACGCCGACGATAAGCGCGTAGCGCACCTGTGAAAATTGCAGGTAGTAGTACAAAGTATCAAGCATTTCCGACAGCTTCCTCCCTGTGACTCGCGGCATACCGCAAATATTCGCTGCGCGTGCCGAAGAAAAGCTCTCCGCCGATGTGAAGTATCTTATCGGCGAATTGCAGAGCGGCGCGCAAATCGTGAGAAATCATTATAATCGTAATTCCGTGCTCCTTGTTGAGCCGTTCGATCATGCTGTACATCTCCTGAGTCGCCTTTGGGTCAAGCCCCGCAACAGGCTCGTCAAGGAGCAGCATTTTCTTTGTGGCGCACAGGGCACGCGCAAGAAGCACTCTCTGCTGCTGACCGCCCGAAAGCTCGCGGTAGCAGCGTTTTTTCAAGTCAGCCACTCCCATAAGCTCCATGTTCTTTTCAGCCTGCAGCTTTTCAGCCTTGGTGTAGAACGGTCTAAGCCCGCACTGTCCCTGAAAGCCCGAGACGACGATTTCCCTTACCGATGCGGGAAAGTCGCGCTGAATTGAGTTTTGCTGAGGCAGATAGCCGATTTCCTTTGGGCTGAGCCCGTCGCCCGTCACTATTGTCCCGCTCATGGGCTTGCGCAGCCCGAGAATCGTTTTCATAAGCGTGGTTTTGCCCGAGCCGTTCTCTCCCAAAATACATAGATAGTCGCCCCGCTCAACGGCAAAGCTTACGCCTGACAGGATCTCCTGCCCTTCATAGCCGAGAGTCAGGTCGGTGCAGATAAGCTGTGACATTATTTCACTTCCTAATTTAGCGCTTCTTTCAGCACATCTAAATTGCTTTCCATTATTCCGATATACGTATCGTTTTCACCGATCGAGGACTGCATACTGTTTAGAGTAAGCGTCTTTACGTCGGTGCGCCTCGAGGTGTCGATAACGGCGTCGGCGATTTTTTTGTCGGAGCCGTCTATGATAATAAGCTTGTTTAGATCAAGCTCGTTCAGCTTGTCCGCAAGGAATACAAGCGTTTGAAAGCTCGCCTCGCTCTCTGCGGAGCAGCCCGAAAAAGCCGCGTAGTAATTTATATTGTAGTCGTCGGTGAGATAACGGAACGGAAAGCGGTCGGCAAAAATGAGCGTGTCGTTTTTTGCTTCCTTAACGGTCTGAGCGTACTGCTTATCGAGCGCGTCAAGCTTTTTTATATATTCATCGGCATTTTTCTCATAGACCGCTTTGTTGCCCGGATCCTTTTCGCCGAGCTTGTCGCACAGCCGCTTTGTGAGGGCTTCGGCGTTTTTGAGCGACAGCCAGATGTGCTCGTCGTACTCGGTTCCCTCTTCCCCGCTGCCGCTCTCTTTCGGCTCGGTCTGCATTCCTTCTACTATTTTTTCCTCTTTTGCGGACTCTCCGAGCTCGTCAAGCAGATCAACAGCGGTAATGCTCTTGTTTTGAGCTTCCTTTAAAACGTCGTTGACCCATTCATCCGACTCTCCGCCGTTATAGATAAAAACGTCGCAGGACGAAATATCGACGATATTCTTTGCCGTCGGCTCAAAGCTGTGGAGGTCAACTCCCTTATCGAGAAGAAGCGAAACCTCAACGCCCCCAGCATCGCCGACGATATTTTTGACCCACTCATATTCGGGGTAAATTGTGGCTATGATCTTCAATTTGCCGCTGTCAGCCTGCGTTTCACCGCAGCCCGCGAAAACAGCCGCAAGCAAAGCCGCCGAAGCGAAAACAGCTATAAGTCTTTTAAAATGCATTTTCATATTCTTCCTCACTTTTCCCGGCACTCGCGGCACACGCCGTAAAGAACAGTGCTCGCCTTGTCGATTGCGAACTCGTCGCTTTGAGCGAGGTTTTCAATCAGCATTTTAGCGCCCTCGCTGTTCATATGATAGGTTTTTCCGCATTTTTCGCATGACAGATGCAGACATTCCTTGCAGTGAGCGCCGTCGGTGTACTGATAAAACACCTCGCGGCTTCCGCTTTGGTTCACTCTGCGGATTTTTCCCTCTTTTTCGAGGTCGGAAATATTGCGGTAAACCGCGCTTATGCTTATGCCCTCACTGCTCAGGTCAGCCTCGATTTTTTTTGCGGAAAGCTTTTCATCGGCGTGACTTGAGAGATAATCGAGCAGAGCCTTGCGCTGTTTAGTCATATATTTCGGCAAGGAACGCACCTCCAATTTGCGATTGATTCGCAAATTATTATAACAGAGCGCTGTGCTGTTGTCAATAGAAAAATCTGTTGAGTTTGTAACTCTGTATTACACATGAGCGCCTGAGCGCTCAATTCATGCCGAACAGCGGCTATTTACGGCAAAGCCAATTCATGACCGAAGGTCAATTCATTCCCGCCGCCGACATCTGACTTTATTTAAACACGGAAACCGCCAAAAATGTTTATAACGGAATGAATCGTTGCACCGCATGAATCGTTGTTCCTCAACGTGAATTTACTGCATTGTGAATTGTGCCGCCGTCACATGAATTACAGCAAAGCTGCATGATAAAAAGCCGTATAATAATATTATAAATAAACCGCTCCGAAAACCATTTTCGGCTTCGGAGCGGTCGGTTATTATTTTAGGCAACAACTTAACTCATTTTTTATTGTTGTGCTCTTACTCTTTTATTTGCGCCTCTTACTTTTTTATTTGTACTCCTACTTCGCGATCCGCACACCTGAATTATGAAGTATAGCCTTTATTTTGCAAGGTTATTATCTATAAATTCCATATACGGCTTGCGGTAGTAAACGCTTTCGAGGTTATCCTTGTACCATTCAAATTCCTCTTTCAAGCCCTCTTCGAGCGGAACCGTTTCGGGCATAAGCTCAGATTGTTTGCTCACGTCGACCGAGTATTCATAATCATAGAAGCAGAAATAATCGCGCTGCGGGACTTCTTTAGATACGCTGACAAATTCCGCGCTCTTTCCCGCGGCTCTGTAACAAAGCTCTGCCCACTCTCTGACGGTGACAGAATCTTTGTTGCCGACATTGAAAATACGCTGTTCCGGGCGCTTTTCAAGGAGAATCTCAATAAAGCGGCAAAGGTCGGAAACGTTAAAGAATTGCAGCTTCATCTCTCCGTTTCGCGGAAGATAAAACGGTCTGTCTTTTAACGCGCAGTCAAAGGCAAAAGCCTCGCGGTAGAGGTTGTCATAAATCCCGTAAAAATACGGCGGACGGAGAATATAGGCGTTCGGAACATTCGCGCAAAGATATTCCTCCGCTTTCAGCTTGTTCATACCGTAGTCGCCCCAAACGGAGTTGAAGCCGCAGGTCTGCTCCTCGGTGAAGGGCTGAGGATTCGTTTCGGGATAAACGGCGCTTGAACTGATGAAAATATAGTCGTCAAACAAAACGCCCGACTCAACTAACTTTTTAACGTGCTCCTCGGTGTAAGCGGCAATATCTATAATCAGGTCAAAGTGTTTGCCCCGAAGAACATCGCCTAAAGCAGTTCTGTCGCAATTTATAAGAGAAACGCCGCTCACCTGTTCCCTGCTTCCTCTGTTGAGGACAGTTACCTCGTTGTTTTCGTAAGCAAAATACTCAGCAGTAAATTTGCTGACAAAGGTCGTGCCGCCTGTTATCAGGATCTTCATGTCAATAACTCCTTTCATACTATCTTCAATTAAAACCGGTATCTGTAGCGTAAAAATTCCGCTTTTGCGTAAAATTTCGCTGACATCCGTTTTAAAACGTTCTAATTGAAAATAGTATCAGCTACTCATTTTTGAGTTGTTCTTTCGATATCATTGTAACACTAAATCAAGCATAATGCAACCAAAAAAGCCGTCGGGCAGAACCGAGCCGCCCGACAGCCATATATTATTTTTCTTTTATAGAAATTTCAATAATGCCCGTGCTCGTTGTGATTTCGCATTTGCCGCCGTTCACGGTTTTCGGAACATCGATCCGACCGGTTGAGGAGCTTGTTATAAACACTTTTTCGCTCAGCAGAGAGCCTCTTACGTTGCCCGTGCTCGTTTTTACGGTGATCTCGGCGGCGTCGCTTCCGTCAAAAACCACGTTGCCCGTGCTTCGCTCGATATAAAACGACTTTGAAGCGACCGTGCTTTCAAGCTTGATGTTTCCCGTGCTTGCGTCGGAGGATAGGCTGCCGCAGATGACGTCACGGAAAATCATGCTGCCCGTGCTCGATTCCGTTTTTATTTCTCCCGTCACGGCAACGGAATTCAAATTGATTCCTCCCGTTGAGGTTTTCAACCTCAATTCACCCGACGACGCGCCGTCAATTCTTATATTGCCCGTGCTCAGGTCGATTTTTGTTGCTCCGGAAGAGCCTGCACAGCAGTTTACGCTTCCGGTTGAGCCAGACAAATCAATGCTGTCAAAGCCGAAGTCCTTGGGGATCACAACTTCTCCCGTCTCAAAATCGACCGTAAGCGAGCGGTAGGCTTTTTTCGGCAGATATACGGTTGTTTTCGGCGAATCAAACGAGAACAACGAGATGAAGTCATACCATTCTCTTGTATCGTTCACCAAGATCTCAAGGGAGTTATTTGACACGCCGACCGAATGTCTGAGCTTCTCCTGCTCGTAACAAACGACCTTGCAGATGTTGTCGTCCGACAGCTTAAACACCACGTCGTCATTTTTAGCTTTTATGGACAGATCCTCAAAGCCCTCGGTCACGCTGAATGAATTTGTTTCGTATTTAGCATTGCTCAGCTTGCTGAAATCCCAGTGCAACATCGTCATTCCCACTGCAAAAACAGCGCCTCCTATAAGTATGAACGCTCCCGCGACAATCAAACTAATCTTCACCGCTTTTTTCATTTGTTACGTCCCCTTCCCGTTATCAGATTTTTAATTCCCGAAGCGATTTTAACGGTCAGCTTGGCGGCTCCCATGCTCGCAGCCAAGCAGCCGAAGAACAAAATAACCGCGAAGCCGATTCCCAAAAGTCCCACGCCGAGCATTGCCAAGCATTTGGGAAAATCGCCCTGAAAAGCGAACATTGCCGATGACGTGAAACCGTACAGCGAACACGCAGCAAGCGAAAGGTTAACAGCCCAGAGGGAAATTATAACCGACCATAAGGTGATATAAACTGAAAGCAGCACCGCAAGTGCGACAATCAGCAATGACAGCCAAATCGGTGAGCCGAGCACAAGAAGCACAATCACCCACGGACTCACGCGGCGCTTTGGAGTGTCATTCTCACCGGCGCTCTCGGAAAGTCTGTATTCGGAAAGAACCCGTGCCGCCACTTCATCAGCACTCCCTATTTTTTGAAAAGCCTCTTCCTCAGTGTAGCCCTCCTCTTTCAAATCGTCGATCATTTCGCCGTAAAAGCTCAGCTGTTCCCGCAAATCCTCATTCGGCAAATCAGACAGCTTTTCTTTTAGCTCAGTCAGAAACCGTTGTTTCGTCATTTTTGTCCTCCTTGATTACAAAACGATAAATTGACATGATCTCCTGCCAATCCTTTTTAAACTCCTCAATGCGTTTTAAACCCGCTTCGGTGATGTGATAATATTTCCGCAGCCTGCCGTTGTGCTCCGCCGTTTTGACCGTAAGCATACCCGATGATTCCAACCGCTTCAAAACGGTATAAAGGGTCGATTCGGACAGTTCTATGTACGGCTTTAAATCCTTGATTATTTTATACCCGTATGAGTCACCGCCCTTAATGGCAGCCAGCACGCAGACATCTAAAAGACCTCGTTTTAATTGAATATCCATAGCATACCTCCCTTTACGGAATACATCATATCACGAAGTATTTTGTTTGTCAAGATGATTTTTTTGAGTTTTATATATTATAACAAAACAAAAACCGCACCCGAAGCGTAACGCCCGAGGTGCGGATAGATTTTATTATTCTGTAGCGGAATTATTTTGTTTGAAAAAGCCAACGGTGTAATCGCCGTATTTTAAGTCGATCTCCGAGATGCTTTCGTCACTGCGGATAACGGTAAAAGTCGTTTTGTCGCCGCTGTCGAATTTTGCGGTTCCCTTGTCGCCGTCCAGCTCGTAGGTTCCCGTGTGGGTTCCGTCGCCCTTGTCTCCGGGCTGCATCCACAGCTCAAAGCCGTTTTCACCGTCAAAGTTCAGTCTGCCCTGATATGTGCTGTATCTTACATTGTAAACCTCGCGGATGTCAACCTCGTCGCCGCTCGCCGTTTTCGCGGTTTCAGACACCCAATAGGTATTTCGCAGCTCGTGAGCCTTGCTTTCCTTTTGGTTTATGACAACGATAAATATGACTACGGCGGCTGCAAGCACAACGGCAGCGATTATGATTATAAAATTCCTGAGAGGAAATTTCTTTTTGGTCTGCCCCGTTTTTTTCGCGGCAGGCTTCTTCTTTTTCTTGCTCTTTGCCATTTACTGCTTCTCCCGGAAGAATACGCGGTAGCCTCGTTCACCAACTGTTCTGTACACAACGCAGAAGGTGACAGGCGCGCCTGTAGCTTCGTTCCACTCCGTTACCGTGATATCCATTGTCTCGTCGGGAAGATATACCGCTTTGATTTCGCCGTCCTCAACGATGTACTTTCCCGATCTTGCGCCCGTGCCCGAAAGCGAATCGGTGAATCCGCCGTTTTCGTCAAATTTCATTTCGGCTTCGGTGTATCCTGCTCCGAAAAGCTCGCGCATCGCTACAGCTTTGCCGCTCTCCATATCCTCAGCCTTGCTGTCGGGAACGTAGGCTCCGCTGAAATACGATACCTCTCCGCCCGACGTCGGCAATGCTATCTCAACGGTCGTCGGCTCGGTTTCGTCGTCGTGGTCATGGTCGTGCTCCGTGACCGGCTGAGTGGTATTCTGCTGAGCGGTCGTCTGCTGTGAGGCTGTAGTCGGCTGCTTGGTCTCGGCAGGCTGTGAGGTGCTTTCCGCCGTTGTCTGAACGGCTGTCGTATCCTGCTGCTTTGCGTCCGTACTGCCTCTGTTCGCGTTTACGACGATCAAAATAACTGCGGCGATAACGGCTGCCGCAGCGACCGAGATGATTATAATTAACGGCACTTTTTTATTCTTATTCATTTGAAAGTCCTCCGTTTTCTTCCGCCTCAGCCTTGAGCTTTTTAATGACGCTTTGCTTTACCATTCTTCCGTTGAAGTATACATACTCATCGTCATTTACCGAATCGTCCGGCTCAAAGCTCTTGACGCTCTCAATAAATTCCGCGCGGGCTTTTTCGGGATCCTGTTTTTGTGTCTTATCCGATTTGGTCTCAACTCTCTTGTTGAGCGCGTCTTTATCGGTGATCATCGTGTACATCTGTTTGTAGACCGCCGAATGGATTATAAACGACGGTATCGAGGGAATGAACAGAGCGACGAGTATCACGGTGACGACCACCACCGCCACGGGACTTCCGTAGCAGGCGATAAGAAATGTGGTGCAGATAACCGTCATGAAGAACAGACCGAACAGAGCGATAAAATTCTTTTTGATCTCGCCGTAGCTCATTAAAAAGCTGTTTTTATATATGTACCTCATGGGAATGTCAAAGGTGACAGTCATCGCGGGGATATAAAAAAACATGAAGCTTAAAAACAAAATGATGATTATTGTTATTATAAACGGTCCCATGAATATCGCGTTTTGGGAAATCAGCTTAAGATAAAGCGTGAACGACACATAGCTGAACACGATAACGATAAAGCAAACCAAACCGTGAACCAAAAAGCGGAGAAAATTATCGCGCACACCCGAAAAATAATTTTTGAAAACGGGTATTTTTTCCTCTCCCGACGAGATTTTTATCGTGACCTTTACAACTCCCGCGTAGAACGGAAAAACGGGAATTATTGTACACAGAAGCAAAAGAGTGCGTTCCGTCTGCCCGAGCGAGAATAAGGAGCCGAGAAACCAAAACAGCGAAAAAAACGCCGAAAAAGGAACCGCGAACAACAGATTTGTAAGCTTTAATCTCGGCAGATTGCGAAACAGGTTTGAGAACACCGCGGCAATAGGCAGGGTATCTTTTTGAGATTGTGAAGCCATTTGTACCTCCTTTGCCGTGCTGATTGGGATTCACGGCTTATTAAGGCAATACCGCATAATTACGATGTGCGGATTGCAAAGTTAGTAAGGCGTGCGCCGCGAGTTGTGCGGTGTTGCCTTAAAAATGAAACGTTCCCGCAAAAAGCGTCCAGAGCAGCGTGTCGAGCAGAGAAGCTGCAAAGGTTACACCCAGAGCGGAGAGAAAGCGCGACGAATAGTGCAGCAAAGCCTCTCTGAGAGAGCAGAGCGCAGGCTGACGGCTCAGCAATCGCTTTAGTGTCTGCCTTGAAAACGCAAAGGCTCTGACAGAAAAAACAATAAGGGCGGCGCAGAACAAAAATGTTCCCGGCAGAAGCACAAGCAGATAGAAGCCCGCACCGCTTACGCCGTGACTGAGGGCGAGATATCCCGCCGTTATTCCCGTTCCGAAGCCCTTAAAGCAAACAAGCGCGGGCAAAAAGGGTATTCCCCACGGCGCCGCGCCCAGCAGATAAGCGCTTAACAGAAAAACAAAATCCGAAGCGAAGCAGGCGCACATCGTACCGAAAGCCCCTTTGCCGAGCCTTGAATCGAGGTTAGTGGTAAAGAGGAAGTCGAGCGAGCGAAGCGTTTGCCTGTCCGCGCTGCAAGCGTAAGCCGCACCGAGAGCGAGTCCCGCGAGCAGCAAAGCGGCAAACACCATCAAAACGCCGTGCCGCTTTATGATTCCTTTGAGATTGGGCAGGCAAAAGCGGCGCTTCCGCGGCAGCCCGAGCGATAATACAATACCTTTCATTACAACATTCCTTTCCGCGTTTGACCGCATTGGATCCTGAGTTTCCCTTTATTCTATGCGGCGCGAAAAGGAATAATGTGTAATATAATTTAATTAGTT
>JBGUPW010000038.1:0-13379 GCA_045130495.1 Ruminococcus sp. | reverse complement strand
ATGATGTCGCGCTTTAAGCAGACAAGCGAGGATAAAATTTCAGACCTCAAGCGGGGAGAGAGCCGCGGCTACAGCCGCCGCGGAAACGGCAACGGAAGACGCTGAGGACGTTTTACAAACACGGGAACCTCGGCGCACTCAAACCGCGTTTTTGCGCGGCAGGGTGTACGGAAGGTTCCCTTAATGCAATACCGAATAATTACGGTGTGCGGATTGCGAAGAAAGATTTTTCGTCAGATTGTAAAAATAAATTGAGGTAAGGTCGGCGCCTTGCCGAGATTTTTGGGACAGTCTGACGCAACAAGATTCAAGCAAGGCGTGCGGCGCGAATTGTGCGGTGTTGCCTTAATTTCATCTTCAAAGGAGGACGTTTATGAAGATCACCTACACAGCAAGAAAAGTCAACCTGAGAGATAATTTCAAGGAAAGAGTCGAAAAAAAGCTTGCTAAGTTCAACAAAATATTTTCAGAGGATGCGGAGGCTCATTTGGTCGTTACCGTTGAGAAAAACCGTCAGACGGTGGAGATCACCATTCGCGATAATCGCATGGTTTACCGCGCCGAGAGCACACAGCCTGAAATGAACGACGCTCTCGACAGAGTTATCGACATTCTTACGCGCCAGATCCGCAAAAATAAAACCCGCCTTGAAAAACGCATCAAGACAGGCGGCTCGCTTGATGATCTGACTTCGGATTTAGCCGTCAAAGATGAAGAGGTTGCCGAGGACGAGTATAAGGTAGTGCGCAAAAAGCAGGTGCTTATCAAGCCAATCAGCGTTGACGAGGCAATTTTGGAGATGAACATGGTCAATCACGATTTCTTCATGTTCATCAACGCTGAAACCGACGATATCAACGTGGTCTACAAACGTCAGGACGGAAACTACGGCGTTCTTGAACCGTCAAGGTAAGCCGCAAAAGGTTATAAAAAGGTATCGAAAAGGGGTATCGGTTTTCCGATACCCTCATTTTTTGGAGGTAGTATGAAGCTGACATTTTGCGCCCCCTGCGTGTTCGGGCTTGAGGGCATTTGCGCCAACGAATTCAGGTTTTTAGGCTTGGAAAACGTCAGGGCTGAAAACGGCAGAGTTCTGTTTGACGGCGACTTTTCCGCTATGGCGCGGGCGAACATCAACTCGCGCTATGCCGAACGTATTCAGATTTTGCTTGCGGAGTTTTACGCCGACACCTTTGACAAGCTGTTTGACGGAGCCGCTTCCATTAACTGGGCGGATTTTATCGGAATGAGCGACGCTTTTCCCGTCAAGGGAAGCAGTCTTAATTCACGCCTAAGAAGCGTTCCCGACTGCCAGAAAATCATCAAGAAGGCGGTCGTGAAAAGTCTTTCCGCGCGTTATATGCTGCCGTGGTTCGAGGAGACGGGACCCGCGCGTCAGATTCAGTTTTTGATAATAAACGATAGGGTTAGTCTTTTGCTGGACACCTCGGGCGCGGGTCTGCACAAGCGCGGATATCGTGCGCAGTCGAACGCCGCTCCCATAAAAGAAACGCTTGCCGCGGCTATGGCTGAGCTTGCGGGCGTCAGAGCGAACCATTTTGTGATAGACCCGATGTGCGGAAGCGGAACGATTTTGATAGAGGCGGCGATGAAGGCTCTGAAAATCGCTCCCGGACTAAACAGGAGCTTTGCCGCAGAGCGCTGGAGCTGTGTGCCCGGCGGCGTTTTTGAGCGTGAGCGCGAGAGGGCGAGAGAGCTTATAAATACGGAAGCCGCGTTCCGTGCCGAGGGTTACGACATAGACGAAGCCGCCCTGGAAACGGCAAGGGGCAACGCCGAAAAAGCGGGCGTGGGCGACAGGATAACCTTTGCAAAGCGCGATATCCGCGATTTTGTTCTGCCCGAAGGCTACTGCACCGTGATCACGAACCCGCCCTACGGAGAACGCCTGCTCGACGTCCGCGCCGCCGAGGAGCTGTACGCGGTCATGGGCGAAAGATTCAAAAGAGCGCAGGGCAAGCGGTACGTTGTGATAACTCCCGACGACGATTTTGAAAAGATTTTCGGAAGAAAAGCCGACAAGCGCCGCAAGACCTACAACGGCACGCTAATATGCCGGATTTATCAGTTTTTTAAGTAATGATATAAAAGATTTAAATTTCGGATTATTATAAATCCGGACGAAATCGAAATAATGATTTATCGATCACAAAAATGATATTGACATTTTTCTAAAATAGTTGTAAACTTTATATAAAAGCAGGGGAGTCCGCCTCAGCGGGCTGAGATTAGGCTGTGTTGCCTTGACCCTTTACCTGATTCGGATAATGCCGACGTAGGAAGCTCAATAGATTTTGCAGCAGAGCATCGCGTTTGGCGCGGTGCTTTTAATATTTTAAGAGGTGATTATTTATGAACGCGAGCGTGGCTATTCAAACACTGCCCGAGGCAAAAAACGACGAGGAGCTCATCCGCATTGTAGACGAGGTTATAGCCTACATTAAAAGTACGGGGCTGAAATGCTATGTCGGCCCGTTTGAAACCGCTATCGAGGGCGATTACGACGAACTGATGGATATTGTAAAGGAGTGTCAGCACATAGCGATACGCGCAGGTGCGCCTTCCGTGCTTGCATATATCAAGGTCGATTACCGCCCGGAGGGAGACGTGCTGACAATTGAAAGAAAAGTTACAAAGCACCATAAATAAAGCACTGCCGGTGCTTGTCGCGCTGCTGCTGATAGTCGGACTTTGGGTGTGGCTTTGTTCGTCGGGCGCTGTGCCGAAGTTCATGCTTCCGTCGCCCTCAGACGTTTGGGATGCCTTTGTAGGTGATTGGCAGCTCATGCTGAAACACGCGGGGACAACCCTTGCCGAAACCTTTATAGGGCTGTTTTTCGGAATAGCAGTCGGCTTTTTGGCGGCTGTTGCCATGAGTCGATTTATTTTTATCAGAAAATCGCTCTACCCCATAATCGTTATCAGCCAGACGATACCCACCATAGCCATCGCGCCGCTTTTGGTGCTTTGGCTGGGCTTTGGTATGCTCCCGAAAATCGTGCTTGTTGTTATTATCGTTTTCTTTCCGATCTCAATAAGTATGCTTGAAGGGTTGTCCTCGGTCGATAAGGACACTGTTAACCTGATGCGGACAATGGGGGCGAGCCGCGTGCAGGTCTTCCGCTACGTAAAATTGCCGAGCTCACTGGGACACTTCTTCTCGGGCTTAAAAATATCCGTTTCCTACGCGGTTGTGGGAGCGGTGTTAGCTGAGTGGATGGGAGGAAATCAGGGACTCGGCAGCTATCTTGCAAAGGTTCGCAAGGCGTATTCTTATGATAAAATGTTCGCGGTGATCATCCTGATCTCTGTGCTCAGCCTTTTACTTATCTGGCTCACGGGCTTTTTGCAAAAAAGGATAACCCCGTGGGAGAAAATCAATGACAACAGGTCATAAAGGCGACCTTTTTAACTATGATTCAAAAAACAAAGGAGATATAAAAATGAAGAAAAAAATATTGGCGATCGCTCTTGCCTGCGCGGTTTTGGTTTTATGCGCGGCAGGATGCGGCTCTCAGAGCAGTAAATCCGAATCGTCGGACGGCGCGGCTTCATCCGCTGCCGGAACAAAGGACAGCGCCGCCGAAAAAACAAAAATCACTTTCGTGCTTGACTGGACGCCCAACACCAACCACACAGGGCTTTATGTGGCTAAGGATAAAGGCTGGTTCAACGATGCGGGTCTGGACGTTGAGATCGTTTCTCCGCCAGAGGACGGCGCGGAAACGCTTGTCGGCGCGAACAAGGCGCAGTTCGGCGTGTCGTTCCAAGACAGTATGCTCCCCACTGTAGCGGGCGAAAACAAAATGCCCATTGCCGCAGTTGCCGCAGTAGCGCAGCACAACAGCTCGGGAATCATCTCTCTCAAGGGCAAGGGAATGGACAGACCAAAAGGGCTTGAGGGCAAAAAGTACGCCACATGGGATTTGCCAATCGAAAAGGCTACCTTGAAGCGCGTTGTAGAGGCTGACGGCGGCGATTTCAGCAAGGTAGAGCTTATTCCCTCGACAGTCACCGACGAGGTTTCCGCATTGCAGAGCGGTCAGGTTGACGCGATATGGGTCTTCTACGGCTGGGCAGGCGTTGCAACGGAGCAGGCGGGGCTTGAAACCGATTACTTCGCCTTTAAGGATATCGACCCCGTATTCGACTACTACACTCCCGTTATTATAGCCAACACCGACTGGGCTTCGGAGCACCCCGCCGAGACAAAGGCTTTTCTCTCGGCGCTCAAAAAGGGCTATGAGTTCGCGATCGAGAATCCCGACGCCGCAGCGGATATCCTGCTCAAAGCAGCTCCCGAGCTTGATGAGGGACTTGTAAAAGCGAGTCAGAAATATCTGTCAAAGGAATACAAGTCAGATGTTGAAAAGTGGGGATATATCGACCCCGCAAGGTGGAACGCTTTCTACGCCTGGATCAGCGAGAACGGACTGTTTGAAGCGGAGATCCCCGAAAATACGGGCTTTACAAACGATTATCTGGAGTAAGCCGTGAACGCGCTTGAGGTCAGGGACGTCACTTTTTCCTACGACGGAAAAACGACCGTTCTTGATAATGTGAACCTGAATCTGAGAAAGGGCGAGCTTGTCTGTATTCTCGGCGTCAGCGGCGGAGGCAAAACCACGCTGTTCAACGTTATTTCGGGTCTATTAAAGCCGCAGAGCGGCAGGGTCTTGTTAAACGGTGAGGATATAACGGGACAGACGGGAAAAATCAGCTATATGCTTCAAAAGGATCTGCTGCTCCCTTTCCGCACCGTTGAGGACAACGCCGCGCTTCCCCTAATTATAAAAGGGACAAAAAAGAAAGAGGCAAGAGAGATCGTCGGCGAACACTTTGCACAGTTCGGGCTTGACGGTTTTCAAAAGAAATATCCCGCCGAGCTTTCGGGAGGAATGAGACAGCGCGCTGCGCTTCTGAGAACCTATATGTTCGGCGGCAGCGCGGCGCTTCTCGATGAGCCTTTCAGTGCGCTCGACACGCTCACCAAGAGCGAAATGCACCGCTGGTATCTCGACGTTATGGATAGGATAAAGCTTTCTACCATATTCATAACCCACGATATTGACGAGGCAATTTTACTTTCCGACAGAATATATCTTTTAGGCGGAAAACCCGCGTCGGTCAAGGACGAGATTATTATTGACGAGCCTAAGCCGAGAAGCGCAGATTTTAATTTGACCCGTAAATTTCTGGAATATAAAAGAGATATCATATCCAAAATAAGGTGAAGTCTTTTCAAAAACCAAATAAGTTAAATTTGGGGTGTGCGCTGCACGCCCCTTTTGCAATTGATTGAAAAAGCGATATTGCTTTTTGTCTGATTAAATTTGTTGGGGCAGATTCGTGTGTTCTGCTTTAGTTCCTGTATTAGTCCCTATATAAAACAAAGTTTCACTTAAAACACCGATAGTTTCTAATTTATTTACGCGGCTTTTTTGCAATAATCTTTACAAACACAATATATTGTGTTAAAATAGAGCATAAATAAATATGCAAACAAATATTTGGAGGTTGAACATGGAAGCTTACAAAAAGGAATTCATTGAATTTATGGTTGATTGTCAGGTGCTCCGTTTCGGAGATTTTGTAACCAAGAGCGGAAGAAAGACCCCGTTTTTTGTAAACACGGGCTTTTACCGCACCGGTGCGCAGCTCAGACGTTTGGGAGCGTATTATGCCGAGGCGATAAAGGACGCTTTCGGTTTGGACTTTGACGTGCTTTTCGGCCCCGCCTACAAGGGTATACCTCTTTCGGTCGCGGCTTCTATCGCGATAAGCGAGAAGTATGACAAGGACGTTCGCTATTGCTCCAACCGCAAGGAGATCAAAGACCACGGCGACAAGGGTATCCTTTTGGGAAGCCCCATAGCAGACGGCGACAAAATAGTGATTATAGAGGACGTTACGACTGCGGGAACCTCGATCGAAGAGACGCTTCCCATAATCAAAGCTCAGGGCGACGTTTGTCTTGAAGGTCTTGTTGTTTCGGTTGACAGAATGGAGCGCGGTCAGGGCGAAAAGAGCGCGCTTGCCGAGATAGAAGAAAAATACGGCTTGAAAACTACCGCTATCGTGACGATGGCTGAGGTCGTAGAGCACCTTTACAACAGAGAATACAAGGGCAGGGTCATCATTGACGATAAGCTCAAGGCAGCAATCGACGCTTATTACGAGCAGTACGGAGTAAAGGCGTAAGCGGGAGAGAATCAAACTATGGCAGAACAGAAGGAAAATGTCCACGCGGGTCACCGTCAGCGCGTTAAAAAGCGGTTTGCCGAGCATGGATTTAAAGGCATGGAGGAGCACCAGGTTTTGGAGATGGTGCTTTTCTACGCGATTCCCCGCAAGGACACAAACCTTCTTGCTCACAGGCTGATCGACCGCTACGGTTCTTTTTCCAAGGTTTGCGACGCGCCGCTCGACGTTCTTCAAAACGACTTTAAGCTGAGCGAATCGGCGGCTGTGCTGCTGAAAATGATCCCCGAGCTTTCGAGGGTTTATGCCGAATCAAAGCTTGACCTGAAATATATAGATAAAACCACGGTGGCGGAGGTTCTGCGTCCAAAATTCATCGGAGCTTCCTCCGAGAAAATCGCTCTGGCGCTCAGCGACGCCAAGGATAAGCTCGTTTTCTGCGACATCGTTTCGGATGGCTCTCTTTCCGCCACCGAGCTGCCCGTCAGGAAAATAGTTGACTCGGCGCTCCGCTCAAACGCGAAATACGCTTATATCGCTCACAACCACCCGAGCGAGCTTTGCGTTCCCTCACGCAATGATTTGGAAATGACGCGTGTGATTGCCTCTACGCTCGGAAGCATAGGAGTCAAGTTGGTCGATCATATTATTTTTACCTCTACCGAATTTTTTTCAATCCGTTCATACAAGCATTTTGAATCATATTTCAAGTGAGATTTTTTAATCAAAATGGAATTTAAAATACACTCAAAATACCGTCCCACGGGCGACCAGCCTCAGGCGATAGATACGATCGTAAACAGTGTTAACGCGGGCAACAAAGAAACAACCCTGCTCGGCGTTACGGGCTCGGGCAAAACCTTTACCATGGCGAATGTTATCGAGCGCACACAGCGCCCGACGCTTGTGCTTGCCCACAACAAGACCCTTGCTGCTCAGCTTTGCAGCGAGTTCAAGGAGATTTTCCCCGAAAACGCGGTCGAGTATTTTGTCAGCTACTACGACTACTATCAGCCCGAGGCGTATGTCGCCCAGACCGACACCTACATTGAAAAAGACAGCTCAATAAACGACGAGATCGACAAGCTGCGCCACAGCGCGACCTTGGCGCTTTCCGAACGCCGCGACGTTATAATAGTTGCGTCGGTGTCGTGCATTTACAGCTTAGGCAACCCGATAGATTACCGCAACATGGTGATATCGCTGCGCCCGGGCATGGAAAAATCGCGCGACGATTTGGTAAAAAAGCTTGTCGAGCTTCAATATGAGCGAAACGATGTCAATTTTATCCGCAACAAATTCCGCGTCAGGGGAGATGTTGTGGAGATTTTTCCCGCCGCCTCCAACGATTCAATAATCCGTGTGGAGTTCTTCGGCGACGAAATAGACAGGATCTCCGAGATAAATCCGCTCACGGGAGAGCTTAAGGCTCTGCTGCGGCACGCTGCGGTTTATCCCGCCTCGCATTATATCGTTTCTCGCGATAAAATGCAGAATGCGCTTGCGGAAATCGAGCGTGAGCTTGACGAAAGGCTTGAATATTTCCGCTCACGCGGCAAGCTTCTTGAGGCTCAGCGCATTGAACAGCGCACTCGCTACGATATGGAAATGCTTCAGGAGATCGGATTTTGCACGGGAATAGAAAACTATTCAAGGATATTATCGGGCAGAGCGCCCGGCTCGTCGCCCTATACCTTGCTCGACTATTTCCCCGACGATTTCCTTTTGTTTGTGGACGAGAGCCACGTCACTCTTCCGCAGGTGCGCGGAATGTATGCGGGCGACCGCGCGCGAAAAACAAGCCTTATCGAATACGGCTTCCGTCTGCCGTCGGCTTACGATAACCGCCCGCTCAACTTTGACGAGTTTTACGCTCATATAAATCAGGCGGTCTTTGTCAGCGCGACTCCGGGCGATTTGGAGCTTGAAAAAAGTCAGGTCGTCGCCGAGCAGATAATCCGCCCGACCGGTCTGCTCGACCCCGAGATCTCGGTTCGTCCCACCGAGGGACAGCTTGATGATTTGGTGTCGGAAATCAATATCCGCGCAGCGAAGCAGCAGCGAGTGCTCGTTACCACGCTCACAAAGAAAATGGCAGAGGATCTGACCGCCTACCTTGAAGCGTTGGGTATCCGCGTCAGATATATGCACCACGACATAGACACCGTTGAGCGCATGGAGATCGTGCGCGACCTGAGACTCGGCGAGTTCGACGTGCTTGTGGGTATCAACCTTCTGCGCGAGGGTCTGGATATTCCCGAGGTTTCGCTCGTCGCTGTCCTTGACGCCGACAAGGAGGGCTTTCTGCGCAGCGCCCGCTCGCTTATCCAGATAACGGGACGCGCCGCGAGAAACAGCGAGGGCATGGTCATCATGTACGCCGACAGCGTGACCGAATCCATGCGGCAGACGATAGTCGAAACAAACCGCCGCCGCGATATCCAGCAAAAATATAACGAGGAGCACGGAATCGTGCCCGAGACGATCGTTAAAAAGGTCAGCGAAATACTTGAAATATCGACCCACAGCGAAAGCGAGTTCAAGAATACAAAGAAGCTCAGCAAGGCTCAGAAGCAGCAGCTTATCGAGAGCCTGACAAAAGAGATGAAAGCTGCGGCAAGACTGCTCGAATTTGAGCACGCGGCATATCTGCGCGACAAGATAAAGAAGCTGCGCGGAGAATGATACAGCGGATAAACGGACAGGAAGTAAACTATGGCAAGAAAAAAAGTTCAGGAATACGGCAACGACAGCATAACCACACTTAAAGGAGCCGACCGGGTGCGCAAACGCCCGGCGGTTATTTTCGGTTCCGACGGAATCGACGGCTGTCAGCATTCGGTGTTTGAGATCCTTTCAAACTCAATTGACGAGGCGCGCGAGGGCTACGGCAGAAAAATCACCGTTACCCGTTTTTCGGACGGCTCGATCGAGGTTGAGGATCACGGCAGAGGAATTCCCGTGGATTTCAACGAAAAGGAGAACCGCTACAACTGGGAGCTTGTGTTCTGCGAGATGTACGCAGGCGGCAAATACAACAACAACGAGGGCGAAAGCTACGAATTTTCGCTCGGTATGAACGGCTTGGGTCTTTGCTCCACTCAGTACAGCTCGGAATATATGGACGTCGATATCCGCCGCGACGGTTACAAATACACCCTTCACTTTGAGAAGGGCGAGAACGTTGGCGGACTGAAAAAAGAGCCTTATTCCAAAAAGGACACAGGAACAAAAATCACATGGAAACCCGATCTGGAGGTATTCACCGACATTGATATCTCTCCCGAATATTTCCTTGATATAATGAAGCGTCAGGCGATAGTCAACGCGGGAGTGGAGTTTATTTTCCGAAATCAAAACGGCAAGGGCTTCGACACAACTTCCTTTATGTACGCCGACGGAATCGTAGATCACGTTTCTGAGATAATCGGCGATAACGGTCTTACGGGCGTTCAGCACTGGACGACTGAGGAAAAGACACGCGACCGCGCCGACAAGCCCGAATACAAGTGCAAAATGGATATTGCCGTGGCGTTTTCTAACAAGGTCAGCTGCACCGAATACTACCACAATTCAAGCTGGCTCGAGCACGGCGGCGCGCCCGACAAGGCGGTGCGCAACGCGTTTGTGTATCAGATAGACAGCTATCTCAAAGCCAACAATAAATACAACAAAACCGAAAAGAAAATCAACTTTGACGACGTCGCTGATTGTCTTGTCTGCGTCATCTCTTCCTTTTCAAGCGTTTCTTCCTACGAAAACCAGACGAAAAAGGCTGTCACGAACAAGGGCATTCAGGACGCTATGACGGCATTTCTGCGCCGAAGCCTTGAAATATATTTCATTGAGAATCCCCTTGAGGCTGAGAAGATCGCGGAGCAGGTGCTCATCAACAAGCGCAGCCGCGAAAACGCCGAAAGAACAAGGCTCAACATAAAAAACAAGCTTTCGGGCAATCTCGACATGACGAACCGCGTTGAAAAATTCGATGACTGCCGAAGCAAGGATATTTCCAAAAGAGAATTATTTATAGTGGAGGGCGACTCGGCAAAGGGCTCCTGCAAGCTTGCCCGCGACCCCGATTTCCAGGCTATCATGCCCATACGCGGCAAAATTTTAAATTGCCTCAAGGTTGACTACGACCGCATTTTCAAGAGCGATATCATCACCGATCTGCTGCGCGTTCTCGGCTGCGGAGTCGAGGTCAAGTCAAAGGCTAACAAAAATCTGTCCGTTTTTGATTTGGACTCCCTCCGCTGGAACAAGGTCATCATATGCACCGACGCCGATGTCGACGGCTTCCATATCCGCACCATGCTGCTCACCATGCTCTACCGCCTGACGCCCACTCTTATTAACGAGGGCAAGGTGTTTATCGCGGAGTCTCCGCTGTATGAGATAACGGGGAAGGACGAGGTGTATTTTGCTTACAACGAGGCGGAAAAGGAAGAGTTCATCAAGCGTCTCGGCGACGAAAAATTCACCATTCAGCGCAGCAAGGGTCTCGGCGAAAACGAGCCCGACATGATGAACCTGACCACCATGAACCCCAAGACCCGCCGTCTTATAAAGGTAATGCCCGACGACGCGGAGCGGACGGCTGAGATTTTTGATGTTTTGATTGGCAACAATTTGCAGGCGAGAAAGAATTATATCGTCGAGCACGGCAGCGAGTACACCGACCGTCTCGACGTAAGCTGAGGAGGAAGCGCATTGGCACCTAAAAAAAAGAAAGCGCAGAGGGCGGAGCAGACAAAGCTTCACGGCGTTATCAACGGAGCGGGCGAGGTCGTGGAGCAGCCGATAGTTTCCGCTATCCGCGAAAACTTCATGCCCTACGCCATGAGCGTCATACTCTCGCGCGCCATTCCCGAAATCGACGGCTTCAAGCCTTCGCACCGCAAGCTCCTCTATACTATGTACAAAATGGGGCTTCTCAAAGGCAGCCGCACAAAGTCCGCGAACATCGTCGGCGCGACAATGAAGCTCAACCCTCACGGTGAGTCTGCGATTTACGATACGATGGTTCGTATGTCGCGCGGCTACGAGGCTTTGCTTCACCCTTATGTCGATTCAAAGGGCAACTTCGGAAAGTTCTACAGCCGCGACATGGCGTGGGCGGCTTCCCGTTACACTGAGGCAAAGCTTGCGCCCATCTGCGACGAGCTGTTTTGCGACATAGACAAGGACACCGTCGATTTTGTCGATAACTACGACAACACGATGAAGGAGCCGACGCTTCTTCCCGCGACCTTCCCGTCGGTGCTGGTCAACGCCAACACGGGCATAGCGGTCGGCATGGCTTCAAATATCTGTTCATTCAATTTGAGGGAGATTTGCGAGACTACGGCGGCGCTTATCCGCGACCCGAACCACGATATAAAATCCACTCTCCCCGCGCCCGATTTCACGGGCGGCTGCCAAATACTTTACGACGAAAAGGCGATTGATCAGGTTTACGAGACGGGCAGGGGAAGCATTCGTCTGCGCGCAAGATACTCCTACGACAAGGCTCAGAACTGCATTGATATACTCTCAATCCCCGCCACCACCAACTGCGAGGTCATCATTGAGAGGATAATCGACCTTGTCAAGCAGGGCAAAATAAAAGAGATTTCCGACGTGCGCGATGAAACGGGACTCCACGGCTTGAAAATCACCGTTGACCTGAAACGGGGAGTCAATCCCGATATGCTCATGGCAAAGCTCTTCAAGCTCACGACCCTTGAGGACTCCTACGCCTGCAACTTCAACGTGCTTATCGGCGGCACTCCCATGGTGTTGGGAGTAAGAGCGCTTATCGAGGAATGGACGGCGTTCAGAATGGAGTGCGTAAGGCGGCGCACCTTCTTTGACCGTCAAAAGAAGGCGGAGCGCCTGCACCTTTTGGAGGGTCTCGCGAAAATCCTGCTCGACATCGACAAGGCTATTAAAATTATCCGCGAAACGGAAGCGGAAGCCGAGGTCGTCCCAAACCTGATGATAGGCTTCGGGATAGACAAAATACAGGCTGAATACGTGGCTGAGATAAAGCTGCGCCATTTGAACCGAGAATATATTTTAAAGCGGACTCAGGATATAGAGCAGCTTCAAAAGGAGATTTCCGCGCTCGACGACATACTCAAAAGCAAGGCGCGTATAAAAACCATAATCGTCAGGGAGCTTAAGGCGGTCGCCGAAAAATACGGTCAGCCCCGTCAGAGCGTGATAATCTTTGAGGACACCTCGGTGTACGTCGAGGAAGCCGAAACGGTTCCCGACTACCCCTGCACCTTCTTCTTTACAAGGGAGGGCTATTTCAAGAAAATAACGCCCAAATCCCTGAGAATGAGCGGAGCGCACAAGCACAAGGACGGCGACGAAATAACTCAGGAAATCGAGTACACGAACAACTGCGACCTGCTGTTTTTCACCGACAAGGCTCAGGTTTACAAGGTAAAGGCGAACGATTTCGGCAACGGCAAGGCGAGCGAGCTCGGAGATTATATCCCTGCAAAGTTAGGCATGGACGAGGGCGAAAACGCGGTCTGCATGGTCGCGACGAAGGACTATTCGGGAATGCTTGTTTTCGCGTATGAAAACGGCAAGGCGGCTAAGGTCAACCTTGACCTGTACGCCACCAAAAACAACCGCAAAAAGCTGACGGGCGCGTGCTCGGACAAGGCTGCTTTGGCGGGAGTTCTGTTCATTCCCGAGGACAGGGAAGTCAAGTTCACCGCTTCGTCGGGCAGAGTGCTTTTGGTAAACTCCGGGGCAATAACCTTGAAGGCGACCCGCACAACCCAGGGTATAAATGTGATGAAGCTCAAAAAGGGTCAAACTCTCCAAAGCGTGGAGGAATACAAAGAAAACACCTTTGCAAACCCGCGCCGCTACCGCGCAAAGACAATTCCCGCCCTCGGAGCATTTTTGTCCGCCGAGGACAAGGGCGAGGAGCAGCTAACGCTGATTTGATTATTATTTATCATAAGGTTCGCCCCTACAACCATATTTAAACGTATATTAAATAATTCAAACCAATTTGTAGGGGAGCCCCTTGCGGGCTCCCTTGGGCGCTGACTCAAACGTTATGTTTCCTATCAACAACCGGACGGGGTAATGACGTTGTTTCACCATGCGGCTCATATGTCCCATAAGGGACGTGACAATATGAGCCG
>JBGUPW010000037.1:0-16700 GCA_045130495.1 Ruminococcus sp. | reverse complement strand
GAAGGAAACAACTTGCCACAGCATCGCTATGTCTGTCCTGCTTCTCAACCTGAGAAAGATTGAGATGATGAGGGCGGAGATGTTGCTCCTCTTTTTGAGCAAAGAAAAATTGGCATTTATTCAGTAGATATTACTTTAATGTGCTGTAATACATTTTATCGGTATTCTTTGCTTCTTTGAATGAAATTATAAGAGTCTTATGTCCATCATACTCCGTTTCTTCGGTTTTTATAACATTGTTAATGTCATCGCTGTAGTAATCGGTATAACAAATACACGCGGTGAAATAAGTGCCTTCATTCTCATAATTAAAACTGGAATTGTCTGACTCTCCGCTTTCATATTCGGCAGGCAGATAACCGAATTTCAACTTCATCCCTTGACGAGTGCTGTCGGATGATTCGCTGTTTTCAACAGTCACATCCAGACCATATGTTCCTCTTTTGGTTGCAATCAGTCCAAACATACCGGAAGCTGCAGCTGTAACGGTAAAAACAGTCAATATAACCGCAGCGACGCATATAGCTACGATCATTCTGTGATTATTATGCTTAGCCGGAGTTTCTTCAAGGCTGTCAAGTGTGTCGACAACACATTGATGATAGCTCTCGCTTGGAGCAACGTAAACCTTTCTCAATTCTTCTTTTTTCATTTTGAAACTATCCTTTCAAATTTGATTACATTAATTAGATGCTTTTTAAGTGGAATCGGTTCATTGATTTTACTATTTTTTGTTACAAAAATGTAATCATTTTAAGCCGTATCAAAAAAATAATACTAAACTAAGTATAATTGGTATTATAATTAATTAAGCGAGTGAGAAAATAATTCTATATTAGAATTATAATCACAGCCGCAAAGTGGGATAATCTCCTGCTTTGCGGCGTTTTCTGTTGCCATATTGTCGAATTCGTGGTAGAATTAAGATATGATTTTGATACATACAATCGAAAGATGATAAATTTGAACATTTTAACATTATGTGATAATATCAATCTGCAATCGAAAATCAAATCCCAAGTAGTTTCATTTTCAAATTCATTTGTTTTTTATTGCAATTATTAAACAACTTAACGACTTTAAGTATTATGATAAAATGTTCCAAGCGTTGGCAGAGCTTCAAACAATACTCGGCGAGGATCCCGATAATATCAAAATCCTTTCCTGTATGCTGAAAGCATCTGCCGATGTGTACGATATTTACAAAGAAAAAGGTATCGGAGACAGCAGAATTATTCAGGTGAGATTATGAACTTTACATACAGAAAACTAAACGAAAATGACCTTGATGTATTTATAAAAATGCGAATCGATCAGCTGCGAGAGGAAGGCGCAAAAGAGGATATCGACCTTGAACCTGCTCTGAGAGATTATTATTTGCGTCATTTGTCAGACGGTACTTTTGTATCATGGCTTGCTTTGGATAAGGACAGAATCATTGGCACAAGCGGAATGTCTGTCGTGGAAAAACCGCCGTATTTCAGCTGCCCAAGCGGAAAAATCGGACTTCTGTCAAGTATGTTTACCGATAAAGCCTACAGGCGAAAGGGTATCGCAAAGACGTTGCTTTCCAAGGTGATTGAGGAAGCCAAAATGCAGGGCTGCGGCACTGTTCAAATCACAGCTTCGGATATGGGTGTGCTTTTGTACTCGGATTTTGGATTTGTGAAAAATAACAATTTTATGCAGTATAAACTATAAATGTATACGAGATAAATGTATATGAGATAATTGTATATGAGGCAAATGTATATGAGGTGAAATAAAATGGTAAAAGCAGTTTTTACGGATTTTTACGGTACATTGGTACATGAGGACGACGCAGTTATCAAGCAGGTCAGACAAATCATTTTTGAGACGGGAGTTGTTCAAAACTATTCCGATATCGGCAGCTATTGGTGGAACGAATTTCAGACGATGTTCCGCAACGCTCACGGGGATAGCTTTGTCAGGCAAAGAGAGCTTGAATACCGCTCGATTCAAAAAATGATCGATCATTTCAATTCAACAGCCGACGCAGCAGAGCTGAGCGAGATGATGTTCAGGCACTGGACAGCGCCGCCTGCCTTTCCCGAAGCAAAAGATTTTTTTGAGAAGTGTCCCGTTCCGGTCTTTATCGTTTCCAACATCGACACTTCGGATATCAACGAAGCCATTGCGTTCCACGGCTTCAAGCCGGACGGAGTTTTCACAAGCGAGGACGCCAAGTCGTATAAGCCGAGAAGCGAGCTGTTTGAATACGCTTTGAACAAAACCGGGATTTCTCCTGATGAGGTCGTTCACATCGGCGACTCATTGAGCAGTGACGTTAAAGGAGCAGGCGCTGTCGGTATCAAAGCGATATGGATAAACCGCGACGGTAAAACGGTTCCCGACGGCGTGACTGCCGTAACTGATTTATTGGATGTTTTTCAAACTTCATTTTTTCGGGAGTAATGGATATAAAATCATTGGATCTGTTTGATAAGGGCGGCAACCGAGCGTTTGAAATAACGGATATGGCGCTTTCTCATATCGCCGAATACGCTGATTTGTTTGTGTCGGTTTTTAATGCCGAGCCGTGGAATGATTCACGGACAAAAGAAACAGTATTACAACGGACACATTTTCAGATACAGGAGTTTTGCGTCAAAACATCGGAGCAAAACAAGGGATTTGGAAGTGCATTGCTGCAAGCGTTGGAAAAAGCGTTGTCGGAAATCGGAGTTGTAAATCGGAGTTGTAAATATTTATCTTATAACCTCAAAGGGCGAAAAGACCGAGGGCTACTACAGTAAAAGAGGATTTGTTTCTTCCGACAACATGGTTTTGATGACAAATCACTCGTTTTATTAAACTGAAAATTAATGAGATGACGAGGAAAGTGAAATGATTTTTAAAGTCGCTGTTCTTCAAAAGCGTTCCGAAAATCGGGCGTACGAAGAAAACATAAAAACGATAATAAAATACATGACAGAAGCAAAGAAAAATGATGCTGATGTTCTTCTGTTACCCGAATGTTTTATCACCGGATATGATTTTACGATCAATAATGACTCGGCAGTTTCCGAAAGTGATTTAGATGTGCTTTGCGATAAGGCAAAGGAATTGGGTGTCGGGCTCGTCGCAACTGCCTTGACAAAAGGAAAGGTCAAGCCTCAAAACTCCGCTTTTGTAATCGGCAAAAACGGCGAGATATTGTTGAAGTATTCCAAAGTTCACACCTGTGACTTTGCCGATGAAAAAGTGTTGGAATCGGGAACAGAGTTCAAAGCTTGTGACTTTGACGGCGTTAAAATCGGCGTGATGATCTGCTATGACCGAGAGTACCCCGAAAGCGCAAGGATCCTGATGCTCAAGGGTGCGGAAATAATTCTTGTTCCCAATGATTGCGTTAGTATGCGCCCTCGCTTGCAGGCTCTTTCCACGAGAGCGTATGAGAATATGTGCGGCGTTGCAATGGCGAATCCAAACGGCAAAAACGCGGGCAACTCATGTGCGTACAGTCCGATTTGCTGGAATGATAACGACGAATGTGTTGACAATACGCTCTTACTTGCCGACGCCGAAACAGAGGGATCGTTTTACGCCGAGTTTGATATGGACAAGCTCCGCTCATATCGTGAACGCGAGATGATGGGTAATACGTTCAGAAAAGTTAAGGCATATTCGGCACTGCTAAGCGATGAAATACAATATCCGTTTGTCAGAGAAGGGCAGTGATTACGACGTTTATTGAAGCGTTTGAAAGCGGAGATTTAGATGTGAACCGAAGTTTTCAAAAAGCGGACTTATTGAATAATTATTTTGTGCTCGGCGGCAATGCGGCAAAAGAAAATAACTGTGCAAGCACAGTGACGAGCTTGCACAGCCGACAGAATATTTTATCCCTATTTACGAAATGACCGCCGGGAAGAAAGGAGAAAATAATGGCAAAGAAAGAACAAAGATTTGAGATCGTTTACAAAGACGGCTCTCAGATATCAGACGAAGGTGTTCGTCAGATTATGGTAGACAAAGAAACAGGCGTAAATTATTTACTTTGGAAATCCGGATACGGAGCCGGTATAACGCCTCTGTTAGATTCTGACGGAAAGGTTATTGTTTCCAAGCTCGATTAAGCGAGTGAGAACAAAATTCCGATAAAGAATAATAAATGCCGTCAAGCGGGATGATTCCTGTTTGGCGGCGATTTTTAAAAAATTATTTAATTTTTTTGTGATATTTTGATTCTTCAAGGCGTTATATATATGAATATCTTTTCAAAACGGAGAAAAAGAAGTATAATATCTTAGGCAACACTGCACAATATGCACACCGTAATTGTGCGGTATTGCACTTATGTGTTATACCGGAGAGGGGAGTGGTATTTGTGGACTCATCCGATTTTAATAGGATAGTTGAAAACTACGCGGATGTTGTATTCCGTTTGGCATTGAGCTTTTGTAAAAACAAGAGCGATGCCGAAGATATAACTCAGAATTCCTTTTTAAAGCTGTTGAAAAGTGACGTCGATTTTGTAAATGACGATCATGTAAGAAAATGGCTTGTCAGAGTTGTTGCAAATGAAAGCAAGTCTCTTTGGCGTTCCTTTTGGCAGAGAAAGGTTATTTCGTTCAACGATTTAGATTATGAACCTGAGTACATAGATTCCGAAAAATCCGAGATTTTTGCTGAGGTTATGAAGCTGCCGAAGAAATACAACTCGGTTTTACATCTGTACTATTATGAAGGCTATCAGTGTAATGAAATTGCAGATGTTCTCGGAATATCGGAAAGCAATGTGCAAACAAGATTAATGAGAGCAAGAAAAATGTTAAAGGATAAACTTGGGGAGGCGTGGATATGAGTGATTACAAAGATACACACGAGCTTTATCAAAGCGTGTTTGATGAAGTTCACGCACCTGATGAACTTGTGAAGAAGATAAAATCCATGGATACAACCAAACACAAAAAAACTAACAGAATCAAATATATTTCAGCTATAGCAGCTTGTTTGGCAGCGGTAATGCTTGTTACCCTTGTTGTCGTCAATTTTAAAGGCGGCGGGAACTCCTTCGTCCTGAAAGCAAGCGCTGCCGAAATCGGCGGAAATTCTTTCGTAAAGGTCGCGTCGGTCGCTCCTATCAGCGGTGAAAGCAGCGTTATGGTCGATGGTGATAAAAAAACTCGGGTTTACAATTGCGCAGTTCCGTTCGCAATTTTTTGTGACGGAAGAAACATCAAATCAATAAAATACACAGTCGATAATGCCGTTTATTTGTTTCCTTACGATTCGTTTGCTTCCGAATATCGCGAGCAATATCCTGACAAGGCTGCGGCTTCCGATAAAATCACGGATAAGGTCGAGAGTGATAATAAGATCGAAAGCTATATAGAAAAAGATAAGCAATACTCAAGCTACAGCGTTGATTTTGAAAACCAATACACAACAGAATTTAAAGATTACTCCGAAATGCAAACTTTCCCTGTTTTTCTTCTTGCCCATATTTCTTCGGATGATAATGTCAGCGATGAAGCCAAAGCTGCCATTAAGCATTTGAATTCCGAAGGGTCGGTATCTGACGAAAGTTATGTGAATGAAATAATGAACGATTTTAGAGTTATCTATGATGAAATGTTCAGCAAGGTCAGGGTTACTGCGGAAGTAACGTTTGAAGACGGAACGACCGATTCAACATCCTTGCAGTTCGGCTGTATAAGTGTAGATATGCAAAACGGACCCGTTATCGGAGCAAAGGCGGTTTAAGCTTTATGTAACGCCTTGTTTATCAAAGCAGTACGGCTCTTTGCGGAGAACAGAATAGCATTAATCATTTGAAATATTAAAAAATAAAGAGCTATCAGGTTTTGTGGGTCTGATAGCTCTTGCTATATCAAGCTGTTTCACCGACTTGTTCGGCGGCAACACAAACGAATAAACGAAGAGCAGGCGTTCCTATATCCGGAGCGCCTGCTTGTAGTCATACTGTAAATATAAACTGTTGAAGGATAGTTCCCTGCTGCCTTTGGGGGACTGTGCTCACTGCCGGAATTTCTGCTCGGATGATAATTCAAGTGTTTTATTCGCCACCAGCTCACGGAAACGTACATCGTGTTCCACAAACAACAATGTGGGCTGATACTCATTGAGCAGCTTTTCTATCTGCATTCGTGAAAAAATGTCAATGTAATTCAGCGGTTCGTCCCAGATATAGAGGTGCGCGGGAGTGAGCAGACTTGACGCTATCAGCACTTTTTTCTTTTGTCCTTCCGAAAAATCCTCCATGTTTTTAGTGAACTGCACACGCTCAAGGTCAAGTTGTCTGAGAAGTGCGCCGAACATCGTTCTATCCAGACCTTTTTCCTCGCAAAAGTCCCATATACTGCCGTGAAGGAAAGAGGTATCTTGACTGACTGACGAAATGATGAGTCCGGAAGCCACCTCTAATTCCCCGCTTTCCGTGAAGTCTCCCGGTTCGCTGTCCATACCGGCACGTTGCAGTATCCTCTTGATCAGAGTCGATTTTCCGCAGCCGTTCTGACCGACAAGAGCAATTCTGTCACCTTTTTTGACATCGAAGGTTAGATGATTCAGAACGGGATGATCCGCATCCTTGTATCTGAAACTGTAATCGCGGACGTTCACAAAAATATTCTTGTGATGGTCAAGCGGTGAAAGCTTTAGTTCGGCAGTCCGCTCGATGTCGCTGAGCAGCCCCTCTTTTTCCTCTATTTCATGCTCAATACGGTTCTGCATCTCCTTGACACGTTTCTGCATTTTCTTTGTTTTAGCGCCGATATATGCGCGTGTACTGATACTGCGGTCATGTTCTTTTATCGGATCGAATCCGATTTTTGTGCGCTCACTCTTATCAGCCCATTCAGCGGTACGTTTTGCCGACTGCCGCAGCTTTTTTATCTCTTTTTTGTGCTTCTCGTTCTCGGCAATCGCAAAGTTATCCCGGCGCTGCTTATTCTCCCACCAGACGGAGAAGTTGCCGTTCTGCACATCTATGCTTTTCCTGTTGAGTACAAGAACGTGGTCGATACAGTGATCAAGCAGGTCACGGTTGTGAGAAACCAATATGAAACCGCTCTTTGATGCAAGGTATTCCTTTACGATTTCACGAGCGTTGCTGTCCAGGTGGTTGGTAGGCTCATCTATCAGAAGAAAGTCATTTTCACCCGAAAACAGCACCGCCAGCATAACCTTTGTGCGTTCACCGTGACTGAGCGTTTTGAAGGGACGATACAGTATATCAGCCTCCTCACTCAGCAGTGAAAGCTCACGTATGACACGCCATTCTTCACAGTCCGGCTTGATATCGGCGATGAACTCGGAAGCCGGCATATTGATCTGCTCATCGGAAAGCTGATACGGGAAGTATTCAAATCTGACTGACGCGCTCACAGAACCGGTGTAAGCATACTTTCCCATAAGGATATTAAGGAAAGTTGTCTTGCCTTTACCGTTTCTGCCGATAAAACCGAGTTTCCAGTCAGTATCTATCGAAAACGATACATCCTCGAATATATTGTCAAAGCTTCCCTCATAGCAAAAAGTAAGTCCGTTTACACTTATTTGTGACATAATGATCCCTCCTGCAAATGCCGCCGGATAGTTTATCTCTGTATCATAACATCGGAGGTGTTAATAAAAGAGGCATATTTCCTGCTTAGCGGCGTTATAATTTGTATTTATGAAGAGCTTTTCAGAACGGATAAAATTAATATTTATCACTCAACTGTGCTGATGTATTTTTTTGCCGCTATATAAGAATATATTGTATCTATAACAGCGACGCCGATCAACAAGCCTATCATTAAAAAGATATTCGGAGAAATAAAAGCAATAATAACAAGTACAACACCGAGTATGATCATGGAAATGCCGCTGAACAGTTGACATTTTTTCCATACGGTATCGTTGCTCATGCTCCATTTTGTTCTCAATCCGATAAAAGAGTTCTTTTTGGTCAGCGGCATAAGATTTCCGATAAAAATGAACAGAACTCCGAAAATCAACAACAGTATTCTTTCGATATCGGAAAAGCCCGAGTTGATACTTTTTATGTCGTTGCTCTGAATATAAAGAATATAATAATCCAATGCGTTAAAAGCAAGGATAACAGCTATACCAAAATCTAATATCACTTTTTTGTTCTGTTCGTTTTTAATAAAGATTCCCGGAAGTAAAAAGATAAAGCTTAAAACAAAGATCACAATCGGTAAAATCAATATTTCATACTTGCTTCCGTAACGGTCAACCGTAAACTCGGCTCCGTAATGCGCGGGGATTTGGTCGGGAAGAAAAATCAGCGCGACCAAGCTTACTATCAGCGGCAAAACCGCTAAAGATAAAAGCAATATTTTTTTAATTTTCATCGTCATTCTCTCCTTTCAAAGCGTTAAGCCAAACGATGAGCTCACCGAGAACAGAAAGATTTAATTCGTAATAAATAAAATTCTTGTGTTTTGTTTCGTATATGATATCCGCCTTTTTCAGCTTTGACAGATGGTATGATAATGCTTGCGGAGTAATATCAAGGTACTCGGCTAAGTCGCCCGTGTTGATCTTGCCCTCTCGCAGCTTCATAATAATAGCTCTGCGTGTGTCATCGGCTAAAGCGGAAAGAATTTTGTTTATAGACATGGGAAATTCTCCAATCTATTTAAAATCTTTCTTAAATAGATTGTAGCGTTTGCAAGGAGATTTGTCAATATCTATTTAAAAATATTTTTAAATGGTTATTTAGGCGGTTTTTGATTTTTTGTTGCATATCTTTGGAATTTATGATAAAATTTAGTAAAAATTATCCGGCTAAATGAAAGGATTGGTTTACCAAATGAAAGAATACTCTTATATAACGCTTCGTGAGCGACCCGAAATAAAAGCCGCTGCCGCTCAGTGGTTCCATGAAAAGTGGGGCATTCCCGTTGAGGCTTATCTGGAATGTATGGACGCTTATCTGAGCGGAAGCACCGAATACGGCTGGTATCTGTGCCTTGACGGTGACAAAATCATCGGCGGCATGGGAGTTATCGAAAACGATTTCCATGAGAGAAAGGACTTGACGCCCAACGTCTGCGCCGTTTATACCGAGGAGGAGTACCGAGGCCGCGGAATCGCGGGAAGGCTGCTCAATATGACCGTTGAGGATTTGAAGTCAAAGGGCGTTTCGCCGATTTACCTTGTGACCGACCATACAAGCTTCTACGAACGCTACGGCTGGGAATTTTTGTGCATGGTCAAGGGCAGCGACCCCGAACCGACAAGAATGTATGTTCATTACTGAACTTTGATTTGGTTTAGTGAATCTATAATTATTCTTTTTCGGCAAAACCCCTTGCTGCGGATATGCGGCAAGGGGTTTTGCTTGGTACTTTAGGGCACCAAAGAGAAACTTACAAAGCAAGTCTTGGTAAGTTTGTTAAATTACTATCTGAGACATCATACTTTGAAATTGAGGTGTGTGAGGATTTTGCACACCTCTGTTAACGTTAATAACAATCAATAAAAAACAAAATATCCTCAACAACCTCATCGTGGCAGACGTCGTTTAGTATTTCATGGCGGCAGCCGTTATAGAGCTTCATTCTTACGTC
Source organism: Ruminococcus sp. (assembly GCA_045130495.1). Taxonomy (GTDB): domain Bacteria; phylum Bacillota; class Clostridia; order Oscillospirales; family Acutalibacteraceae; genus Ruminococcoides. The sequence goes on along the minus strand of JBGUPW010000037.1, from coordinate 7,131 downwards.
CTTGCCTTGCTTTTTCAGCAAATTGAATACCGCTGTGACTCCATTGCCGTAGTTTCCCACGGGGTCTCCGTTGCCAGAAACGAGGAGAATCGGCAGCTTATCGCTGATGTGTGTGAACCAAACTTTTCGGTTGCATATGGATTGCAGCTTGATCAGAGCGTAATAGCCGTTCAACTTGAAATTATAGGAGCAGTATTTGTCGGCGCGGTAGGCGTCGCGCACCTCTTTTTTCGTGCTCAGCCACGCTAAATAGTCATTCTCCTCTTTATAGTGACGGCAATAGCTGCTGAAAATCAGCTTTTGGATGTCGGGCGCCTCGGCGCGTCCGCCGTCCCTTTTTATTTTTGCTGTTAACAGGGAAAGACCTGCGTCCGCGACGGGGTTGGGACCGCTCGTGCCCATGAAAATCACCTTGTCCCAATAATTGGGATTGGCGGCGCAGCGTGCGATAAACGAGCCCATGCTGTGTCCCATCAAAAAGCAGGGGAGAGCATAGCCGTGTTTCTTTTTCATAAGGCGCGTGACGGTCTGAACATCCTCAACCATGTTCTCCCACTTATCTATGCAGCCGAGCTCGCTTTCGTTTTCGGCGGTATAGCCGTGCCCGATATTGTCAAAGCCGTAGCAGATATAGCCGTGCTCCGCCATTTCGCGCATGAAGCCCTCGTAGCGGCGGATATGCTCGGTCATACCGTGTACAACGTGAAAAAGTCCCTTTGCCTTTCCTTCAGGCGTGAATATGCGAAAGTAAAGCTTGTGTTTTCCGTCGGATGATGGGATTCTTCTTTCTGTTACTTCTATCATAATTCTTTCTCGCTTAACAGGCAGGATCTGACCGCCCTGCGCCAGCCGTTCAGCAGCATTTCGCGGCGTTCGGGTGTCATATCGGGTTTGAATACGGTAACTGATGATTTATCGGATTGCGGGCTTTGGCAAAAGCCGACAGCTTTGCTCGCGAGCATTGCCGCGCCTGCCGCAGTAGCCTCTGTCTGAGCAGGGCGAATCACGTTCAGGTTTGAGATATCCGCCTGAAACTGCATGAGCAGATTGTTTGCCGACGCGCCTCCGTCCGCTTTGAGCGCGTTTATCGAGGCTCCCGTGTCCTCGCGCATGGCGGCTATAACGTCCTCGGATTGATATGCGATGCTTTCAAGCGCGGCACGAACGATGTGTTCCGCACCGGCTCCGCGCGTAAGACCCGTTATGACTCCGCGCGCTCTCATGTTCCAGTGAGGAGCGCCCAAGCCTGCAAAGGCGGGAACGATGTACACTCCGCCGTTGTCGCGCGCTTTCTTTGCGACTGCTTCGCTTTCAGCCGCATTGCCGATGAACCTCAACCCGTCGCGGAGCCATTGGATCACCGCGCCGCCGACGAATACGCTTCCTTCAAGCGCATACTGCACAGGCTCGTTTTCGCAGGTCGCTGCAACGGTCGTCACCAGACCGTGACGGCTCAAAACGGGCATTTTTCCCGTGTTTGCAAGCAAAAAGCAGCCGGTTCCGTAGGTAATTTTTAAATCTCCCGACTGCGTGCAGCCTTGACCGTACAGAGCCGCCTGTTGGTCGCCTGCCATGCCGCAGACGGGGATTTTAGCTCCCATAAGCTCGATATAGCCGTAGATCTCGCTGCTGCTGCGAACCTCGGGAAGCATTTGCGGCGGTATCGTGAGAAGCTTGCAAAGCTCCGTATCCCATTCGTGCTTGTGAATGTTGTAGAGCATCGTGCGCGAGGCGTTGGTGCGGTCGGTCACGTGTACTTTTCCGCCGGTAAGCTTCCAGAGCAGCCATGTGTCAACGGTTCCGAAAAGCAACTCGCCGCGCTCCGCTTTTTCCCGTGCGCCGTTCACATTGTCGAGGATCCATTTGATTTTGGTGGCGCTGAAATACGCGTCGGGGCGCAGTCCCGTTTTTTCGGCTATCAAATCCGCATATCCCAAGCGCTCAAGCTCCTCGCAATAATCCGCCGTTCTGCGGCACTGCCATACAATGGCGTTGTATACGGGCTTTCCCGTTGCCTTATCCCATACAACAGTCGTTTCGCGCTGATTCGTAATGCCGATACCCGCGATCTCATCGGGAGAAACTCCGCTTTTTGCAACGCACTCTGTCATTGAGGCGTATTGACAGGCGTAGATTTCGGCAGGATTATGCTCTACAAGACCGGGACGAGGATAAATCTGCGGTATTTCGTGCTGTGCCATGCTCACCACATGAAAATCTCTGTCGAAAAGAATGTTCCGAGCGCTCGTCGTACCCTCGTCAAGGGCGAGAATGTATTTTTTCATTGCTTCCTCCGCAACAAATCGGGAGCGCACAGCCGCGCGCTCCCGTGAGAATTTGTTTTGACAGACTATCCTTCAATCGGCTCAAAGTCCGCAACTCCGTGCTTGCAGAGCGGACAGATGAAGTCCTCGGGCAACTCATCGCCCTCGTAAATATATCCGCAAATCTTGCAGACCCAGCCCTTTTTGCCTTCGGTTTCGGGCTTGGGCTTAACGTTGTTCTGATAATAGGTGTAGCTCATTGTCTCCTTGTCGGAAATCACGCGCGCCTCGGTGACGCTGCAAATGAACATTCCGTGTGTGTCGAGATCGATGTAATCCTCAACCTTGAGCGACATAAAGGAGTTGATGTATTTGGGCAGGAACACTAAACCGTTGTCGGAGCGGAGAGTTTCAAAGCTTTGGAACTTGTCAACGTTTTTGCCGCTTTGGAAGCCAAAGTTCTCAAATACGCTGAACGGAGCCTCAACGGACAGGCAGTTTACGTTCATAACGCCGGTGTTCTTAATGGTGTGGTGCGAATAGTTCTGCTTGTTGATGCAGACCGCGATGCGGTTGGGCTGGTTTGTGACCTGAGTAACGGTGTTGACGATCAAGCCGTTGTCATTTTTGCCGTCGTTGGAGGTGACAACATACAGACCGTAGCCGATCTTGAACAGCGCGGTGAGGTCGTTCTTGTTGGCGGTCTCGCCATCCTGCTCGATGTAGTCGTGACAGAGGGCGGCGGCGAGCTTGTCGATCTGCTCGCGGCTGTCGTTGTTGAGCGCGGACATAATGCGTACAACGGGCTCAATGAATTCGATGTTCTTGCAGCCTTCGAGCATTTTCTTCATGATTTTTGCAGCGAGGGGCGCCCATGAACCGTTTTCGATAAGGGCAATCTTCTTGTTCTGGAAGTTTCTCTCGGTGAGGTGTTCAATGAACTCGCGCATGAAGGGGAAGATCTCCGCGTTGTAGGTGGTTGTGGCTAAAACGATCCTTCCGTAGCGGAAAGCGTCCTCAACGCACTCAGCCATGTCCTCGCGGGCGAGGTCGTTGACAACGACCTTGGGGCAGCCGTTAGCCTTGAGCTTTTCGGCAAGCAGCTCAACAGCCTGCTTTGTGTTGCCGTAAACCGAGGTGTAGGCGATCATAATTCCCTCGGTCTCAACGCTGTAGCTTGACCATGTGTTGTAGAGGTCGAGGTAGTATCCGAGATTTTCGGTGAGAACGGGACCGTGAAGCGGGCAGATGATCTCGATGTCGAGCTTAGCGGCTTTTTTGAGAACGTTCTGCACCTGAGCACCGTACTTGCCGACGATTCCGATGTAGTATCTTCTCGCCTCACAAGCCCAATCCTCTTCGACGTCCAAAGCGCCGAATTTTCCGAAGCCGTCAGCCGAGAAAAGAACCTTGTCCTTTACGTCGTAGGTCATAATGACCTCGGGCCAGTGAACCATGGGAGCTGCCACAAAAGCGAGGGTGTGTTCCCCGAGCGAGAGGGTGTCGCCCTCTTTGACTACGATTCTTCTGTCGGCAAAATCGGTGCCGAAGAAGTTTTGCATCATGGTGAACGCCTTGGCGCTCGAAACGATTGTCGCGTCGGGATAGTTCGTCATAAAGTTGAAGATGTTTGCGGAATGGTCGGGTTCCATGTGCTGAACAACAAGATAGTCGGGCTTTCTGTCGCCGAGAGCCTCGTCAAGGTTGTTGAGCCACTCAAATTTAAATCTGCGGTCAACTGTGTCCATAACCGCGATTTTTTCGTCAAGAATGACATATGAGTTGTAAGCCATGCCGTTTGGCACAACATACTGTCCCTCGAACAGGTCAACTTTGTGGTCGTTCACGCCAACGTAAACAATGTCGTTTGTAACTTTCATACAATAACCTCATTTCTTGATGAATAATTTTGGATTTGCTTGGAATAATTGTAACATAGAGCGGCGGATTTTACAAGGATTTTTGAAAACATTTTGCGATATTTGCTGTACAAAATTAATAATTTGTATGCAAAATATTTTTTAAAACCTATTGACAAACACAAATGTTTTTGATACAATTAATTTGTAAACAAAATAATTTCTTTAAAGGAGGAAGAAATATGTCATTTTATGATTTCAAGGTAAAAAAACGCCGCGGTGAAGATTTCGATCTCGCCTCGCTTCGCGGAAAGGTTGTGCTTATTGTGAACACCGCCACGGGCTGCGGATTTACACCGCAGTACAAGGGTCTTGAGGAGCTTTACGAGAAGTATCACGACAAGGGCTTTGAGATTTTGGATTTTCCGTGCAACCAGTTTGCGAATCAGGCGCCGGAGAGCGACGATGAGATCCATCAGTTCTGCACGCTTCGCTACAAAACGCAGTTTGACCAGATGAAGAAAATCGACGTAAACGGCGAAAACGAGGATCCGCTCTACACGTTTTTGAAAAGCGAAATGCCCGACGAGGAAGTAAAGGGGCTTAAAGCAAAGGCGACAATGAAGGCGATCGCCAAAATCAGCAAGACCACAAAAAGCGCGTCGGATATAAAGTGGAACTTTACAAAGTTTTTGGTGAACCGCGACGGCAAGGTCGTCGGCAGGTACAATCCCACGGTTGAGCCGGCAAAAATCGAAGACGACATTGCCGCGAGTTTATAAGCTTATGGAAGAAAAATACGAAGCGTTAAGGTTGAAAAACCAACTGTGCTTTCCGATGTATCTTTGCGCCAAGGAGATACAGCGGCGGTACACGCCGTATCTGGACGAGCTTAATCTGACCTATACGCAGTATGTTGTAATGATGTATTTTTGGGAGTACGGCAGCTCCAATGTCAAGGCGATAGGCAAAACGCTGCTGCTTGACCCCAGCACGCTCACGCCGCTGCTGAAAAAGCTTGAGGCTAAGGGCTATATCACTCGCACGCGTTCCGAGCGCGACGAGCGCAATCTTATAGTTTCCCTGACCGAAAGCGGCGAGGAGCTTAAAAACAGGGCGGTTGACGTCCCGTGCAAGATAGGAAAATGCTTGGATTTATCCGAGGAAGAGGCAGCAGAGTTGTACCGTATTCTGTACAAGGTGCTGCAAAACGTTGAAAAGGAGCAATAAAAATGGCAGTTAAAAATGTAACGGTAGATAATTTCAATGAAGAAGTATTGCAGGCAAAGCTTCCTGTGTTAGCGGATTTTTACGCTGATTGGTGCGGCCCGTGCAGAATGCTCAGACCGGCTTTGGAGCAGATATCCGAGGAGAGAACGGATGTTATCGTTGCTGCGGTGAACATCGACGAAAATCCCGAGCTCGCCGACGATTATGACATCTCGTCGATTCCCTGCGTGATCCTCTTTAAGGACGGCGCGGAAGCCGACAGGAGCATCGGGCTCGTTCCTAAGGAGGCGCTTGAGGCGCTGTTGGGGTAAACTGATATGACGGATATTGTTGTTATCGGCGCAGGTCCTGCGGGGCTGACAGCCGCGATTTACGCCCGCCGCGCTTCCAAGAGCGTTATCGTGCTTGAAGCGCTGAGCTACGGCGGACAGATCATCAATACGCCCGACATAGAAAACTATCCCTCGGCGGAGCACATCTCGGGCTTCGATTTTGCAACGAAAATTTACGAGCAGGCAAAATCTCTCGGTGCCGAGATAAAGTTTGAAAAAGCGGTTGAGATTCGGGACGGCGGAGAGGTTAAGACCGTCGTTACCCCAAAGAATGAATATGAGGCTAAGGCAGTAATTATAGCAACAGGCTCGGCGAACAGAAAGTTAGGCTTGCCCGACGAGGACAAGCTGACGGGCAGGGGAGTATCATATTGCGCTACCTGCGACGGAGCGTTCTTCCGCAACAAGAAGATTGCTGTGGCGGGCGGAGGAAACACCGCGCTTGAGGACGCCCTGTATATGGCGGATATCGCGGAAAAAGTATATCTCATTCACCGCCGCGACGCGTTCAGGGGAGAGGATTCAACGGTTGAGAAGCTGAAAAGCCGCGACAACGTGAGCTTTGTGCTCAACAGCCGCGTCACAAAGCTGAACGCGGGCAGACGGCTCGAAAGCATTGAGGTGACGGACAAAGACGGAAAAGTCTCGACGCTCGAAGTGAGCGGATTGTTTGTCGCTGTGGGCAGAATCCCAGAAAATCAAAACTTTTCGTCGCTGATCGACCTCGACGAAGCGGGCTACGCCGCAGCATCCGAAAATTGCCGGACAAAAACCCCGGGTGTATTCGTTGCGGGCGACAACAGAGCAAAGGAAGTAAGGCAATTGGTAACAGCCGCGGCCGACGGAGCCGTCGCCGCTACGGAAGCGGTTAAGTATATTAATTCATAGGAAAATTGACAACCTAAAGTTGACGACCCTAAATTTAGAAAAAATCCGATCTTGAAATTGCAGGAGCGTGCCGAGTGTGCGCTCCTGCGCGTTTAACTAAAATTTTTGTTTTATTATAATAAAAAACTGAAAACCGATTTTTTTATCTTTCAGTATTTTTTAAACTTCGCGTATTATAATACAGCCAAACAAAACAAAGGGAGGCGTTTTTATGAAAGCGAAAGTAAACAAACGGTTCATAGTATTGATTTCATTATTGTCGGCGGTGGCTGTCACCTTTGCGCTCACCTCGTGCAGCGGCGGAGAGAGTTCTTCTTCTCGATCTTCTCAAACGGGAACGGCAGCTACCTCGGATTCAACTCAGACAGGCACTCAGATTGAAACGGCGGGTTCGACCGCTGCTGCTTCGAGCAACGAAAAGCTGTCGGAAAGCGACATAACGATCAACGACACCATAACTAACGACGCCGACGGCGAGCACGCGATCACCGCCGACGGCGAAAGTAAAACCGTCAGTAACACTCTTGTGACAAAGACGGGCGAGGCTGACGGCGACGA
>JBGUPW010000036.1:0-2683 GCA_045130495.1 Ruminococcus sp. | reverse complement strand
ACTCTCAGCAAATTAAGTAATATATCAAAAATAGTCAGTAAACAAGCCAATTTTTAATCTGACAATTACTTGCGCGTTAAGTAATCTACGTACTCGAAAAATGGCTTAATTCCTAAGAGAATAATCATCTATTACTTAAAACGTTGAGAGTTTGGGTTTAATTATATAAGGGAGCCTTTAATCAATCCTTGCAAAGCGTTTTATTTCTTTTCCGTCCAGCAGAACTGTTTCGGCGAACATTTCGTAAGGTCTTGCCAAGATTTCCTCGGGAGCCTTTGTGCTGCGGTAGAGCACGAGTTTTTCTTCAGTTTCGCTGTGGCGTGCAAAGCCTATCACCTCATACTCGTTTCCCTTGAAGTGGCGGTATCTGCCGGGGGTGATCTCCTCGGGCTCTGCTTCGGTTGATTCTTCCTCGACTGAATCTTCTTCAACTGATTCTTCTTCAACTGATTCTTCTTCGGTTGATTCGGCTTCGGTCGGCTTTTCTTCAATCGAGCCGGTTTCGGTTACTTCGATCTCTGCCGCTTCCTGAACGGTTGATTCTTCTGAGGAATCATCAACTGTCGCCTCTGTCTTTTCCGGTTCAAGGTCGAGCGCAAAGCTGCCGTCGTTTACAACAAGTATCCGCGAGGAACAGGGCGGCATGAAAATCTCGCACCAACCGTTGCAATCGAACACCTCATTGCCGTTCAGCACGTCGGTCAGCTTGGCGCTGCAGCGGGAGTCAAAGCCGAGGTTTTCTCCGCGCTCGGTTAGGTTGAACATCACAAACACGGTCTGTTTGTCCGTAAAGCGCTTGTACACAAGCTTTTCGTTCATAATATTAACGTTTTCGAAGCTGCCGTATTTCAGAGCCTCCAACGCGAGGCGGACGCGGCTGAGCTTGCCGATATGCGCGCAGAGCTTATGATCGGCGTTCGGAACATTGTTCAAATCAAGGCACGGGCGAAGGGCGTAGTCGCTTTCCCAGGTGCGCTTGCCCTCGACCGCAAATTCGCTGCCGTAGTAAACCGAAGGAACTCCGGGCATGGTGAACAGCAGCGTGTACACATTGTAAAGGTGGTTTTTGTTGCGCAGCTCGCTCGCCACGCGGTTAACGTCGTGGTTGTCAACAAAATTGTAGGTGTAAATGCTGCGGTAAATACCGCCGTTGCCGAACTGACGGTTGAGCGAGTGAGCGATCTCAAAATAATTGCGGTCGTTGTGGCTGGAATAAATGCCCTTGTAGCACTCGTAGTTTGTGACTGAATCGAGCATTCCTTCCCTTGTGACGCGGTTGTAATCGCCGCCGACCATCTCGCCGTAAAGCCAAAAATCGGGCTTTTTGCCTTTGCAGGTATTGCGGAGCTGCTTGAAGAATCCGCAGTCCATAACGTCAGCCGCGTCGATCCTCAAGCCGTCGATCCCGAACTCGTCTATCCAGAAGCAAACCGAATCGAGAAGATATTTTACGACCTCGGGATTTTGCAGGTTCAGCTTTACCAAGTCGTAATGACCCGACCAGCCCTCGTACCAAAACGGATCACCGAACGGGCTGCTGCCGTTGAAGTTGAGGTTTTGGAACCAACCGCAGTAGGGCGAGTCCCACTTCTTTTCCCGAACGTCCTTAAAGGCGAAGAATTCTCTGCCCACATGATTGAAAACGCCGTCCAAAATGACTCTTATCCCGTTTTCTCTGAGAGTATCGCAGATCATCTTGAATGAGGCGTTGTCTCCGAGGCGGCAGTCAACCCTGCGGTAGTCGATGGTATCGTAACCGTGGCGGCTGCTTTCAAATACGGGATTGAACAGAACGGCGTTGAAGCCGAGCTGCTTAAAGTGATCTATGCTGTCGAGCACCTTGTCAAGTCGGTAGCTCTGAACATGGTCATTCTCCTTGGGAGCGCCGCAGTAGCCGAGCGGATAAATATTGTATACGACCGATTCGTGAATAAAACTCATTTTTTTCATCCTTTCTTTGCGCTTTTACACGCGGAAAGATATTATAACATAAATTTTTCTATTGTGCAAATCGAAATTATGTGATACAATAGGCTTGATATTTTTTTCGGAGGGGTTGTATGGTAAAGAAACCTGATATAAAAACAAGAAAAAAGCTGAGGATCACGATTTGCGTGCTCTATCTGTTGGAGATAGTGATTTGTACAATGCCGTTCTTTCAGGACGTGAAATTCAACGAGGACGGGCTTGTTACAATGGCTTCGCCGCTTAACATGATAATGATACTTTTCGGTGTGAGCTCGCCGCTTGAGCCGTCGGTAATCTCGATTTGCATTATCTGTATGGCGCTTGTCGTGGTGCCGACGATCGGATTTCTGTTTTGTGCGTTCGACAAGCAGAGCAACCTGAAAAACATAGTTTCGGTTATCTGCTGCTTTACGGGCGTGCTGCTGATCGCCGTTATGTTGGGCAATGAAAGAGTGAGATATATGTCGATCGGCGCGGTTTTAGCCATTTTGGTCTATATCCTTATAATGTTTTTGACTTCGATCGCAATGGTTATGAGGCTTTCAAAGGAAGATGAGGACGGCAAGGACGGCAAGGACGGCAAGGGTAATAAAAAACAAAAAATCAGAAAAGAAGACAGGATATATTAAGGCAATACCGCATAATTCAGGTGTGCGGATTGCGTTGTAAGATTTTTCGTCAGGTTGTACAAAAAATTGAGGTAAGGCTGTCGCCT
>JBGUPW010000035.1:0-4102 GCA_045130495.1 Ruminococcus sp. | reverse complement strand
CTTGACGACGATAATCTTTTTGTCAAGCGCGCAATCACGCAGATACATACTCGGCGTTCGGTAGGAAGAGTACGCCTTTTCTTCGATAATTTCTCTCTGCTTCGGCGTGACTCTCGTTGAAATAATTTCAGTTTTCGGTTGTTTTTTCAAATAATTTTCCTCCATAGTTTTTCAAAATAGGGGCGCGGGCCTAGCTCGCATCCGCCTTTGCGGCCGCCGAATGAGGGCGGTCGTAATACAAAGGCGAAACTGGCAATAAAGCAGGCTTTTATTTTCTGTTTTGTAGAGTGGGTATGCTGTGTTTTGGGGCAACAGGAGCAACATTTAACCTCAGCGCACTGTTCATCAGCTTTTTCAAAAACAAATCGGAGCGACAAAGATGCAACATGCTGCACATTTGTCACCCCGACAGAAAAAGGAGAAATCCAGTGCTGACGGCGGTTTTGAAACTCTGTCACCCGCGTCACCCGATTATTCACACAACTCCGCGACCGCGTCAGCCTTGTCTTTGATCAGGCAGATAAAGCGAAGTGTTTTATCACCTATACGGATAGATTTTGTGTTTTTACCTTTATCGCAAACGGTCATGCCTTCCTCAGCAAGTGCTTTGATTAATCCGTTTTTGGAAATCGAAAACGCTTCGTCCTGCTCACCGCATAACCGCTTGACTTGCTTGTGAGCGATATCTGCGTTGAGATAGAAATAATCATCATCCCGATAACCGATATAGTTTACAGGCTTGAATTCTACCGGATTATTTTTATCCAGCAACACAGCTTGTCCGCTTTCAATCAAGGAATATAACTTTTGAATGAATTTGTGCGTCGGCTTGTCCTGCTCAATACTACTGCTCTGCTTTTTCGCGAGCTCATACAGACAATCTCTGCACCGAATGAAAGTTGCCTGATATTCTTCTTCGGAAATGGCATCATGCTCAAACAGAAAGGATAAAAAGTATTCCATTCCTATCATCAGCCACGCGTAAATTTCGGTTAATCTTCCGTGACAGCGGATTCCTGAATTGATAAACTCCTGACGGTAATTCTGAAAGCTTTTCTTCAACTGATTGACAAATGACCGCTCTGTATCTTTGTCTTTCAGAAACCGTGCCTTTATCCATTCTGTGTACGCCAGCATACAACTGCGGAGTGCGCCGTTCTCTGCTTCGCGCTGAAAACTTGAAAGATTATGCAAATTAATCACACCGTCGCACAGCTCCAAGCAAAAATATCTTGCCGTACCGCTCTCGCCAATGTCCGGAGCTTGCTCGGCTGTGATGATGGCGTTGCCCTGTGGCGGTCTTGACTCCATCGGAGTGGAGTCCGATTTCAATCTTCCTCTGCCAATGCGGTCACCGTAGCCGCGCATAATAAGCTGCGCGGTATTAGTCAGCTTGTCCGATTCCTTTTTGCCGCACGGATGAAAATCATCAATGCAGGTCAGCACGTCCTTCAATGAAAAAGCATTGTACATGATACTGTTCGCTGTGTCACGGAACGAAAGCGGTAAATCCGAACTGTTGAACCTGCCAAAGAAAGAAAGGAACAATGCCGCGAGCGTGCTCTTACGCGTTCCTGTTCTGCCGAGCAGACAGAGGACAAATTTCGGTTCGCAATTTGCCTGATGAAGAAACTCATTCAGCGGAGTCAGAAAAGTAAACGCCAGCAACGGCAACGTGATTTCGGCAGGCGCAAAAGGCATTGTGTTTATCATCAAAAATACATTTGCCAAATCCGAGATTTTCCAATTATCAGCCCTCTCATAACGGCTGAGTTTTCCTCTCAGACTGACATCGTGCTTGCCGTTGTTCGGCAACAGATATTCCCAATGATTATCTATCAGCTTCCAGCCGGTAACGTGATAAATTTGGATTCTCTCCGCGTTCTCTGCCGTTTGCTGAATAGCGTGACGGACGTATTCTTTGACGCTTCTTTTGGGTTCAAGAACGCAGTCCGCACCCCAGCGCTCTATCAGCCAGTTGAAGGTTCCAAGCTCCGCACCTGTCACATCGATCTCCGGCAATACTCTGCCGCTCGAATGAACACCGCCTAACCTAAGCACAGTCTTTACTTCCGCACCGTCGTCTACGCTGACCTCGCTGACAATGTATGGCAGAAAGTTACAGAGCTTCTTGGCTGTGATTTCGCTTTTGCCGGGTACCTCTCTGTAGAGGCAACCGTCCACCACCTTGTACGGAAGCGGATACTGTACAAGGTTGTCTTTTGAATTACTCATGGGTAATTCCTCCTTTCGGAAATATTTTTGCAAATACAAAACTCCCACCTCGTTAAAAGTGGGAGTAGTATTCATATTTGCAAATGGGTTGATTTTCAAAAGGATTTATGATAATATTGATGGCAGGTGATGTAATTTGAATACGCGATATAAAATCCACATGCTCTCAGCGCGTTCACTTATCAGTTACGCGAAAGAGGAAAACAATCAATACACATTTCATCTTAGCAAACCGGACACACGCAAGTGTATTATGCGTGAAGCGGCTGATGAGCAAGACGACAACGCACTGTTTTACCAGACAATGTGTGTTCTCCACGGCAGCAATATTGAACCAACGCAAAACGACACAGCGCTTTCCAATTTGCAAGATGTGATTTTCTATGTGGATTTCAACGGTGTTTTTGACAGGGGCAACTCTCCGAAAATGATGGAACGGCAGAAGAAAGCCGAGGCGATGTTTCGCCCTGAGGGTGTAACACTCGACTTCGGGAACAGCGCACAGCGTTACCTTGCCTTTGAGCGTTCAGGCAGTATGAGCCGTCAGGCTAAGCTGTCGTTTATTCGCGCAGATGTTCACGATGAAGTGCGTCGGCGTATTATGATGGATATGGTTGTCGGTGATTGTCAGCTCTCAAAGCTCTATGCCTATAACGGATTAATGCTATCAGGCGGTGTCAGGATTGACGGCATTGACTTAACCAATCCTCATAGTGTGATTGTTGTAAAAAATGAAACCTACCGCGCGCATACAAAAGTCGTTTCGGTAGAGGGAACTGCTGTCAGCGAAGCGGTCAAAAAATATAACCGCAAAGAGGAATTGCGGGATATTACGGTTCTTCGCCATGATGGTGAAGGTTTGATTTCAAAGGAACTCGCAAAAGCAGTTGACAATATTTATTGCGGTAAACACATTCACCATTCTTTCCAAATCCGCATGCCGTTTGTTAAGGGTATGGTTCACGAGGTAAATTTCAAGGATTTCCTGAAAAGCGCCGGCAGTCAATTCATTACTGATATATGGGGCGTTAGCCATCCTGTTGATCAGGTGGAGATGATACTCACACAGAGTATGTTTAAGGGTTATGGCTGGCTGACTGAGAACGGAATGGATTGGAAAGATTATCTGCGCGTATTCAAGAAATACAACCACGCGCTATACATAACCAATGTCAGCAAAGTAAAACCCGACGATCACACGGAGTTGAATTATCAATTTCTCAACACCCTATCTATGACTGCAGAAGAATTTCGTCCGCATGATTTGCCTGACGGCTGGAAGAATAGCCCTGCCGAAGATAAAAGAGAATGGATTACAAAGGCAACAGAGCAGCGTTATTATGATTTCTGTTTGAATGAAGGTTTTCGCAGGCAGTATTTTATAAATAAAAACAATGCTCTCGGCAAATGTATTAAAAAGAATCCTTTGTTTGTCAATGAAAAGGCGTGTGTCAAAGAACTCAACGACAACGCCGACAAGCTGATTCGGCAGTACAGTTTAGGAAGGCTGCTCGTAAAAGGCGACAACCGCTTTCTCTCTGATGATTTGCTGGATCTGTTGATATTTATGATCGATTCCGGCGTCAAAAGGGATCATCGGCAAAGCGTGTTTTGGTCGGTGGCAATGACAGAGCGTTTTAACAAAAACAGCTTTTACTCGCCGGGCGCGTCATATGATGCCGACGCGGTTTGTACACTTCTGCGCAATCCGCATATCGCACGCAACGAGGAAATTCAGCTAAAGCTCTATGGCAAATCCAGCAATATGAGAAAACACTATCTTTCTCAGCTGACCGATGTGGTAATGGTAGACCCCGAGAGCCTTGCGGCGCAGCGTTTGGGCGGCGCGGATTTTGACGGCGATATG
>JBGUPW010000034.1:0-2875 GCA_045130495.1 Ruminococcus sp. | reverse complement strand
GAAGGAAACAACTTGCCACAGCATCGCTATGTCTGTCCTGCTTCTCAACCTGAGAAAGATTGAGATGATGAGGGCGGAGATGTTGCTGCTCTTTTTGAGCAAAGATAAATTGGTATTTATTCAGTAGATATTATATAAAAACGTATTTATCTGTTAATGATCTCCGAACGAACGGAGTTGAAAAAGCCGCGTATTTTCGCTTGTCCTCATTACGGCACGCTATGTAGAAGGTGTACACTATTTAATTTAATAAACCTTTGGAGGTGCGATATGAAAACAAAAGCCGAATTGCCCGATTGCCCCGTCGCAACAACAGTGAGCCTGATCGGAAGCAAGTGGAAGCTGCTGATCCTGCGAAATCTTCTCGTCAGACCGTGGCGGTTCAACGAACTGAGAGAAAGCCTTGACGGAATCAGCCAGAAGGTGCTGACCGACAGCCTGCGTTCGATGGAGGATGACGGTATCATCACCCGCACCGTTTATCCCGAGGTACCTCCGAGAGTAGAGTACGCCCTGAGCGATCTCGGCGAGAGTATGCGCCCGATCATCAAGTCGATGGAAACGTTTGGGATCGATTATAAGGAACAGTTTGAAAAATAATAACGACTGATAAAACGAGCAGGACAGCCAATGAAACTGTCCTGCTCATTTTCATATTTCAATTTTCCCGTGTTTTTCTTCGTACTTCTCGATTGCATCACGAATCAGGATCAAAATCTGACTGTTCGCCGAGCGACCTTCATAATCGGCAACAACGTGCAGTTTATTGAGCATTTCCTCATCAATTCGTATAGATAAACTCTTTACAGCCATAAATAAACCTCATTTCATATTTATTATGACTTTATTTTATGCCTATTATATGTTATGATGTTTGATATAGGCACATAATATATCTAAAGTGTATCTAACGAGGTTGTTATGAAAGCGTGTTGCGGATTCGGTCACAGGATTGTATTTGAAAATATAAGTAGTAAGCTTGATAATGCTGTCGAGGAAGCAATAGCGCAAGGCTGTGAGATATTTTACACGGGAGCAATGGGTGATTTCGACAGCTTGTTTTCCTCTGCTGTACGGAGTGCAAAGAAAGCCTATCCGCATATAAAGCTGATTTGTGTAAAACCATATTTTACTAATGACATAAATACAAACGGGGAGTATTACGCCTCACTCTATGACGATATAATCATTCCGGATGAAATAGCGGATGTTCATCCGAAAGCTGCCATCAAAGCCCGCAATCGCTGGATCATCGACAACAGCGATATAGTATTGATTTACACCGTTCGTAATTACGGTGGAGCGTATGAGGCAAAGAAGTACGCAGAACGTTCCAGAAAAAATATTACGATTATTTAGCCTTGGCTTTGATAGTATTCAGAGCCCTCTCACACACTCTCTTCGCAGTATCGGCATCGCTAAACCCGTGATCGGTGGCGATGTCGGTATAGGGCATCGGCTTGATCGGCTTTTCTTTTGGCTTGCCGTTTTCGTCTAAATCATTCTTGTCAGCGTAGCGAGTGCTGAAACATTCCGGGCAAAAGCCGAGGTGTTGGGCGAGCATTATCTTTTCTGTGTATTCCAAGCTATCGTAGGCTTCATACAGCTTATTATAAAGCTCCTGCTTGAAATAGATATTTTCGGGATTGAGAGAGGAATCCGGCAGAAGGAAGTCGATCGTTTCTGTGTCTTCCTCATCATTACTCTGAACATCCATATAGTTTTCAGTAAGAATACCGCCCTCGATGATTGACTTCGTTTTCTCATAGCATTCACCGATTTGCGTTCCGACCTGTGAAATGGTTTCTTCTGTAAACTCACCGCCTAAATCCTTGTAAATTGCCATAGCTTTGCGAAGCCGGGCGTATTCAAATTCGCTTTGCACTGAATAGCCTGTCCGCATTGTGCGGATATAGTTATGCGCCTCACGCTCCATATACCTCTGAGCATACGGCAGAAAAGGAGCTATAGAAATATAGTAGTTGATCAGTGCCTTACACAAGCCTGTTACAAGGCTTTGCTTTATATCGGCAAAGTGATCTTCCATTGAGTATTTATTCCTAAAGGACTTCGCCTTTTCATTTAGCGTCGGCTCGTAATAGTGTAAGAACCAATAGAAATATTTGTCGTCTCCGCTCTGTACATATTGACGAATATACTCCTGCAAATCCATTTCAGGAGGTGGCGGCGTAATGCGGTATATTTCAAATTCTTTTTTCTCGATATGGCTCACTTTTGCTTTAATCTCCTGTCCGTTTCCATATATAAATTCTCACGCTTCATATCTGCTTTGTATTGACCGTTAGCGTAGTTGTCGTCGTATTTCGCTTTTTGCCAATACTCTTTAGCGACTTTCAGCGCCATTGCAGCAAACTCTGCTGTGATGGTGCTTCTTTTTTGTTCTACACGAATTGCAGAGCAGCGGCTTTTGTAAATTGGATTGATTGGATTGCCTTCGGAAAGCTCCTTTTCCTTCATCCTCGCCGCGTATTTTCGGCAGGTGATGGGCTTGCTTTTCAGCGTGTATGGCGCGTTTCCGTTGCAATACACTTGCCTCCTTGCCGAAGTCATAAGGAAATACCGTTTGCAGATAGGGCACCTTCTCGGATAATGACCGTAATGCAATCCCTCAAAGAAATCCGTCAGAACAAAGCTGTAGTAATTATCAAAAAACATCCTTCTCGCCGTAACCATTGTTTTGCTCTTAGCCGTCTTGCGCATAGCGATATACTCGGATGTCATATTGAGCTTTTCGTTGCCGAATATATCTAACGCTTTCGGGAGCAAATGCTGCTCGTCAAATCGTTCTGCTTCATCAAGTCTGTTACAAAACTCGGTTAAGCCCTCAAATGCTTCTCTCATATCATTGCTGATA
>JBGUPW010000033.1:0-3511 GCA_045130495.1 Ruminococcus sp. | reverse complement strand
TTCTCAGCTGACCGATGTGGTAATGGTAGACCCCGAGAGCCTTGCGGCGCAGCGTTTGGGCGGCGCGGATTTTGACGGCGATATGATCAAAACGATCGCAGATAATTTGCTTAACGAATGTGTGAAACGGAATTACGAATATGACGATTTGAACGACCGCAGTAATCTTCCTCTGCTGTATATTCCGTCAGAAGAACCTGTCACGCGAAACGCCAACGACTGGCATGATCGGTTCGTAACGGTGCGCGATACGTTTTCCTCGCGTGTCGGACAAATTTGTAACGCTGCGTTTGACAGGAGCATTATCGCTTATGACGAAAACTCCAACGCCGAGGAACGTCAGCGTTGCCGTGAGCAGACGGAAGTGTTATCTATCTTGACTGGCTTGGAGATTGATTCCGTCAAAAGCGGCGTGAAGCCCGATTTGTCTGAATATCTCGTAAAGGAACGCAGGGCGCACAATCTGTTTCTCAAATACAAATCTTTGTTGGAGCTTGACCGTAATCACGCTTGGTATGAGGATTCGCCGCAGAAGAAAATCAAGCAATTCTTTACAACTACCGATTGGGATAAAGTGACCTCGAATGTGGAGCGGTTGCCGTATTTAGCCAAGCAGTTAAAGGAAAACACCAAACGGCTGAACCCAAAACCGGCAAAGAACAGCGAGCTGTTTACCTTTGCGGCTAAGTCTGATTGGAAGGATAGCTTGGACTCAAATAATTTATCTTCCGTCGGATTTTTGCTGCAACAATATGAGGCGGTTTTATCCAGAATACGCGCCTGCCGCGCACCGATTAAGAATAAAGCGAGCCAAAACGATATTGACCGTATTTTGTATTCGCGCGGGCAGGAAGATGTGATTGACAGTGACGCGCTTTATGCCGAGTTTTCAAAGCTGTCGCTGGAACGGATTTCTGCTATCCGAGAGGAACTCAAAAATCAGTCTTGGCATTTGATGGATAGGGATTCACGGCTTGATTTTCTGAGTGAGTTTCTCCCTGAATTTGAAGAGTATTATGACTTGCTTTCAGATTTTCGCTTTGGTGGTTACCGCGTGCTCAGCGACTTGATTTGCGACATTGATGACGAAAACAACGCCACAGAACGCAAAAAACTCCTTCGGTCAAACGACTCGAAGGAATTCACGGAAATGATGCAGGCATATTTGAATAAATCTCACGCGCAAAGTTACCGTCAGGCGGTTGCCGCTGCGTGCAGGGCTTTGATGGATAAAATCATCAAGCCGAAGAAAGCAGTGCCGTATGTGGTAGCTCTCGGAAAGCGTGATTTGCTGTGGGAGCTGCTGCCCGACGCGGTTTATTCGCATGTATTAGGGGTGAAGAAAAATGCTGAATGAAATTGATGAATTCAAATCTTATACGCAGTTTCCAAAGTACAGCGCCAACGGCAAACGCGATATGTCATTTCTCGGGCGTTTTTCCTTTAACATGCTGATAAAGCAAATCGGACTGCACAGAGTTTTAACAACGGTTGCGCGCGGATATATGTTTGAATCGGAAACGCCTGATATTGACCGCGCAAAAGGAGCATTGCAGGCGTGGTGCAGCCTACCGACAGAAAAGATAGACGATTGGAAAGCCAACACCAATTTCAGCGAGCTTCATACAGAATTTCCCGATTTGGTGGACGAAGAAGGCTGCGGTTGGTTTTACAGACATATTCATAACATCTGCGATTTTGTCAAAAACAATCCCGAGTCCGTCAGCAAGACGACAGTTTCAAAGTGCGAATTGCTGAGAAAGGGCTTTGATATGGAATGGGAGAAAAAGGTAATCCAATTTCAGGTGTCGATTTTTTCAAACACAACCGTAGGCTCATGGATATTACGCTTTGACGATGTTCTCGCCGATGCGCTGGAATTAGGTGCATTGAAAAACAAAGATTTTTCTCTTTCTGACGGTATCATTGAATACATCAAATCACATGTCGCATTACCTGCCCAACCTGCCGCCGCATTGTTGGTGAAATTTTATATAGCCAACAAGCCGCTTGATAATGATAAAGTGGTGCTGCCGGTCACGAACTTCGACGCTTATTTCGGCAACGGCACTTTCAGTAAGAAGTGGCTGCCGAAGGAATTTGACTCTATCATCATCCGAGACCCTCAGAGCAACGGCGTATCGCGCTATATGCTCCATGAAAATCTGATAAAATTGGTATAACCGAAAGTGCAGCCGAGCTAATCCGCTGCACTTTCTTTGCCCTCTGAAATAGCGCTTACAATCGCCCACAAATCGCCTGTGTGGGCTTTGTTCGGCTTGGTCGGGTACGACTGCGAGCTTTTTATTCGCGCGACAAAGGGCGAAATCGGGCGAAAATCCTCCTCAAACCATTTGCTTGACATTCCTCCGGTTAATCATTATAATAAAGACAACTAAATCGTCTTATCTTTCATATAATAATCAACAGAAAGGAGTTTTGTTATGCCTACGAGAATGGATATTGAAAAAGTCATAAGATCTTTGCTTGTACGATATAACGCTGAATATGCTCTTCTTTTCGGTTCTTATGCCAGAGGTGAGGAAACTCCCGATTCTGATATTGACGTGGTTGTGTTTGGCGGAGATAACTTCAAAAAATCAAATATTTTTGCCTTTGCCGAAGAACTTCGTGAAGCACTTGGAAAGGACGCAGACGTTTTTGAAATCAGCGAAGTAAACAAGGGAACTCCTTTTTATGATAATCTTATGAAAGAAGGAGTGAAAATCGCATTAAGATTTCCGATAAAGAGCGGTTAAAGAAGATTGTCAACACATGGGCAGCTTTGAAAAATCAAATTTCAGAACACCATATAACACGCGAATTATTATTGAACGATGAGTTTTCTCAATGGGCGGTTACTACACCGCTGTACAATATCGGAGAGCAGGTATATATGCTCAGCACTGATTTTAAGAAAGAACATTCAGACATTCCGTGGAGTTTGGTTTCCGGCTTACGGCATCGGCTGGTTCACGACTACGAAGGAATTAACTGGTCGATTATCGTAGAAGTCGTATTTGAAGAAATGGACGAATTCGTGAATAGTATAGAAGAGTTGATTTAAAAGTATCGGCAGACGCGCCAATTGGTGCGTCTGCAGTTTTTCTGCCCACAAACCGCGACAAATCGCCCGTGTGGGCTTTGTTTGGCGAGGTCGGGTAACTAACCCGATTTTTTATTTCGCACGACACGGGGCAAAACAGGGGGCGTCAGGTTTTTCTCTCTGTTAGGGAAAATAAAACATAATCATTGTAATCGTTCAATTTCACGCTGAATGAATAACCGTCCTTGCTATCAACAAAAAGCGTATTATCATTTACCTGCTCTACGGTGTAAATGCCTTTGCTCTTGTAATAATCACGAACGTCAGCAAGGCTGAATTGTTTGCTAAAATAAACCTGACCCTTAAACGGCGTTGCTGTTGCCGGATAATCGCAATTCTCAAACCATATCAACATATGAAACGGTATATAGATGTTCTCTCCAAAATCATCTGCCAGTCCGACCT
>JBGUPW010000032.1:0-68336 GCA_045130495.1 Ruminococcus sp. | reverse complement strand
CCGATAATCACAACGGGGATCACCGCGATAAGAATTTCATTCATTCAGCGCACCTCCGTCAAGCGGGAAACATATTTTCAACCACGCCGCCGAATCCGAGGAACGACAGCGAGGTGATCGAAGCCGCGATAAGCGTCACGGGCAGACCCTTAAAGCTTTCGGGGATATCCGCGCCCTCGATTTTGGAGCGCACGCCCGAGAACATTACCATTGCGAGGAAGAAGCCCAAGCCGCTTCCGAGCGAATTTATCATCGCGCCGAGGAAGTCGTCGGGATAATCCGTCACGTTCAGAATTGTTACGCCGAGCACCGCGCAGTTTGTGGTGATAAGCGGCAGATAAACGCCCAGCGACTGATGAAGCGCAGGCACGTACCTTTTGAGCACGATCTCAACGAGCTGAACCAGAGCCGCGATAACTAAAATGAACACTATCGTCTGCAAATAGCCCAAGCCGTTGGGATCGAGCAAAAATGTCTGTATAGGCCATGTGGCGGCGGTAGCCATCATCATTACAAATATTACCGCGAGGCTCATGCCCGTGGCGGAGTCAAGCTTTTTTGAAACGCCCAAAAACGGGCAGATTCCCAAAAAGCGCGAGAGCACATAGTTGTTAACGAAAACAGCCGAGAGCAGAATTACAATAAACTTTGTCATTTCGCGCTCACCTCCGCTTTATCGCCGCAGCCTGTTCCAGCTCTGCCGCAGGCGGCGGCCTGAGGACAGCCCTCGCAGCCGAAGCTCTTCTTTTGAGGCCTATTCTTGGCGAACTTATTCATGGCGGCAATCAAAATGCCGAATACGAAGAAGCCGCCGGGAGCCATTGTCAGAATAGAAATTTTATTATCGACGAGCACGGGGATCTCAATGCCGAGGAAGGTTCCGTTGCCGAACACCTCGCGGATCACAGCCATGAGCGACAGCGCGAGCGTGAATCCCGCGCCCATGCCTATGGCGTCAAGCACCGAGTCGAAAACGGTGTTCTTGTTGGCAAACATCTCCGCTCTGCCTAAAATGATGCAGTTTACAACGATTAGCGGAAGGAAAATGCCGAGCGATTGGTCAAGCGCGGGTGCGAACGCCTTAACAAGCATTTGCACCATTGTAACAAAGCCCGCTATAAGAACTATGTAGCAGGGGATCCTCACCTTGTCGGGGATGATTTTTCTCAGCGCCGAAATGACCGCGTTGGAGCATATGAGCACTATCGTGGCGGCGGCACCCATTCCCAGCGCGTTGATAACGCTGGTTGAGGTGGCGAGCGTGGGGCAGGTGCCCAAAACAAGCACCAAAACGGGGTTTTCTTTTATAATACCCTTGCCGAGGTTTTGCAGCTTATTCACTTAATTCGCCTCCTTTATCGTTCCGAACGCGTCAAACGCGGCGGTAATGGCTTTTTTATACGCTTTTGAGGAAATTGTCGCGCCCGTAACCGCGTCAACCTCGTCAAGCTTATCGGCGGTTTTGCCTTCGTACTGCTTTCGGTAGTCGCTTTTGTTATCGACAACGCGCGAGCCTATTCCGCTCGTTTCACTGTGGCTGAGCGTCTTTGTGCTTTCAATGGAGCCGTCGGCGTTTATTCCGCACATCAGGCTTATATTTCCGCCGTAGCCCTTGACGGTCAGCTTGAAAACATATCCCGAGCCGTCGTCAGCCTTGTAAACGGTCGTGACCTCATCGGGCAGCTCGGCTCCTACGCTGTTTTCTCCGCCCTTTTCGTATACGGTTTCAAAGCTTGCCGCTCCCGGCAAAACCTCCTGAACCGCCTCAGCCTCAGCCTTTGCGTTGGCTTCGGCGATAATGGGCGAGGTGACGGAATTTATATAAGCGAGCAGCGCAGTAACGACAAGACAAATAGCGGCGAGCACCGCGATCGGCTTTACAATGTCTTTCATTTCTTTATGGCACCTCCGGTCAGCGGCTTTGCGCGCGTAAGTTTTTCAATATACGGCGTGAGGATATTCATAATCAGCAGCGAGAAGCTTACGCCCTCGGGGAAGTTGCCCCAGAACCGAATCAAAATCGTTATCAGTCCGCAGCCCACGCCGAAAATGATCTTGCCCCATTTTGTGGCGGGAGTCGAGGCGTAGTCGGTCGCCATGAAGAACGCCGCTATCATAAGTCCGCCCGAAAGCACCTGAGCAAGCGCGTCCTGACCGCAGACAAGCGACATCACCGCGACGGTGCCGATGAACGCGACGGGCGTGTGCCAGGTTATAACGCCCCTGATAAGCAGATAAACGCCGCCTATAATGAGCGCAAGCGCGCTTGTTTCACCGATACAGCCGCCCGTGTTGCCGAGGAACATATCGAGATAGGACGGAAGCTCGGCGGTTTCGCCCTTCGCTATCATAGAAAGCGGAGTAGCTCCCGTAACGGCGTCGGGAAACAGATTGAACGCCTGAGGAACCACCCAGCTCGTCATCGTTCCCGAAAAAGCTGTCATTAGAATGATTCGCGCTGTTGCTGCGGGGTTGGCAAAGTTTTGTCCTATGCCGCCGAAGAGCTGTTTTACAACTACGATCGCGATAATTCCGCCCAATGCCGCCTGCCACAGCGGAACGTCGACAGGAAGGTTGAGGGCGAGAATTATGCCCGTGACAACAGCCGAAAGGTCGGACACGGTGTTTTCTTTTTTGCAGAGCTTTTCAAAGCCTAATTCGGAAAGGACGCTCGAAACGATGCAGACCGCTAAAATGAGAAGGCTTTTAAGTCCGAAGAAAATCACCGAAGCGATAACGGCGGGGATAAGCGCGATTATAACGTCGAGCATAATGTTTTGAGTGGTGCGCTGCCCGCGAAAATGCGGCGACACCGAAGATATCAGCTTGTTCATTTCGCACCCTCCTTTTTCGCTTTTTGTTTTGCGGCATATTCGCGAAGCACCGCCTTGGCGAGCTTGTTTGTTTGAACCAAATGCCGCTTTGCAGGGCATACGAACGAACAGCAGCCGCACTCCATGCACAGATCCACACAAAGGGTTTTTAAATCCTCGGGTGAGTTTTTCCTGTAGGCTTTTGAAATCTCGCGCGGGTCAAGCCGCAGCGGACAGTGATTGAGGCACGCTCCGCAGTTTATGCAGGGAGTGACCTTCGGCGGCGCGGCTTCCTTTTCGTCCATAGCCACGATCGCGTTTGTGTTTTTCAGTATGGGAGCGCTCAGATCGGGCACGGCAATTCCCATCATGGGTCCGCCGTACAGCACTTTTGCAGGCTCGCACTTGCAGCCGCCCGCGCTTTCAAGCACATGGGAAATCTCTGTTCCCACGGGCGCGATCACATTTTTCGGCTCCTTTACCGCAGAGCCGTCAACGGTCAGACATTTTTCGACAAGCGGCATTCCCGTTTCGATATATTTTGAGATAAAAGCAAGAGTCGTGACGTTGATAACGATAACTCCCACGTCGAGCGGCAGCCCGCCCTTCGGGATCATCTTTCCGAAGGTGTTGTAAACAAGCACCTTTTCACCGCCCTGAGGATAGACAGCCGGCAGAGCGCAAACCTCTACCCCGTCGGTCTTTTCGGCGAGAGAACGCATTATTTCAATAGCCTCGGGCTTGTTGTTCTCGATTCCGATGATAAAACGATTGACCTTTAAATATTTTCTCAGCAGCTCAATGCCGCCGAAAATATCTTCAGTGCGGTCAATCATAGTACGTGTGTCCGATGTTATGTACGGCTCACACTCGGCTCCGTTGATGACCACCGCTTCAAGCTTGCTCAGATCCTTGACGCTCAGCTTTACGAACGTCGGGAAGCCTGCGCCTCCAAGCCCAACGGCTCCGCTTTCGCGCACCGCCGCAACAAAGCTGTCGAGGTCGTGAACGTCGGGCGGCTTAACCGTTTCGGCGACCTCCTGCAAGCCGTCGGTCTCGATTTCAACAACGGGAACCTTAAAGCCCTGTGCAGTCATCATTTCGTCAATTTTGAGCACCTTGCCCGAAACTCCCGAATGAACGGGCGCGGAAATATAGCCGTCCGCCTCTGCGATAAGCTGTCCGACAAGCACCCTGTCGCCGCGTTTAACAACGGGCTTCGCAGGCTTGCCGATGTGCATAGACGTCGGGATTCGCACGGTTTTCGGCACGGGAACGCGCACCGGAGCGGCGTGCGCCGTGTTCTTTTTGTGAGGTACCCTTATACCCTTTAATTTCATAATCTTCCTCCGAGTTCAGAATCGGCAAATGCGCCGCTGTTTTCTCTCAACAGCGCATATGTATTAATTTTACCACATTATTGCGCCGTCGCCAATGTACATATTTCATATAAATATATAATATTTTTGTTCAATAACACAATTGTAAAAAGCAGCCGCACAAAAAGCGTTGCATTTGCAAAATAATCTTGATATAATTAATTTGAAATGAAGTTGTATTGAAGAAATATTTTTTATTCGGAGCGCTGAAATGAACAAATACAGGGAACTGCTGCAAGGCGACAATTTAAAATATTTTCAAAAGCACCCGTTTTTCACGGGGCTGAGCGACGAGGAAGCGACGCGGTTCATACTTCACGCCGAGCCCGATTTGATCGAGCTTGAACCGGAGCAGCATTACGTGATCGAGGCGGGCGTCAACCGCAGACTCGGCGTTGTGATTAACGGCAGCGTAAGAGTTTTCACCGTAGACTACAGCGGCAACAAAACCGTGCTCAACACACTGCAAAACTACGGCTCTATCGGCACAATGCAGTTTATGGTGGAGCACTACAATATGCTGTTTGAAATCACAGCCGACACTCCGAGCATTATTCTGATGTTCGACCCGCTCTCAATGACCGTCGCAAAGGATGATATAGTGCATATCCAGCACAAGATCCTCGTCAATCTTATGTCGAACCAACGTCAGCTTTTCATAACGATTTCCGAGCATTTGGTCTGTCTTTCGCAAAAGAACCTCCGCGACAAGGTGCTGCGCTATTTGCAGACCCACAGCGACAACGCGCGGTCATACAGCTTTGACATTTCCCTGTCACGCGAGGACTTGGCGGCGTATTTAGCCGTTGACCGCGCCTCGCTTTCAAGGACACTCGGGGAATTGAGGCGCGCCGGCGCGATAGATTTCCATAAAAATCATTTCACTATCCTCGACACAAAATTTTTCCAATTTTAAAAGCAGCGGTCGGTTGAGGCGACAATCAGTCCGCGGCAGCGTGACGCTGCACCCAGTCCGCGGTCGGCTGAGCCGACAATCAGTCCGCGCTCCTAAACATCATAAAAAACCTTCCCTTAGCAGACGCGTTTGACCGCGCCGTTGAAGGAAGGTTTTTGTTATAGCAATTTATAAATAGGCGCCAAAAGCGTCCACTGACGCGCGCCGTTAAGGGAAGGGTTTTCTTTTTAGCGATTTTTTAATAGGCGCCCTGCATGCGACTCAGTCGCCGCCCTGCCCCGTCGTGGCAACGACCTAAAAGGCGGTTCGGCGTTTGGTTTGCTCTTCTACGGAGTTGAACTTCCAGACGCGGGTGTTCACCTCTATAACGGCTGAGCCGCAGTATTCGCAGAACTTCATTCCCAAATTGCGGACAGGCGCGCCGCAGTTGGGACAGTGCAGACCCAAACCGCTTTCGCTGTAAAGTCCCATTTTCTCAACGTCCTGAACATACAGCAGCCCGACCTCATAAACTGTTTGGAGCTTTTCGGTTTTGCTGCCGTTTATCACATTGCCGTCCGCGTCCTCGGTATAGGCGAACATTCCGACGGAAACGTTAAACATAACCGTGACGCTCGCGCCGTTTTTGATATAGCGCGAAATCTGCGCGTCGTGGATAACGGGTTCAATAAAATACTGCCTTTGATTGTTTTCGTTAAGATTCTCGATTATTTCCTGAATGTGGTTTTTAAGCGCGACGGTAATATCCTTCGGCAAAGTCGCGGTCGAGCCTGTGGTTATCGCGTTGAGATAGCCTCTGAGCACCGACTGAGCCTGAATACGGTACCGCTCATAGTCAAATTCGGGAAAATCCTTTAATATTCTGGGAAGATATATCGGGGTCATGGAGTGAACCGAGCGCGGCGTTTCGCTCAGCTTGCGCTTTTGCTCGTTGTAGCCCTCCAAAAAGCTTTTGGTGCCGAACGCCTGCTGCGAAAATTTTGACACCTTTGATTTGATTATTAAACCGCCGCCGACGATCACAACTATCAGACCCGCAATCACCGCTAACGGTACAATTATGCCACTCATATTCTACTCTCCGCAAACACGATCAATCGGCAGACTTTTCCTTGATCTGAATTCCCAGCACATCAAGGCTCTCTTGGTCTACGGGGGACGGACACGCCGACATAAGCTCGCTCGCGTTCTGAACCTTCGGGAACGCGGTAACGTCGCGCAGGTTGTCCGCGCCGCACATGAGCATTACCACACGGTCAAGACCTATGCCCATGCCGCCGTGGGGCGGTGCGCCGTATTTGTACGCCTCAACCAAGAAGCCGAACTTGGCTTCGATTTCCTCGTCGGTGAGCTTTAGCGCCCTGAACATCTGCTGCTGCAATTCGTAGTCGGTGATTCTCATTGAGCCGCTTGAAAGCTCGACTCCGTTGAGCGTAAGGTCAAACGCCTTTGCGATAACCTTTGACGGGTCGGTGTCGAGGTACTGCACGCACTCCTCCTTGGGCATGGTGAACGGGTGGTGCATGGCTACCCATTCGCCCGTTTCCTCGTCCTTTTCAAAGAACGGGAAATCTACAATCCAAAGGAACTTGAAGCCGTCGGGAATAATGTTGAGCCGCTTTGCAACGGTCAGGCGCAGAGCGCCGAGAGTTGAAAGCACGGTGCTGTTTTTGTCGGCGACAATCAATATTACGTCGCCCTTTTCTGCGCCGAGACGATCATAAATCGCCGAAAGCTCTTCGTCCGTCATAAACTTTTTGAACGATGCGTTGGGAGAATCTACCCATCTCACATAGGCAAGTCCCTTTGCGCCTATGCCCTTCGCGTATTCGGTCAGCTTGTCGATCTCCTTGCGGGTGTAAACCGAAGCGGCGTTCTTTGCAACTATCGCGCGGACAGAGCCGCCGTTGTTTATCGCCGAAGTGAAAACGCCGAAGCCGCAGTCCTTAACCAAATCGGAAATATCCTTGATTTTCATATCAAAGCGGATATCGGGCTTGTCGGAGCCGTAGTTGTTCACCGCCTCGGTGTAGCTCATTCTCTCGAACGGCACCGGCAGGTCGATATTCATTACATCCTTGAAAAGCCTTTTGAAAAAGCCCTCGTTTATTTCAATAATGTCGTCCACATCGACAAACGAAAGCTCCATATCTATCTGAGTGAACTCGGGCTGACGGTCGGCGCGGAGATCCTCGTCGCGGAAGCAGCGGGCAAGCTGGATGTAGCGGTCAAAGCCCGAAAGCATCAAAAGCTGCTTGTAGATCTGAGGCGACTGCGGCAGAGCGTAGAACCTGCCGTTGTGAATACGCGACGGCACAAGATAGTCTCTCGCGCCCTCGGGGGTGGATTTTATCATCATCGGGGTTTCGATTTCTATAAAGCCGTTCTCGGCAAAATAATCGCGCGCGGTCTTGGATATTTTGCTGCGCAGCATAAGATTGTTGAGCAGCGGACGGCGGCGCAGGTCGAGATAGCGGTATTTTAAACGCAGCTCCTCATTGGTGTTCGTTTCGTCCACGATTTCAAAGGGAGGCGTCTGCGCCTTTGAAAGAATCCTCAGATCGTTCACGACAACTTCAATGTCGCCCGTGGGGATATCGGAATTTTTTGCGCTGCGCTCGCAAACAACGCCCTTTGCCGCCAACACAAACTCGCCGCGGCATGAAAACGCCTTGTCAAAAACCTCTCTGTCGGTCGTATCGTTAAAGGCAAGCTGCACGATGCCCGTGCGGTCGCGAAGGTCGATAAAAATAAGCTGACCCAAATCTCTCGCGCGCTGCACCCAGCCGCAGACAGTTACCTCTCTGCCCGCGTCGGAAAGGCGCAGATCGCCGCAATAATCCGTGCGCTTTAAGCCTGTCATAAATTCTGCCATTTTTCTAACTCCTCTGCTGTATGTTTGTGCGTCCCGTCATTACGAAAGCGAATCGAATAAGCCCGAAAACTGAGCCGCGAAATCCTTGATGTCTCCGAACGACTCGTTGCTGACCAAAAACAGATCGGAAAACTCTCCGGCAAAGGTTTCGTCAAGCGCAAGCTCGGTCTGCTTGCCGCTCTCCATGTCCTTGACCTTGACCTTGTTTTCGGCTATCTCGTTGTCGCCCAATACCATTGAGAACTTCGCGCCGATTTTGTCGGCGTACTTCATTTGGGCACGCAGACCTCTGCCGACAACGTCGGTTTCGGCGGTAAGCCCGAACTCGCGAACCTCCTTCAAAACCGAAAACGCCTTTTTCTTTGCCGCGTCGCCCATTGTCGCGATATAAAGGGCGCAGGGCATTGGCTTGGGGATCTCAATGTCCTGAGCGTCCATAACCAGAAGAGTACGCTCAAGCCCCATGGCGAAGCCGAGAGAGGGCAGGTGCCTGCCGCCCAACTCCTCGATAAGTCCGTCGTATCTTCCTCCGGCGCACACGGTACCCTGCGCGCCGATGCAGTCGGTTACGAACTCGAACACGGTTTTGGTGTAGTAGTCAAGTCCGCGGACGATATACGGATTTATAATGTAATCCACTCCCGCGCAGTCGAGGTAGCTCTGCACCTCTTTAAAGTGTGTTTCGCACTCCTCGCAGAGATAGTCCGTGATTTTTGGTGCGTTCTCCGCAAGCTCCTTGTCCTGAGGGCTTTTGCAGTCGAGCAGGCGCATGGGATTTTTTTCAAGGCGCGATAAACAGGTCGCGCAAAGTCTGTCCTTGAACTGAGAATAATAATCGCAAAGCGCCTGATTGTATTTGGCGCGGCATTCGGGACAGCCGATCGAGTTCAACTCAAGGCGCACGCCGTCAATATCAAGCCTTTTGATTATCGACTGAGCGAGGCAGATTATTTCCGCGTCGGCTACGGGCGACTGCGTGCCGTACTCCTCGACGCCGAACTGGTGAAACTCTCTGAGCCTTCCCGCCTGCGGTTTTTCATAGCGGTAGCATGACACAAAATAGCTCGCCTTGATCGGCAGACCCTCGTTTTCAAGAGCGTGCTCAATGACGGCGCGAGCCGCGCCCGCCGTACCCTCGGGGCGCAGAGTCACGCTTTCGCCGCCCTTTGTGTCAAAGGTGTACATCTCCTTCTGCACAACGTCGGTGGTCTGTCCCACGCCGCGCGCAAAAAGCTCGGTGTGCTCAAACACGGGAGTGCGAATCTCGCGGAAGCCGTAAGCGGCGCTTTCCTCGCGCATTATATTTTCAATGAACTGCCAGCGATAGCTCTGCGAAGGCAGAACATCTTCGGTTCCTTTAATCTTTTTAGTTATCAAAGCCATTTTTAATTCCTCCGTTTTTGCGTATACATTCGTATTATACATCAACATTTTAAAATACGCAAGGAAAAAATTAGCTGCCGGCTGCCTGTTGATAGCCTGAAGCTGCATACTTGTCGACTATTATACGTGTTGACTATTATAAAAAACGCCGGCAACCGCCGACGCTTTTCACAAAACTGCTTTTTAGGAAATTTTTGAGGTTCCCTTTACTTTAAGGTTCCCTTTACTTAATAATGTTTCTCCAATCCAGATCGCCGCGTTCCAGCCCGTGGATAAGCACCTCGGCTGTAGCTATATTTGTAGCAACGGGGATATTGTGCATATCACACAGGCGCAGCATATCCATATCGTTCGCCTCGTTCGGCTTTTGGTTAAGCGGATCGCGGAAGAACAGCAGCATATCAATTTCGTTGCAGGCTATACGCGCCGCGATCTGCTGGCTTCCGCCCTGAGCGCCCGAAAGGAATTTCTGTATGGAAAGACCGGTCGCCTCGGATACAAGCTTTCCGGTCGTGCCTGTGGCGCAAAGATTGTTGCGGCTGAGAACGCCGCAGTAAGCAATACAGAACTGCACCATCAACTCTTTTTTCTCGTCGTGCGCAATCAAAGCGATATTCATACTCATTCCTCCAAACAAATCACATTATATCAATTCCAACACGGTTGTCAGCCAATCATAAGCGGCACGCGTCTGCCCTCAAGCCTTTCGGCAAGACGGTCAAACACCTCAAGCGCTGTGCTTTTGTCCAAGCCCGCCGCGCCGCGCTGCATAATAACGGAGATATCGATCGAAAACGGCACAAGCGCGATAAGCTGTGTCTGCGCCGCGTCGATAACCGCGTCCAAATCCTCGTAAAATCCAAGTTTTCTAAACATTTTTTTATCAAAGCGGTTGATTACCAGCCGCATATTTTTCACGCCCAGCGCCTCAAGCTTTTTGCGCACCTTCAGTCCTCCGCGCACGCTTGTAGGCTCGGCGTTGGTGACGATAAGCGCCTTGTCTGCGGGAGCCGCAGCGGTGACAAAGCCCGAGTTGATACCCGCAGGCGAGTCGATGATAACATAGTCAAAGCTGTTTTTTACCGAGTCAACGAGCTGCCTGAAAACCGACGGGCTCAGCTCATTCTCCGCATCAAAGGGAGCAGCCATCAAAAAGAGGTTTTTGTTGTGGCGGCTTTTATAAACAGCCTCGCCGAAGCTGCAATTTCCGCAAACCGCGTCCGAAGCGTCAAACAGGATATCCTGCTCAATATCAAGCATGATATCAAGACCGCGCATACCGCAGTCGGAGTCGATAAGCAGCACTTTTTTTCCGAGTTTGACAAGCGCAACGGACAGACAGATGCACACGGTTGATTTTCCCGTGCCGCCTTTTCCGGAAGCAACAACGATTACATTGTCCATATTATACTACCTCTAAAACATATTAACACAAATTTTTGTAAAATGCAATAAAAATTCGCAGTTTTATCATCCAAAATTTTATTAATTATTTTAGTAATAACGCCCAAGATATGCATTTTATCGCTTAAAATATCCGTCGAGCAGGTCTTTTGCCACCTGCATGGAGTACGTTCCCTTAACTCCGTGCTCGATAACAACCGCTATGGCGACCTTCGGCTTGTCATAAGGCGCGTAGCAGATAAATGTCGTGTGGTCGGAGCCCGAGTTTTCGGCTGTACCGGTTTTTGACGCGACCTTGATCCTATAATTTCCGAAAATCGGGTAAGCGGTTCCGTCTTCCTCAAGCGAAACGGCGAGCATATCCTCCTGAACGGTTTTCAGATTCTTTTCCGACACGCCGCACTCGTCTATCTTCTTCGGCTCCGAATACTCCGAAAGCGTGGTTTTGCGCTCATAGTCGGTTATTTTGCTTACGATGTGGGTTTGCAGCCTGACGCCGTCGTTGGCTATCGTCGCGGTGTATGTCGCAAGCTGAACGGGGGTGAAGGAGTTGTCAGACTGACCGATAGCCGCCTGAACCGTGTTGCCCGGCATCCAGTTAAGGCTGTCGCGCCCCGCCAAGGTTCCCTTTGACTCCTCGATCTCCAGACCCGTATATTCTCCCAAGCCTAATTTTTGAGCGTACAGATACATCGTGTCGATTCCGAGCAGTCTGCCCGTTTCGGCAAAATAGTAGTTGCACGACTGCGTGAGCGCGCCCTTTAAATCGGTATCCTCATGGCGGTGCATACACTCCACCACGTTCGAGGGATAGTAGTCGTATTTTTTGGTGCAGTAAAATTTTGTTGTGGGCTTTATGATTTTTTCCTCAAGCGCCGCCATAGCAACGCAGGGCTTGAACACCGAGCCGCAGGCAAAGGTGCCCGAAAAAGCGCGGTTGTACATGGGTGAGGTTTTATCGTTCGCAAGCTTTGTGTAATAGTCGCCGTATTTGCTGTATTGGTTCAGGTCATAAGTCGGATAACTCGCCGCCGCCAATACCGAAAAGTCGCTGACGTCGAGCATTACCACCGCGCCGCTTGTGCAGTCCTCGCCCAAAAGCTTCTTGCCCTTTTCCTCGCTCTCGGCTTTGCCCTCAGCCTGAGCGTCCTTGATATTCTTTTCGAGCGAGGTCACGGCGATCTGCTGCAGCTTGCTGTCGAGCGTGAGATAAACCGTGTTGCCGGGCTTTGAGTCGATCGTTTCAACGGTGTCAACGATGGCGCCGTCTGCGTTTCTCTGGATTATTTTTGTTCCGCCCTCGCCCTTCAGCTCGTCCTCATACGCCGCCTCGATCCCGAATTTTCCGACCTCGTCGTTTATCGTATAGCTCTTGACGCCGTTTGAAAGCTCCTCGTACTCCTCCTCGGTAATAGCTCCCAAGGCTCCGAGAACGTGCGGCGCCAAGGTCGGGTTCTTTGCCTCGCGCACAAGATATGTCTGCACATCCACGCCGCCGACGCCCTGAGTGTTCTCGCTGACCGCGCTGACCGCGCTTCTGCTGACGTCCGACGCGAATGTGTAGGGCTTTGATTTTGAATATCCGCTCTGTTCCATATTGTAGTGAACCGAGGCGAGAGCGAGCCGCTGCGACTCGTCAAGCCCTTCGTCGGGCTGATATTTTCCGTAAAGAACTCCGACACATTCTTCAACCGGAGCGTCGGCTTCGAGCTCCAAAGCTTCTCTGAGCTTTTGCACCTCGTCGGCGGAATCGGCTTTAAAGCTGTAAACGCCGTCGGAGTAAGTGACGGGCAGCGCGTCGTCCCATTTGTCGCCCGACATTTGCAGCAGCCCCATAAGACCGAGAAGCGTGTTGTCGAGGTTGCTCTCGTCGGCGTAAAGCTTGTCGATCACTATTTTGTAATGAGTCACATTTGTGACAAGCCCCACTCCTCTGCGGTCGAGTATTTCTCCGCGCGTAGGCTCAGTTTCAACGCTGTAGCCTGTGGAGCGTGTGGAAAGGCGCTTGTATTCCGCGCCGTGAATCAGCTGCCAGTCAACAAGACGGGCGACAAATACCGTCGCCGCTATCAGTGCGATAACGGCGCACACGGTAAAAGGCAGCTTGCCGCGCAGCTTATTTTTCAAATCCGTTCACTCCTTTGAGCGATAATCAAAAATTGTATTTTCCGTTAACAGATGTGCAATACACCCCTGCCAACAGCTTTGGTATTAGGGAGTCTCAAGGGAGCTTTTGAGGTTCCCTCAAACAAGGGAATTTTTAGAGGTTCCCTCAAATCAATAGTCATCAATTAAGCTTCCTCACGACAAAGCTGTTCAACAAATACAACGGGAAAAATGAAATCGCGGTATATGCTGCCCTCGGCAGATAACGCTCGAAAAACAACGCGCCGCAGTCGGGCACACCCGCAAACAGTCTGAATAAAAGAAAATAAATAAAAATCACCGCCGCTGTCGAGCCGATCGACAATACCGAGCACGACAGGAAATTGCGGTTGATATATGTATCAAGAAGCGTCGCCTGTGCGAAGCAGACCAAGGTGATCGCCACCGAGAAAAAGCCCACCGTGCCTCCCGATGAAATATCGGCTAAAACTCCGCACACCGCGCCCAAGATGATCGACGGTGAAACCTCGCAGCAAACCGAAAAGGAAAGCGCGGCGGCAAGCAGCAAAAACGGCTTTGCGCCGAAAAATTCAGGCATAAGCTTAGGCGTGCTTTGGAGCACCCACAGCATCAGTATCTCAACCGAAAAAGCGAGATACCGAAAAAACGCGCGGCTACTTTTCATCGGTTTTAACCACCTTGCCCTTAGTGTCAAAGCCTGTGATGACCGCCGCCGACGTGATCGAGCGCACGTCCTCATAAGGCTTTATCACGGCGCAGCGCGAAGCGTCGTATTTGTTGAACTCGATCGACTGCACCTCGCCCACAAGCAGACCAGTGGGATAAACTCCGCCTGTTCCCGAGGTGACGATCATATCGCCGACCTTTATTTTGTGATCCTCGGCAAGCTTGTTCATGCTCGCAAGGTTTTGGTCGCTCAGCGACACGCTGCCGCTGAGTATCCCGCTGTCGCCCGTCTGCTTGTCCTGAACTCCCGCCTTTGTGTCGGGAGAAAGGATCGTCTTGACCTTGCAGCTCGCGGCGTCAGCCTGACAGACCCAGCCTACCAAACCGTTGTCGGTTATTACAGGCGCGTTGACCGAAACGCCAACGGCTGTTCCCGCGTCGAGGGTGAAAGAGTAAAAATCGTCGTTCGAGTCGCGCCTTATGACGTTCGCGGGCACTATCTGATATGACGGGTTCGTCTTTTTCAGCTCATAATATTTCCAAAGCTTTTCGTTTTCCGCCTTTATATCGCTGTAATCGGCAAGCTGACGGCGCAGCTCCGCGTTTTCTTTTCTCAGGCTTTCGACCTCGGCGGCAAGCTCCTCGCTGCTCGGCGAGCCTATTCCCTCGGTCGCCGCCGCGCTTAACTGAAACAGCCCTTTTGAAACAAGGTTGATGCCGCTTGAAACGAGCGAGTTTTCCGCCTGCGACAAAACGCCGAGCACTGTCAGCACGATGAGCGTGATTACAAGGATCTTTAAGCTTTTATTTTTGTTTCTACGCTTTCTCATGGCTTCAGCTTCTGTTGTGCTTATATTTGCTCGCGGTCACTCTGCCCAAACGCTTGCCCGCGCCGTCAACAACGCAGTCGAGGGGACGCTCGGCGATGTGGACGGGCATTCCCGTCTGCTGCATAACGAGCATATCAATTCCCCTGAGCAGTGCGCCGCCGCCCGTGAGCATGATACCGTGGTCGATGATATCAGCCGAAAGCTCGGGAGGCGTCTTTTCGAGCGTGGTTTTTATAGCCTCTACAATGGTGTTGAGCGGTTCGGTGAGCGCCTCTCGCACCTCCGCCGCGGTTATTGTGATATCCTTCGGCAGACCGTCTATAAGATTTCTGCCCTTGACTACCATTGATTTTTCATTTTCATAGGGATACGCCGAACCGATTTTGATTTTGATGTCCTCGGCGGTGCGCTCTCCCACAAGAAGATTGTAATTCTTTTTGATATAAGTGAGGATCGCCTCGTCAAAGCGGTCGCCTGCGACGCGCGCCGAGCAGGCGGTGACGATGTCGCCGAGCGATATCACGGCAACCTCGCTTGTGCCGCCGCCGATATCAACGACCATGCTTCCGGTTGGCTCGTCAACGGGCAGACCCGCGCCTATCGCAGCCGCCATCGGCTCCTCGATAAGTATTACGGGAGGCTTTGCGCCCGCCTGATAAGCCGCGTCCTCAACCGCCTTGCGCTCGACCTCGGTTACGCCTGTGGGCATACAGATTATAACGCGGGGCTTGCTGAAAACGCCGGGCTTTACTGACTTTCGGATAAAGTATTGCAGCATTTTTGCGGTTATTTTGAAATCGGCGATCACGCCGTCCTTGAGCGGACGAACCGCGACGATCGACCCGGGCGTTCTGCCGATCATGTCCTTCGCCTGCGAACCCACCGCGAGCACGGTATCGGTGCGGATATCGACCGCGACGACCGACGGCTCACGCAGGATTATTCCTTTTCCCTTTAAACAAACAAGAGTGTTTGCAGTGCCAAGATCTATTCCTATATCTTTTGAAAATGAAAACATTCTTTCGGCTCCTTTATGCTCCTCTGATTATTATATGATACCCGTAATCCAAATTAAATTCAACCGAATTTTGTCGGGCGCCGGTGGGCGCTTTCGGCGCCTTTTGAAAAAGCTGATATAATAAAAACCTTTCATTAACGGCGCGTCAAAACGCGGGAATACCGGTCAAGTTAATGTCAAACGTTTGAAGCGCGGAATGATTGCCGGCTCAGCCGGCGCGATCACTTTTTCCCCGTTGAACCAAAGCCGCCTGCGCCGCGCTCGGTGTCGCCCAACTCCGCGACTTCAACGACCTCGGGAATGAGCACGGGGGCGATGACCATTTGCGCCACACGCTCGTTCGGCTCGATCACATACGGTTTATCGGAAACGTTGCAAAGACCGACGCAGATCTCGCCGCGGTAGTCGCTGTCGATGACCCCGACCCCGTTTGAAAGGCAAATGCCGTGCTTAACGCCGAGTCCGCTCCTCGCGTACAAAAACGCCGCGCAGTTGTTGCCGGGCAACTCGATAGCTATTCCCGTGGGAATCAGCGCGAGCCCGCCGGGTGCGAGTGTGACGCTCTGCGGAATACAGGCGTACAGATCCATGCCCGCCGAGCCGTCCGTTGCTCTGCCCGGGATTTTCGCGTCGGCTTTCAGTCTTTTTATTTTGAGCTGTATATTCTCCATTCTTTTCATTCCTTCATTTTTTTCTGATTTTGCAGGATTTTTTTATTTTCTTTTTTATAATTCTCAAGAGAAATTATCGTTCGGAATATTAATTCCGCTATAATTCCAAGCGAGAAATTTGTATTTTTCCAATATGAAAAATTATCCGTTTTAGTGTGATAAAGTATCTATTCAACACCGCGTTTGCTCAATCCGCGTGTGGAATCCTCTTTTAACATTGAAAAGTCTTTAGTTTTCAAGATGTTTTCCACGTTTTCCACAGAGTTTTCCACATTCAACAGCATGATGTGGAAAGATGTGGAATGTTTGGGAATTTCTTCCCGGGCAATATAAAGGGGTACGCAGTTGAGCACCTCGGTGCAGTTGCCGTCGCATTTCAGCATGAACCGCTTGCCTTTTCTATCCGTCATTTTTGATTGATTTTTGCAAGATTTGCAATCCAATCCGACGCTCTTTGCCGGGCAGCAGCGGCACAGCATGAGCGGCAGATAGCCGTAGCTCACCACTCCCCTGCCTATGCTTCCGCCCAAACGGGCGACCTGAGAGAGCCGCAGCTCAATACTCAGCTCCGTATCTTCAAGCCCGTACTCCTCAGCCCAAAGCAGGTCATATGTGTTGCAGATGTTCAGCCCGAATCCGCCGTGAAGCGTAAAGCCGAGTTTTTTAGCCTGCCAAAGCGCCCCGATATTGTGACAGAGCGCGTGTTTAACTCCGATCTCACGGGCGCGTTCAAGCTGCTTGTCGATTTGAGCTTCACGGTCAAACATTCCGCGCGGGATCTCCACGCCGATTTTATACCCCTCGCTCAGGAGCCTTTCAAGCTCACGCGTATCGGAAAAGAGCGGCACGAAAACAAGCTCAAACTCCTTAAAGCCCTCACTGATTTTGGTTTTGGGCACTCTGACCCTATGTTCAAAGCTCACGGCGCGGTACGGCTCGGGCGTCGAGAGCGATATATCATTGATTTTATAATTATGCACAGTGCGGCGCAGCCCGTCAAGCCTTTCAACGGCGGTGCGCCTCAGACTGTTCAAAGCGGAAGCGGGCAGAGATATCCCGCCATCTATCCGCGTTTCAAGCTCTGTTATTTTGTACGCCGATCCGCCTGTTTTGCTCAAGCGTTCACGGCATTTTTCATCGGTAAGCGGCACGGTAACGGCAGGCTCCGCCTTGACCTCTCCCGTAACCTCTGCGGTATTTTTTCCGTCTGACAAGCTCAAAACGGGATATTCCCCCATCTTAGCGGTAAAGCTGCCGCTTACGGGAATATTCCGAATCTCGTCCTTATAGCCTGCGCGTATCGACGACAAAAGCTTTTCATCAGCCGAGGTGACGTCGTCGCGCGTCCTCGTGCCGAACATACCTCTGCCGCGTTTCGCGGTGTAATAGCCGTCGGTAAAGCCCGTCCGTGAGAAAACTCCGCGAAGCTGCTCCGACGTGGAATCGGTTACATATCCGAGGTCACGCTGCTCAACGCAGGCTTTCACCGCCGCCGAAACGTACTCGGGGCGTTTCATTCTGCCCTCGATTTTGGCAGAGGTCACGCCGATCTCCTGCAATTCACGCAGATACGGTATCAAACTGCTGTCCCTTAAGCTGAGCGCGTGACCGCCCTTTTGTCCGTTTACCGAAAACGGAAGGCGGCAGGTCTGTGCGCAGGCTCCCCTGTTTCCGCTGCGCGAGCCGAGCATCGCGCTGAAATAGCACTGACCCGAAACGCACATACAGAGTGCGCCGTGGACAAACACCTCAAGCTCCACGGGAACCTCGGCGGCTCTTTTGATCTCGCTGCGGCTCATTTCGCGGGCGAGAACCACCCTGCTGAAGCCGAGCTCATAAAGCGCCCTCACGCCCGAAGCGGTGTGAACGCTCATTTGCGTAGAGGCATGGAGCGGAAGGTCAGGCGCGATTTCGCGTGCCAACCTCGCGACACCCTGATTCTGGACGATAAGCGCGTCAGCGTCCGCCTCAGCCGCAACGCGGATCGCCTCGGCGAGCTTGTCAAATTCCTCGTCAAAGACGATCGTATTTATCGTAACATACACTTTTACGCCGTGGATATGGCAGTAAGCGACCGCTTTTTTCAGCTCGTCGGCGTCAAAATTTTTAGCCGAGGCGCGCGCCGAAAAAAGCTTCTCCCCCACATACACCGCGTCCGCTCCCGACCTGACGGCAGCCAAAACGCTGTCAAAGCCGCCTGCGGGAGCCAAAATTTCAATTTGCTTCATTTTTTATGATTTTTCTTTTTCTTGTCTGAGGACTTGTCGCCTTCCTCGAAAAGCGAATACTGCCGCATGGGAACGTAGCCCATCAGTTGTTCATTCTTTTTGTCGCGGACGACCTGCTCAAACTTTTTCTCACTTGCCGCCGCCTTGGAGTCTACGCTCTTTTTCAGCCTCTCGTTCTCGTTGAGCACCGTGCGAAGCTGATCCTCAAGCGCCATGATCCGCTTAGTTAGGTTAGTGTTTTCGTTTATGGACGCGGTAAACCGTTCCTTGTATTCCTTGCACTGCTTGGCAAGCTCAGCCGATTGGCGGATGATCTGATCCGCCTTGTCAACGAGATCCTTGTTGCGCCGCTCAGCCTTGTGGCAGTCGTCGCAGAAATCCATAGCCGCAAGCACCGCGCAGTCGCGGGTATCGAGGTGCCTTCCCGTCTGAGCCGCCCTGCGGATAGAGTCTGTCACCTCGCTCGCAACGCCCAAAACGTAGCTTTTTTCCTCGGTTGTTATCACGACATAATTTCTGCCCTCGATTTGTACGCTGACCCGTTTCTTTTCCATACAAACACCTCTCCTTATAAAACTCCATTTTATATTATAAACTATATCTTCTGCAAATGCAAGCGCAATTTTTCTTTTATGTAAATATACAACGCATAGAAAAAGAGGCTGTCGCCCTCAGAGGACGGCAACGCGGTTATGCGGAATTTTATGCAACAGATGTTAAGCCCAAGCTATCAACAAATTAACTAATATTTCAAAATTTGCCATTAAACAAGCCATTTCTTTACTTGACGATTATTTGCGTGTTTTATTTGCGTGTTAAGTAATCTGACACGCAAAATAGCTTAATTATTAAGAGAATAAGCAGTTATTATTTAAAACATTTGGAGTTTGGGATAAACACAAACAACCTCCTTCGTGATGTGTTTTGTAAATACCACATCACGAAGGAGGTTGTTTTTATAAGAAAGAAAGGATGATCGTACACAGCCGTCTATTCGTATTTACGGGCGGCTTTTATTTTTGCAGAGGTTCAACACGCTGAAACGCCATGGCTGACAGAAATTCCGAAAAGCAGCCGCGCCATGAGTTGGGGTGATGAAGACCGTCCTCGCTGTAATGTAACGCAATTTTGTCCGCGGGATAGCCCATATCCTTCATGCGGTTATACATCTCGGTAACATACGGATCAGTGTCGCCGCCTGCGGGTCCCGTATATAAATATATAAACGGAGTATTGACGTCAAAATCCTTTTTGCCGAGATAGCTTTTCCACGCCGCGTCGTCATAAGTCCAGAAGGACGGCGACAGAACGCCTGCCGTACCGAATATTTCGGGATACTCCATCGTAATATAGAATGTCTCCAGACCGCCGAGGGAAGCTCCCGTTACGGATGTGTGGAGCGCGTCGGTACAGACGTTGTAGTGCTGCCGTATGTACGGGACAAGCGTATCCGCCATAAAACGCGCTAAATCTCCGCCCTTCTTTTTGCTTTTGTATTCTTTCTCCGCAAACTCTCCCAAGTCGGGAACCAGCTCGTCGTCGCGCATATATTCATTCATGTCGCCGTAGGTGCTGACACCCACAACTATCGCTTTGCAGCCCGTTTCAGCCGCCATGCTTCTCACCTGATCCGGAATATACAGGCATCCGTCGGGTCGTGCTCCCGGGTTTTGCGTATTCACCTCGTCATCTCCGTCGAGGACATAGATCGTTGCGTACTTTTCATCGGAAGCGGCGTCGTAATCCTCGGGCGTCCATACATAGATATCCTTTTCATAGCCGTTGCAGTCAAGCGTTATTTTCTCAAAAGACGGTAAATAATCCGTTTCCGCTCCCTGCGTATACGGCGTAAATCCGTCGCTTGTTTTCTGCCAGCCGCTGACACATCTGTTGAAAGCGACGGCTTTTGTTTTTTTGCCGTCATAAGTGAAATAAGCGACGTTGTAATCCCTGACGTTGCCCTCGCACGAAAAGGTATAAGCAGACGCGTCCTCTCCGCACCTGACCATTTCGACCTCTTCGCTCTTTCCGGTGAGGCTGTTAAGAAATGTCGCGGCGACCTTTTCGCTTTTGGAGCCGTCCCTGAAATACAGCGTGTGGAAATCCCCGTGATCCCTTGACCGCGCAGTGTCGGGAGAAGCGGAGGAGCTTTCGGCTTTTTCGGCTTTGCGCTCCGCCCCGCAAGCCGTGAACAGCGCCGCCGACAGCGCAGCTGCCAAAACAACAGAAATGATTTTTTTCATTTTAGCCCCTCCGTTCCCGCAAAATTATTATTTCATGCAGTCGTTTACCCATTTAATAAAGTTTTCAATGTGGTCGCCCGTGCGCTCGGCTTCTTCGTGACCCTTCGCCCATACAGTTTCAAAGTCCACACTTTTAACGTCGTCGCAGTGCTCAAGAGCGAGAGCGAGGTTGACCTCGGTTGTCAGCGAGGTGTTTTGCTGCTTAATGCCTGTGCGGATCCTCCAGTATTTCGCGACCGTGGATTTTCCGTAACCCTCGCGGCTTTCCATTAGATAGTAGAGCGGAGTATACATATTCACGCGCTGCTCAACGGTATAGCCGAAGGAATCCTTCTTTGCCAAATCGGAATTGTAATCGGCGGCGTATTTGCTGTTCAGCCCGGTAAGCACATCGGCAAGGATCTTGTCAAAGTGGGCGCCCTTGCCGTCGCCGTAGCCGAAAAGGGGATTCTCTGCGGTGGGCTGGTCGAAGGCTACCACATACGGCAAGGCGTTTTTGCACGCCTTGGAAAAGTCCGCCACGCTTGTTATGGTTGCCGTGTTTGTGCTTTTATCATAAGTGACCCATTTTTTGTCCTTGTTAAGCTCGTTGACATAGTTTTCGGCGCTGCCGTAGCTGTTGTGGAGATCTGCGCCCGAAAATTTTGTGTCGGAAAGATAGTGGTTGAGCGACTCTTCGATCACTTTTTTGATATAGTCGTAATAGCTTCCCGCCTGAAAAATACCTTCCTTAGATTCCGTGAGCGTAAGCGCGTTGCCGTCCTTGTCGGTGAAACCGGCTTTGTTTACATACTCAGCAAACGCTTTCGCAAGATTATCGGAGATAGCCTGCTCCTCCTCGGAACGCCCGGTGCGCGTGCAGCCCATCATCCACTCATATTCGGCATTGGCGGTGTCGAGCTCGGTGACCGGACACCAATCCATTGAGCCCGCGACCGAGTCGGACACTCCCTGAACAGCGCCGATCGCTTCGAGATAGGGGTCGTAAAGCTCGCTGTCTCCCGCCGCGCCGAGGATAGCCGCCTGAGCTCCGCCGGCGCTTAATCCGTACACAAATATGCTCTCCGCGTCGCCCGCGATAACGTCATCGCAGTAGCGGACATAACGGATGGCAGCCTTCAGGTCGGTAACGCCTGTGGGAGCGCCCTCGTCAATGCCGCGGCAGCCCGCGTGGACATATACAAAGCCCTGAGAGGTGTATTGCGCTATCTCTTCCGCTATCATCGGGATGTTTGCCACCATTTCTTCGTTCAGCGCCTCTGCTGCGTAATAGCCCTCTGTTCTGATCGGCATAACGATCGGAGCGTCGGCTGCCTTATAGCCTTCTACCTCAACGCTTTCATTCATCTTGCAGGTAAAGGTTCCGTCGCTGTTCTTTGTGCCGTCCATATATTTGCCGGGAACAAAAAACGCGACCTTTTCGTACTTTTCGTCGGCGGGCTTCTCGCAATAATCTATGCCGAGCTGATAATAAAAGTCCTTATCCGCGTTATACTGCCACTTTGACATATCCGGCTTGGACAGATTCGTTGTGACAACCGCTTCCGGTTTCGTTTCCTTTTCACTCGTCGCCGATTCCTTTTCGCTCGACTGTGAAGCCGACTGTGAATCGGACTGCTGACTTGTTTGAGCTGCGCAGGCTGTAAGCGAGCCGATCATCGCGGCAGCCAACAAAA
This sequence comes from Ruminococcus sp., assembly GCA_045130495.1. GTDB lineage: Bacteria > Bacillota > Clostridia > Oscillospirales > Acutalibacteraceae > Ruminococcoides. The sequence continues at coordinate 46,107 of JBGUPW010000032.1, read as the reverse complement.
TACCAATAAGCTTTTTCATCTTCAAAACCTCCGTTTGTTTTTTCGTTTTTGTATCGATTCGGTGTGTACCGATTCGGTGTTGATTCTTATTGTAATCATTATAGCAAAAGCGCCGCCTGAAAGCAAGCGACGCGTAATCGATTTACTAAACCATTGGTTGAGTGTATAAACTTTTGTTTTTTCGGGCTGCCTGCCCGAATCGATCGGTATCAGTCGAGAGAATAACAAAATCTGCAAATCTCTCTTTTTTCGCCCTGATAATCGCCGACGCCCTCAAACTCCTGAGTAAAGCCGCACTTCTCCATCACCTTGCGAGAGGCAACGTTATCGGCAAGGCAGATCCCCGCCATTTTGTCAATGCCTATCTGCTTCATTATGACAGGCAGAAAAGCCTTGACCGCTTCGGTGGCGTAGCCCTTTTTTGTGTAGGCGGCGCCGATGTGATAGCCGACCTCCCAAACGCCGTCGCCGATCGGCACAGCCTGAACATAGCCGATGTTCGCGCCGTCCTTTGTCAGCACGGGATATACGAAAGGACCCTCGCTGCCGCCGTACCGCGACATAAGAAAATCAATCGTTTCCGCAGCTTCCTCCACGGTTTCAAACACCTCGTCGGGAACAAAGCGGCGGTTATCCTCGTCAAGCGAATTTTCATGGACTGCCTGCGCCATATCGGGCGTAAATTCGGTTATAATAAGTCTTTCTGTTTCCAATAATAACATTTTTTGCACTTCCTTTTTGGTTACTTCACCGTTATTATATCACACTTTCCGAAAAAGTCCACCTCAAAAACGGTTATAAAAAAGCGTGCGCAACCGAGCGGTATTTTTTGCTTTATAGGAGTTTACGTTACAGCAATTGTCTGTAAACCTGCAAAATGATTGTTATAATGAAACGTTACATTACAGTTCCCTAAAGTTAAAGTAAAAAAGTATGAGCCTTCGTTACACAGACTCATTTACTCTCATCTCGCGGATTATCCGCTGAATGGTTTTATCTGATAAGAAATATCGACCTGCGAGCACCGAAACCTTTTCACCGTTCAGGAAATCACGATAAATCAAAGAATTGCGGCGGACAAGCTCTTGCCTTGCTCCCGTTTTTTCTCCCCAACGGACGCGGGCGTTTTCTTTTTTGGGAATATAGATATTTTCCCCGTCGATATACTGTTGGATCATTTTAATTATATTCTGCGGCAGAACTTCCTCTGCCTTGATATAGCTCATTGTTGCCTCCTAAAAATCTAAAATGCTTTAGGGTAAGCAATGGCTATAATAATATTCAAACGATACCAAATAGCCAAAGCTTATTCGGCAATAACATATCTTTTCAAAACACAGCCCTCCTGTCGCAATGATTATATACGGTTTTCGCCGTTTTGTCAATGTACAGGTTGAACAATTCGCGGGAACAGATCAAACGCTTCACCGCAGCGGTTTGACATCACGGTATACCATTGCGGTCAGAAACTCGGAGAAAATGCAGCGCCAGAATATACCGCCGTGAGCGCCTTCCTCATTATAATGGAACACAAGCTTTTCCTCCGGATAACCCATTTTTATCAGACGGTCATACATCTCTTTAACGCCGGGTCCCACGTCGTCGTCATCAGACCCCGTGTAAAGGTAAATAAACGGGCTGTTATTGTCAAAGCTCTTTTTACCGAGATATTCATCCCATACCTCCGATTCAAATGTCCAGAAGGACGGCGACAGCGCGCCGCCTGTGCCGAAAATCTCGGGATATTCAGCGGCGATATAGAAGGACTCTCCGCCGCCGAGAGAAGCGCCGACAATAGCGGTGTGCAGCGTGTCGGTGTAAACATTATAGTGCTGCTGCACATACGGCACAAGCGTTTTTGCGACAAAATCCGCGAATTGCGTGCCGTCCATGCTGTCAAATTCGTCCTCGTAGGGCGTGCCGTTCCTGCTTTCAAAATCCTTTTCGAGCACGGAGTCGCCGATATCGGGTATCAGCTCGTAATCGCGCGTGCCGACATTGTCTATCGCCACGACGATCGCCTTTGTATCGGAGACGGAATTCATCGCCTTGACCTGATCCACCGCGATAGCGCAGTCGTTAAGCACTTGTCCGTACTCGCCGATATAGGTCAGAAACTGCCCGTCGATAACATAGACGGTAGAATACTTTTCGGCGGCGGAAGCGTCATAGCCGTCGGGCGTCCAAATGTAAATATTCTTTTTATAGCCGTGACCCGTGAGAGTTATTTTTTCATATTTCGGGGTATAATCTATCTTCTCTCCCTCGACGTAGGGTAAGAGATCGTCCTCTTTTTTGTACCAGCCGCTGACGCAGGGGTTGAAAGCAAATTCGCGCGTCTTTTTTCCGCCGCAGGTGATATAAGCCATGTTGTATGCGGAACAATTGCCCTCGCAGGAGAAAGTTCTGGAATCCTTATCCTCGCCTGTTTTCTTCATCTCAACTTCCTCGCTTTTGCCGCTGACGCTGTTAAAAAAGGTCGCAACCGCTTTATCGCTTTTAGCGCTGTCCTTGAAATACAGGGGGTGAGTATCGGGGTACTTCGCCGCCTTTTCTGCGGAACTATTTTCCGCTGAGCTCTTTTCTGCGGTATCCTTTGAAGCGGCGGCGGATTCCTGCTTATCCCGATTCTGTGTCTGTTCCGTGCCGCACGCCGTAAACAGAACCGCCGACAACGCGGCTGTTAATACAACAGAAATGATTTTTTTCATTTTCCGACCCTCCGTTTGGTTTGCTGTTTTTGTTTTTGATTTTTATTATCGTTCGATCCTCACTGATTCTATAGTCATTATATCAAACGCGCCGCCCGAAAACAATCGACGCTCAATCTAAACACTAAACCGTTTGTTTAACAGATAAACCTATGTTTTCCGAGTCAATGACAAATTTCATTATATACAGAGAGTTCGAGCCGAATAAACAAGGAAAATTCCGAGCACACCATTGATAATACCCGTCAATTTCGGTACTGCCTAAAACAGTTAAACCGAAAAAGCGTACAGACAGTGAAATCATCACCGACAGCACGCTTTTAACTTTTTTATTATTCTTATTTATTCCGACCGAGCACGTTCCAACCGAGCACGCGGCTTTTCATTCCGTTTATGTCGAGCACGCCGCAGGCAAAGCCCTTGCGTATCAGCTCCGGCGGTACATACTCGTCGTACTTCTCAAAAACGGGAACTTCCTTTTCGTAAACCAGCTCAAGCGGGTCGAACTCCGCCTCGGCTTCCTCTGCGACAATGCGGTAAAACTCCGCCTCGCCGACCTGCATGGTGAACTGCAAATAATACGGGCGAGATGGACTGAGACCTTTCAGCCCGAGCCGCCTGCCGCAGCGCAGCTTTAAGAAGCGTTCCAACGCCAAAAACGCGTAGCTTCCCAGCCACGGGAACAGCGCCCACATTTTTCCGCCGAGGTGGATAAGCGGTTTGTTGAGCATATCTGCTTTATGAAAGGTATCTCTCGCTTCCGACAAGCGGCAGACCGCATGGCGCATAAGATACGGATATGATTTGTCCTCGGCGAGAACTCCGTACATTCTTTCCAAGATCCGCGTGTTGATATCTCCTGCCACGTCGCCGAAATAAGCGGGGATATTCCCCTTGACGAGCGTGCAGTAAACGTCGCGCCGCTGATGATCTACCTCGTCAACGACCCACACGCGTCCCGCTATGGCTATTTTGTCGCCTGCGGGCGGCGGCTTTACGATTGTGCCCAGCTCTTCGCTCCCCGCGTGAACGGAGTATTCGATGTTCTCCTGAAATACGGCATAGAATTTATAATTGTTTACGATCCGCTCTCCCGTGATACCGAGTATCAAGCCGCCGTTTTCGGTGCGGTTGATGTGGTCGGTATTGAGCAGGTGGCGCAGCAAAATTTTATAATCCTCCTGATTTATATTTCGGAACACGGACAGAGGAAGCACGCGCGAGGCGAGCTCGGCGGGGGTCATCTCTCCGCACGAGGCGAGCGTGCTCATCGTCTGGTGATAGAGCAGGCTGAACGGCAGCTTTTCCGTTCGCGGCGGCTCAACAAAGCGTTCCTCGATATACAATTGAACCAATGCGATGCCCTGAATCAAATACCACGGTATCAGCTCGGGCAAAAGCGCCCTCGGCTCGGGGTGATCCTCGCGCATTACAAACCACATCTCCGACGGCGCTCCCCGTCTGCCCGTTCGTCCCATTCGCTGCAAAAATCCCGAAACGGTGAACGGCGCGTCTATCTGAAAGGCGCGCTCCAGTCTGCCGATGTCGATTCCAAGCTCCAGCGTAGCCGTTGCGCACACACTCATAAGCGAATCGTCGTCCTTCATTTCCTCCTCCGCGCTCTCGCGGTAAGAGGCGGAAAGGTTTCCGTGATGAATAAGAAAGCGGTCGGGCTCATGGTTTGCCTCGCAGTACTGCCGCAAATGCTGGCACACCGACTCACATTCCTCGCGCGAATTGGTAAAGATAAGGCATTTTTTGCCCCTCGTGTGCTCAAAGATATAGCCCATTCCCGGGTCTGCCGCTTTGGGCGCGGTATCGGTGGGATCTTCCTCGGCGGCGGAATCAATAAAATCGGGCTTTCCCTCGTCAGCCTGCGGCGCGGTGTTGAAGAAATGCTCCATCGACAGCCGCCAGACCTCCCTGCCGCCCTCAAATTTCGGGATGATCGTTCCTCTGTCGCTTCCCGCCGCCAAAAAGCTTCCCGCCTCTTCGGGATCTCCGATCGTCGCGGACAGCCCGATCCTGCGCGGATCGCAGCCCGCCGACCTGCACAGCCTTTCTATCAGGCAAAACGTCTGACCGCCGCGGTCGGCACGCAGCAGCGAATGGATCTCGTCGATGACGATGAACCGCAAATCGGAGAACAGCGAGGGTATCTCCATATACTTATTTATCATAAGCGATTCAAGCGACTCGGGCGTTATTTGCAGTATGCCCCCCGGCTTTTTCAGCAGCCGCCGCTTTTGACTTTGCGGAACGTCTCCGTGCCAGCGGGTCACGGGGATATCAGCTTCCTCGCACAATTCATTCAATCTGCCGAACTGATCGTTTATAAGCGCTTTCAGTGGGGCGATATACAGCACGCCGACGGAGCGAGACGGCTCCTCGTCAAGCAGACTGAGTATCGGAAAAAACGCCGCTTCGGTTTTGCCGGAGGCTGTGGACGCCGTGAGCAAAACGTTGCAGTCGGTATTAAAAATCGCGTCGCCCGCCGCGTTCTGCACCGCGCGAATACTTTTCCAGCCCGAGCGGTAGATATAGTCCTGAATAAACGGGGCGTAAAGGTTAAATACTTCCATGTCTTTTCTCTCCGGGGAGCCTCTGAAAATTCAATGTCGTGCAGAAATGCCGTGAAGATTTCGTGCTTATGCGCGGCTTCGTGCTTATGCGCGGCAGAGAATTATCAGAGGTTCCCTCTATATGGTAAATTCAGCATAGTTTCCGTCCGAGTTATCTGACACCGCGCCGCTCTTGGTGTAGGCGAATTCGTCCGAGTCAAGCAGTGCGGAAACGCTCATATCGGGGTGCTGATACAGCAGATCAAGCAGCTCGATAAAGTCGCGGATCACCTCGCGCGGAGTGATATTCAAATCGGCGCCCACTCGCTCAAATTCGATTTTGATGAACACCGCTAAATCCTCTGTAGTCAGCGTGCGCCCGTAGCCGTAGAGAGAGGCGTGCATATCGCTGAGCTTTTCGCACAGTATAAGCATTTCCTCGGCGGTCAGCGGCTCTAATCTTATTACGGGAGCGAGCAGGTCGCGCGTCCCGGGACGTGAAAACTTACCCTCAGCCAAACGGGAACGAAGCGCCTCATAGCTGTAAACGCCGCGCCGCTTGTCTTCAACAGCCTGCGGAGTGGCTCCCATGATAATGCCGAGATATTTAGCCTTGCCCTGTAAGGTGTCGTTGTACATCGTAAGCATTTTTTCGTAGTTGTACTGACGTGTAATTGAGTTGGGTATCTTGTAGATATTGACAAGCTCATCGATCATAATCATCATACCCTTGTAGCCCGCCAAGCGGAAGAACACCGCGAACAGCTTCAAATAGTCGTACCAGTCGTCGTCCGTTATGATGATATTGACGCCTAACTCCTCTTTAGCCTCGCGCTTTATCGTGTATTCGCCTCTGAACCAGCGGACAACCTTCGCCTTTGTTCCGTCATCGCCTTCCGTATAGGCGCGGTAATACGCGGAGAGCAGACGGGCAAACTCAAAGCCGTGAACCAATTCGCTGATCGAAGCGGTAACGGCGTATATTTTTTTATCCGTCAGCTCAGCCAAAGCCGCGTCGCCGGGCAGCAGTCCGCTCTCCTGTACGGCTTCATTCTGCACGGCGCTTATCCACCTGTCTAAAATCAGCGTGAGTGCGCCGCCCTCGGGCTTTGTTTTTGTGGACAGATTGCCGATAAGCTCGCGGTATGTCGCGAGACCCTGACCCCTTGTGCCCTGCAAACGGCGTTCGGGAGACAGATCGGCGTCGGCGACGATAAAGCCCCTGTCCATCACATAGTTGCGAATTGTCTGTATCAAAAAGCTTTTGCCCGAGCCGTAACGTCCGACGATAAAGCGAAAGGACGCGCCGCCCTCCGAAATTATATCCACATCATGCAGCAGCGCTTCGATCTCCGCCTTTCTGCCGACCGTGATGTACGGCAAGCCGATGCGCGGAACCACTCCGCCCTTCAGCGAATTGATGACCGTCTGCGCTATTCTTTTAGGTACTCTCTTATTCTCCGCCATACTGACCTCCCAACAGCTCCTTAATATCTTCCGTATAATCCTCTATCAAGCTCAAATTTTCTCCGTCGCATTCCAAAACCGTATCGCCGATCTCGTCGAAGAGCGCTTCATTTATTTCATCAGCCAAGACCGACGGCATAAGGTGATTTTCTTTTATAAACGGGCGGACGCTTTCTCCGTTAAGCAGCATACGCATTATTTCAAGCTGAACCCCGTTCAGCAGATCCGATGATAGCTCGTTGTGAGCGTTGTCGGGCGCGGCGCTTATTATTTTCTCTGTATCCGTCATTTCCTCCGCCCTCGTCATTCCTTCCGCATCCGTCATTTCCTTCACCTTCGCCATTTCATCCGCCTTCATCAATTCTTCCGCCTCCGTCATTTCTTCCTCGGTCAGCAGACTGTCGCGTGTAACGGAAGCGTCGCGTCTTATCTGTTCCAGCTGCGAAAACCGAATAGTAATTTTCGGCTTTGCCGCTTCTGCTTTTGCCTGTCTGTCGGCTTCGATAAATGCGCCGATATAAGTTGACGCCCACGCCGCGCTTTCGCGCTGCTTCAACGGCCGACCCGTTTTCAGATAGGCTCTGAGCTGCCTGTCCGCTTCGTGGCAAAAGTCATTCAGCATTTCCTTGTTGAAATACACACGCGGATAAGTTCGCTCGTACCATAAGCCGTCCTTACAGAAGAAGCTGTGACTTTCATTCAACACATACTCGGCGTCGGCATACGGCTCGGGATGCCAATAGACGGCGTTGCACAGCGGATACCAACGCAGCTCTCTGAGCGTGCCGAAGCACATATTAAAGAAATTGCCGCTTTCCGTTATCATATTTACGAGCATATACCGCCACAGCTCCGCAAACAGCCGCGTACCCTCGCCGCCGCATTTGGTGACAACGGGTGATTTGTTCAGCCTTACGGTAGTCATTTCACACAGAGCGCCGAACACTTCCCCGTCGCTGTATCGGTCGGGCTGCTCCAAAACGGTCAGAGCCTTGTCCTGAGCGGCTTCCTTTTCGTCAAAGTAACGCGCCGCAAGCTCAGGTTTTACGTTCTTAATAATTGCAAGCTCCGCCATCCAGCGGTGCAGGTTGCGCCTCATACCGCTGTCGCCTATTTCGGAATCCAAAAATCCGATCTCAAATTCCTTTAGCTTTCTCAGACTGTCCTCGGGAGAATCCGCTCCGATCCCGTTTAGCAGCTCATACACATAGATATAAGCGAGCGACGCGGAGATCGGCTGATAATCCCCATTTCTCAATTGGGTGCGCCATGTAAAATATCCCCGCAGCTCCGCGAGCCGCAGGTCGTGATACGTCGGAAAGTAGCGGTGATAATCTCCGTACCACGGATGATTGTCCTCGTAGTTCTCCATAAACTTCGCCTGCGTGTAAAAGTTTTTGCTCCTTTGGCGCATAGAGTAGTCGCCGAACTCATAGAGCATTGCCATCTCCTGAATTTTTCGGGGGATTAATTTACGCACGGGCACATGAACCGCGGCGCGTACCGGCAGAGCGGTTTCGACCGAGCGTTTGCTTTCAGGTTTTGGCAGCTCGCTCGCCAGCACGATCGTAGCGCCGTACCGCTTCGAGCTTTCCAAAGCGCGGTCAAACAGCCGAAAGACTGTCTCACAGTCGCAGTCGCCGTCAATCCTTACGCCTACCCATTTATCGCCCTTCATATGGAACGGCTCGCTTAAATAAGGAGCGTCAAGCTCAGCCAACACTTCCCGACCGCATTTTATGTCGCACAGCTCTGTCATAGTTCCGCGCTCACTGTCCCATTGGCGCATCAAAAGCGCCGCCCACTTGCCTGTGGACGGGTCGCACAGCACCGAACAGTCCATTGTATCATTATGCAGACGTTCTAAGGTGATATTATATTTTTTCTCGGCATAGGATACCAACTGCAATAGTTTCATAATTATTTATCAATTCTTCAAAAAGGGCTGCCCGGCAGCGTCAGCCTAAATTCATTCATCTATCGCGCCAATCGCCCTGAGCTTAGCGATAACCGAGCTGACGTCCTCCGCCATCTCTTCGCGGCTTCCGGTATATTCGGCGTCGAGAGCGTTTGTGATTTCTTCCTCCGTTGTGTCCTTTGTCAGACAATTCAGAATGAAGCCGACCGTTTGATTTCCTTCTCCTATTCCGTGAAAAGGCGCTGCCGAGGTCGGCACAAGCACGGTTTCTCCGTCTATCGTATGAATCATAAAATTTTCATTCAGTTTCATTTCGGTTCCTCAAAAACAACCGGACAGACCGATCGAACAAGTCTGCCCGGCTGATTTCATACATCAATTTTTATCGTCATTCTTCTCGTCGGATTCGTTATCAAGTTCGTCGTCAGATTCTTCGTCGTATTCCTCGTCATATTCATCGTCATATTCATCGTCATACTCGTCATCGTATTCTTCGTCGTATTCCTCGTCGTACTCTTCGTCATATTCATCGTCAGATTCTTCGTCGTATTCGTCATCGTACTCTTCGTCCTATTCTTCGTCGTACTCGTCGTCATATTCTTCGTCGTACTCTTCGTCATATTCATCGTCATCATACTCGTCGTCGTACTCGTCGTCATACTCGTCGTCGGATTCCTCGTCGTACTCGTCGTCATATTCATCGTTGTACTCGTCGTCATAATCATCGTCGTACTCGTCGTCGTACTCGTCGTCATATTCTTCGTCGTATTCGTCGTCGTACTCGTCGTCATAATCATCGTCGTACTCTTCGTCATACTCGTCGTCGTATTCCTCGTCATACTCGTCGTCGTACTCGTCGTCGTATTCTTCGTCATACTCGTCGTCGGATTCCTCGTAGTATTCGTCATCATACTCTTCGTCATATTCTTCGTCATAATCATCGTCATATTCTTCGTCATATTCATAGTCGTACTCGTCGTCATACTCGTCGTCATACTCGTCGTCATATTCATCGTCGTACTCTTCGTCATAATCTTCGTCATACTCGTCATCGTATTCCTCGTCGTACTCGTCGTCGTACTCGTCGTCATACTCTTCATCGTACTCGTCGTCGTATTCCTCGTCATACTCTTCGTCGTATTCCTCGTCGTACTCGTCGTCGTATTCCTCGTCGTACTCGTCGTCGTATTCCTCGTCAGACTCGTCGTCATAATCATCGTCAGACTCGTCGTCGTACTCGTCGTCATATTCTTCGTCGTATTCTTCGTCATATTCTTCGTCGTACTCGTCGTCGTACTCGTCGTCGTATTCCTCGTCACACTCGTCGTCGTATTCTTCTTCGTCATACTCGTCATCGTACTCGTCGTCGTATTCTTCGTCGTACTCGTCGTCGTACTCGTCGTCGTACTCGTCGTCAGGTTCGCCGTCATAATCGTCGTCAGACTCGTCGTTGTATTCGTCGTCAAATTCTCCGTCGTATTCTTCTTCGTTGTATTCTTCGTCGTACTCGTCGTCATACTCGTCGTCATACTCGTCGTCGGATTCATCATCAAGCTCATCCTCCGGATCGACGTTAACCTCCTCCTCGCTGACGACCATAGGGGGAAACAGAAAGTAAAGCGACAGGCTGATAAATCCAAGATAAAATATGGGACGGATAACCACTGTCCTCAGCCAATTTGCCTCTAACGGAATCTTGAATACAAAGAAATATATCGCATCCAAAATAACGCAAAAAATAAAAAACACCAAAGCCAGACCCGGAAGGACCATGGATGATATCGGATGAAGCGGAAGATTTTTTAGTATGAAAGCGTAATACACAACTAAAAGGATCATCGCAAGTATCATAAAAAAATAAGATGCGCTGTACAAAATGGTGTATATCTTTGTAAAATCAAGATACATTATAACCTTGCCCACCATGCGAAGCTTCAGCACGATTATCAGGAGCATGGCGGTGATAAAAGCCGCTTTTCGCACCATAATAATCACGATATTCTGCACCTCGGCAGTCCACGCAAAAGCGGCGAGCACACCGAACAGCATAGCCACAAGCGCACTTATAAGCTTTCCCTCTATGCCTATCACAGCGTTGTCTTTGATAATGATAAATATATTATACGCGGCATACAGAGCGAATAAAACGCCGGTTCGCTTTATTATGCTCTGCTTTATTTTTGCAAATCGTTCATTTTGTTCTTGTTGTTCTTGTTCGATTTTTTCGATTTGTTCTTGATCAATTTGTTCCAGTTGTTCTATCGGTTCCATAATTCACTCCCCAAAACACACAGCGGCGTTTGCGCTTATCACAAACGCCGCCGAATCAAATACAGGCAGAACATTCATTCCGTTCTTTTTGAAAGCGTTAATACTCCGAATTTTTTAATAATTCGGGTGCGTAAACCGCGTCGACAGATTTTTGCGGCAGCCTGACGGAATGATTTTGCAGGCAAGGCGTGCGCCGCGAATTGTGCGGTGTTGCCCTAAACCGTCAAGGGGAAAAGATCTTGGTTCCCCATCCTCCTTCGTCTGTCAGAGGCTGTGTCGGATCTTCGCCGATCGAATACGGTGTCACCATCTCAGCCAACCACTGCTGAATCAACGTTGCGTCTGATATTTCGATCTCACCGTTTCCGTCTACGTCAGCTGAAAGCTGCGAAATTCCGCCGCTTAACGGCAGCTCGGCAATACTCGTTTGAATACAGGTCACGTCGTTGATGGTGACCTTTCCGTCGCTGTCGGCGTCTCCGAGCATATTTCCCGCAGAAGCATCACCCGACGTATTTTCGGCAAAAACTGTCATGGTTCCGATGATCGTTAAAATGACGGCGCACAATAATACCGCCTTGATTTTGTACAGCTTAAAGTTCATCAAATCTCACCTCAGCATTATCTCCGTGTTCGTAGCTGCCGCGCGGCGCTGTTGTTTCGGGTGCGGCAACAGGTTCTGTTTTTTTGGTATTATCATTTTGGCTTGCTTGGCTCTCGGTTTTCTGCTTTTCGTTTTCCCGTGTACCTGATCCTGCGGAGCTTTTCTGCTCGGAAGCGCCCTTTTCGCTTGTCTGCGAGCTGCTTTTTTCTCCTTTATTGCCTTTATCGCTCGCTTGGGAGCCGGGCTGAGTCGTCGCAGAGCTTCCGCCGCTGTCCTGCGGAACCGAGGATGCGGCTGTTCCCTGTGTTTGAGAAGCGGACTGCTCAGTGCTGCTTTGAGAGGACACCGCGGCAGTATCCTTTGAACTCTCCGCGTTCTTTGTATTATCGCCTTGACCGCACGCCGTAAAGCATAAAACGGTCGCAAGAAGCGTTGCCGCGAATATCAATTTTATCTTAGACAATTTTTTCACCCTTGAACAACTTTAATGACTTTTCCGAAAAGTCAAAATAAAAGTCAAAATATAATAAAACGGAGCTATTTATTACTCCGTATACACCGTAAAATCCGCGTTCTTCCAATAATTATAAGAATCGCGCGTTTATTTTATACATTTTATCACACACCCGGTAAAAAGTCAACAATGTACGCCAAAAAGCGAACGGAAACGCTGTAGATGTGTCAATGATTGGAGACACATCTGCAAAGCTATTTGTTCAATTCTCGCACTATCAGCTTGACAAACCCGGCGCCTGCTGTAGAATAGAATCAGACAATTCGGCGGCGCAATTACAACAAACAAATAAATAACAGGGAGCTGATATTATGAGCCGGCAACGGATATTCTTTATTGCAGACACGCATTTTGGCAGCGACGCGGTGCGGCGGTATGAAAACCGCCCATTCAACGACGCGGAGGAAATGGATAAGATTATGACAGAGCGCTGGAACAGCGTTGTCCGTCCCGGGGATATCGTGTGGCACCTCGGGGATTTCGGCGCGGAGGGCTGCGAAAAATCGGTATTATCAAGGCTGAACGGAAACATTCTCTTTGTCAAGGGCAATCACGATACGGAAAGCAATTCATATTACAGGCAGGCGGGCTTTTGCGAGGTCTACGATTATCCCGTTCTGTTTCAGGGCTTTTGGCTGCTGTCCCATGACCCGCAATACGTCAGCGAGAACACGCCCTACGCGAACATCTTCGGTCATGTACACCAAAACCCGATGTACCTAACCTGCGGCAGACATCACTTCTGCGTTTCGGCTGAGCGGATCGATTATACTCCGATCTCTTTTGATGAAATCATCAAAGCGGTTCGTGAATAAATTTTGCGTTGCTGTGCATTAAGTTGTTGTACATTATGGGAACCTCTGAACATCTGTTGAGTTATATTCCGCTGACTTTAATTTTTTATTAGCGTTTTCAATAAGCGCCGTAGCAATCGGCGTTGCAAGCCTGAAAAACAGGGATGAAAACACGAACAATCTTTTTTTCAAGGTCAAAGGGATATAAAAGGATAAAGATATATAATAAGTTAATAAGCGCGATAAGCGCGCAGACAGTGGTATCTTCGCTGCCTGCGCGCTCTTTTTGCTTTTAGAGGTTCCCTTTGCTTTACTTCACGGGAACGCAATGCTCATCATTGATTTTTTGCACCTTTTTAACGCGGCGCACATATTTTTCGGCTGTCAGCGGTTCGATTTTCATAAACGTCTTGACGATTTCCATAGCGATCAATCCGCCTATGATTTTCGCACCGAGGCAAAGCACATTCGCGTCATTATGCTCACGGGCAAGCTGAGCGCAGAATGGGTCCTGACAAACGCAGGCGTAAATTCCGTTTACCTTGTTGGCTATCATAGCGCTTCCGTAGCCTACCCCGTCAACGAAGATACCTCTGTCGCACTCGCCTTTTGCGACAGCTAAAGCCGCAGGGAGAACGAAATCGGACAAATCACAGGATTTATCGTCATAGGCTCCGAAATCAACGACCGTATGTCCCTGAGCTTCCAGGTAAGCCTTGATTTCATTTTTCATTGATGTGCCGGCATGATCATTTGCCATAGCGATTTTCATAATAACACTCCTCCTAAAATATTTATTATTTATACCTAAACAGAATCGAAGATCTTTCATTCTGTTTTTGTCTGTTTTTGTCTTTTTTTGTCTTATTATGGCTGCGGACAGAACAGTTGATTTTAAGAAAGCACCGATTGCTTCGGGTGAGTGAGTAGTCGCGCTGTCAGATTTTCCGTCAGTGTGAATTAATCAGTGGTTCTTTGATTCGGCGCGCGTCAATTCAGCCTTTTATGCATTTTCACGCAGTCGAAGCTCCAGCTTTTTATCACCCTGTTGTCAACGCACTTGTAGCCGAGCTTTTCATAGAATCCCGTCGCGACAACGCGGCTGTCGATAAAAACCTCGGTGTATCCCAACTCCGCTATCCACCGCTCCGCTTCTTCAATCACTCTTCTGCCGAGCTGATTTCCGCGGTATTCGGGAAGAACAACCACGCGCCCGAGCAAAACGCTCTGCTTGTCGAGCTCATAAAAGCGGCAGGTCGCCACGGGATACTCGCCGTCAAGCAGCACGATATATTTTGTGCCGTCACCGTCGTGTTCGTCAAATTCATCTCTCAGTGAAATGTTGTGCTGACGGTTCATGCCCTGTATTCTCACGGAATAAGCTCCCGCACGCTGCCACTCCTCTTCCGCGCGGATTGTTTTAAAATCCATATGTATGTTCCTCCGTCAAACTCCACCTAATCGGCGTCATGTCCAAATCAGCGCCGTGAAAAACTGCTCGTAGGCGTCGTCCCAGCCCTCTATGGGGTTAACTCCGCCGCCGTTTACGCTTCTCAGCTTGGCGTCGTTCTCCGTAAGCCCCAACGAGAACAGCTCGCCTGCGGTTATTTCGTAGCCCTTTTGCCGCGCAAGCGCGCAGAAAGCCTCAACGGGATCGTCGCTTTGACGGGTTTGCAGCAGCTCTGCTTTCAAACCGCCGTCGGCTTTTGCCGCCGCAAGAAGTTTTTCAAGCTCCCGCTCGATATCCATTTCAATTCCTCCTTAAAGAAACAGCCCGACAAAAAGTCGGGCAGGCGTTTATTCAATTGCGCTGTCGAGGTACTCCATCAGTTCCTCGTCGTCTTTTCTCTGCTTATCTTTAGCGATGAAGTACGCTGTGAGAGCTCCCGAAAGAGCTGCAATTAACGTGATAATGCCGATGATCCATAATAATTTGTTGTTTTTCATGTTGAACCTCCGTTTATACAAATATATTTACAATTTGATGAGTCTACACTAAATATATTTTATACAATTTTTATGCAAATGTCAACACAAAAACAAAAAAAGCAGAGAAAAACTCTGCTTTCAAGTTTTAGCAATCAATTTGCCTTGCAGTCTTATTTACGCAGATTTACGCGGATGCGTTCAAACGCTTGGCAAGATTTGACTTTCTTCTTGCCGCAGTGTTCTTGTGAAGAATACCTTTGGCAGCCGCCTGGTCAATTTTCTTGACAGCAAAACGAACCGCCTCCTGCTTGTTGTCAGCATTGGTGTCAACAGCGAAGTACGCTTTCTTGATGGCTGTCTTGAGAGCCGACTTTGCAGCCTTATTGCGGGCAGTTTTTGTAGCTATAACCTTAACACGCTTTTTTGCGGACTTGATGTTTGCCATTGTCCCACCTCCTTATAATAGCAGTCATTTGGATATTATGATATCATAAAGTCAAGTGAAAATCAAGCGTTTTTTCAAAAAAACCGCACTTTTTTGCTTTTATGGTGAAAGCTGTCCACATATTGTGGGGAAAGCCTTCAAAGAATATATATAGTATAGCTATTTTTTGCTCCGGCGGCTCAGGTACCAAATAACCCCCAGCAGCACCGCAAAGACTCCGAGCACACAGCGGAATACAATGCCCAAAACGCCGTCGAACACCGCTATTCCTCCGAAAGCGCGCAGACCGTACCACACCGCCATAAACACAAAGAAGGACGCGATCGCGCAGGAGAGCAGCCGTTCCTTTCTGCCGACGATAACGACCATTATAGCCAGCGCCGCCCACAGAAATACATATGCGTAATTTAAAAATTCCATAAAATCAACTCCGTTTATGTTCTTATTATGTTCTTAATATAATATAGCGGTATATTTTGATATTGTCAACCAACAATGAGCGCCCCGCGCTCAATTCATGCCGAAGGCTATTCACGCCGAAGGCTATTCATGGCGAAGCCAATTCATGTCCCAAGGACAATTCATTCCTGCCGCAAAGCTTTCCGTTTTGAAAAGGTTTAAGACATTATCAGATGTTGGCGGCAGAAGTGGATTGTTGCTGCGCAGCATGAATTATGTCGCGGACACATGAATAGTGCCGTGCACATGAATTGCCGCAGAGCGGCATTGTAATGTGATTATACTGTGAAAAATATGAAGTTTTTAAGAAATTTAAAAATTTTACTTGACTTTTTCTGACTTTGGGAGTATAGTATGAACATAGCAGTTAGCACTCAACCACCGAGAGTGCTAATCCCTCAAAAGAAACGAGGTGAGAGGGTTGGAACCTGCTGCGAGAAAACAAAAGATTCTTTCCGCTGTTGTGGAGCGATACATCCGCAGCGGCGAGCCTGTCGGCTCAAAGGCGCTTTTGGCGGAGTCGGGGCTTACGGTTTCATCCGCCACAGTGCGCAACGACATGGCGGAGCTCACCGAAAAGGGGTATCTTGTTCAGCCGCACACCTCGGCAGGCAGGATCCCCACCGAGTCCGGCTACCGCTACTACGTTGACAACGTGATGAAGGTAGTTCCCGTTTCGGAACGCGGACGCGAATACATCAGCGAGACCCTTTCGCAAAAATCCGAGTCGCCCGAAAGTATTCTTCAGGGCGCGGCGGACATTTTGTCGAGGCTGACCGACTGCATAGCGCTGGCGGCAACGCCCGACGGAGCCGAAACGCGTATCCGCCGGATTAAGTTCATCTCTACCGGAGCCCATTCGGGCATGGCTGTGGTGATAGCGTCGAGCGGCGTAATAAAAACAAGGCTGTTCCGGTGCGAGTTCCTGCTGACCCCCGAGCTGCTGACCGTGTTTGAAAGGGCGTTCAACGACTCTTTCACGGGCGTCAGGATCAGTTCGGTTACGCGGCCGTTCGTTCAGACAGCCGCAGCGGGCTTCGGCGAGCTTTCGCTGTTTATGACCTCTCCGCTTTTGGCGGTCATGGAGGCTTGCGAACAGGCGGCGAGGGTCAGCGTGTTCCACAGCGGCTACGGCAGGCTGATGAACGTGACCGAAGCAGGCATTGCGGGAGCGCGGCGGATTTGGGATTTTTTGCAGAACGAAAGCGATTTGGCGGCTATGCTTAACCGCCTTCCGCAAACTCCGTCGGTGATGATCGGCAGTGAGAACAGCCGCACGGAGCTTTCACAGAGCGTCGTGATTTCGGCGCGGTATACGGCGGGCGACGGCATTTCGGGAGTTTTGGCGGCAATAGCGCCGCTGCGAACCGACTATGCGCGGACGCTTTCCGTGATTGAATGTGTGACAGAGCAGGCAGGCGGGCTTATAGCCGGTCTGACCGAAATATAAAGATAGAGGAGGATATCCGATGTCCAAAAAGAAAAAGAACGAGGCGACAGAAGCGACCGAGGAGGTAATAACCGCCGAAGAAGTCGCTGAGGAAGCGCAGTCCGAAGAACCGAAGGACGAAAAAGAAGAAAAAATAAAGGCGCTTGAGGACGAGGTCGCCGCAGGCAAGGATAAATATATGAGACTTGCCGCAGAGTACGACAACTACCGCAAACGCACCGCCAACGAAAAGCTCGCGCTTTATGACGACGCGACGGCAAAGGCGGTCAAGGAACTGCTCCCGGTGGCTGACAGCGTGCGAATGGCGCTGGAAAATTTAAAGGACGCCGACAGGGAGATAGTCAAGGGGATCGAGCTTATTTCGAGTCAGCTTGACAAATCCTTTGAGAAGCTCAAAATAGAAGCCTACGGCAAGGTCGGCGAGGACTTTGACCCCAACCTTCACAACGCTATCGGAATGGTCGACAGCGAGGAGTTGGATTCGGGCAAGATCGCAGCCGTGTACCAGGCAGGCTACAAAATAGGGGATAAAATCATCCGTCACGCGATGGTTCAGGTCACCAATTAACAGGCTTTTCCTGTATTAATATATATTACAAGTATTACAAGCAAATCAAGCAAATCAAGCAAATCAAAATCAAAAACAAAAAACAAATCTAATACAAAAACCAAATTTTTAAAAAAACAGAACATTTTTAGGAGGAAAAAAATTATGGCAAAAACAATAGGTATAGATTTAGGAACAACAAACTCATGTGTAGCGGTTATCGAAGGCGGCGAGCCTGTAGTTATCGCTAACGCCGAAGGCTCAAGAACAACACCCTCTGTTGTGGCGTTCTCCAAGAACGGCGAGAGAATGGTAGGTCAGGTTGCAAAGCGTCAGGCTATCACCAACCCCGAGCGCACGGTTTCTTCGATCAAGCGCGAGATGGGCTCATCATACAAGGTAAATATCGGCGGCAAAAGCTACACTCCGCAGGAGATCTCAGCAATGATCCTGCAAAAGCTCAAGGCTGACGCGGAAGCTTATCTCGGCGAAACAGTCACTCAGGCGGTCATCACCGTTCCGGCTTACTTCACCGACGCACAGCGCCAGGCTACAAAGGACGCGGGCAAAATCGCGGGTCTTGACGTAAAGAGAATCATCAACGAACCCACTGCCGCGGCACTTTCCTACGGCGTAGATAAAGAAAACGATCAGAAAGTCATGGTATACGACCTCGGCGGCGGCACCTTCGATGTATCCATCATCGAGATGGGCGACGGCGTTCAGGAGGTTCTTGCAACAGCCGGTAACAACCGTCTCGGCGGCGACGACTTTGACAAGCGCATCATCGACTGGATGGTACAGTCCTTCCGCACCGAAACAGGCATCGACCTCTCGGGCGACAAGATGGCTATGCAGCGCCTCAAGGAGGCTGCCGAGAAAGCTAAGATCGAGCTTTCGGGCGTAACCACCTCCTCGATCAACCTGCCCTTTATCACAGCCGACCAGACAGGACCCAAGCACCTTGACCTCACCCTCACACGCGCTAAGTTCAACGAGCTCACCGCCGATTTGGTAGAGGCTACAATGGGTCCCGTAAGAAGTGCGCTTTCCGACTCCGGTCTGCAAATCAGTCAGATCGACAAGGTTCTCATGGTAGGCGGTTCTTCAAGGATCCCCGCCGTTCAGGACGCTGTTCAGAAACTTATCGGCAAAGAGCCGTTCAAGGGCATCAACCCCGATGAATGTGTTGCCATCGGCGCAGCTATCCAGGCGGGCGTTCTCGGCGGCGAGGTTGACGGTCTGCTTCTCCTCGACGTTACTCCCCTCTCGCTCGGCGTTGAAACAATGGGCGGAATTATGACAAAGATCATCGACAGAAATACAACGATCCCCACAAAGAAGAGCCAGATCTTCTCCACCGCTGCCGACAACCAGACTCAGGTTGAAATCAACGTTCTCCAGGGTGAGCGCGAGTTCGCCCGCGACAACAAGCAGCTCGGTCTGTTCGCTCTCACGGGAATCGCTCCCGCAATGCGCGGTATTCCCCAGATCGAGGTAACCTTCGACATCGACGCCAACGGCATCGTTAACGTATCGGCTAAGGACCTCGGCACAGGCAAGGAGCAGAAGATCACAATTTCTTCCTCCACCAACATGAGCAAGGACGACATCGACAAGGCTGTAAAGGAAGCCGAGCAGTATGCGGCTGAGGACAAGAAGCGCCGCGAGGAGGTTGACGCCAAGAACGAGGCAGAGAACCTTGCATATCAGGCTGAAAAGCTCATTAACGAGAGCGGCGACAAGCTTTCCGACGCCGACAAGAATTCTGTAAAGACAAAGGCTGCCGCCGTTAAGGATGCTATCGCCAAGAACGATATCTCCATGATCAACGCAGCCAAGGACGACCTGCAAAAAACCGTTTACGAGGTTTCCGCTAAGCTTTATCAGCAGGCGGCTCCGCAGCAGGGCGCTCCCGACATGAACGGCGCACCCGATATGGGCAGCGCTCCGAACAACAACGGCAACGGCGGTCCCGATGTTTACGACGCTGATTTCACCGACGTTGACGGACAGTAAAAACAATTTTATTACCGCTCGGAAGGAGCTGCTCTTGCAGCTCCTTTAGGCGGTTTGTGAACCGTGTATCACAGTTTTTCCCAAGCCGGAATAAATGCGCTAAAGGCGCAATTCATGTGCCAACGGCACAATTTATTACGAAGTAAATTCATGTTGGCAGCGTGACGCTGCATCCAATCCGCGCTTCAAACGTTTGACAAAAACTTTTCCGTCACTCCCGCGTTATGAATGCGGCGTTAATGGAAGGGCTTCTTTAAACGGTGGTGTCCAAAGCCGCACCGCCCGTCGGCTCAGCCGACCGGACATGAATTGGCTGCGCCATGAATAGCTTTCGGCATGAATTGAGCGCGCTGCGCTCATTGAATACGGACGGGGAATGAACTGACGGCAAGCCGTCATGAATCGGAGGACAGACAATGGCAGATAAAAGAGATTATTACGAGGTGCTCGGGCTCAACAAGGGCGCGAGCGACGATGAAATAAAGAAGGCGTTCAGGCAGAGCGCCAAAAAATATCACCCCGACCTTCACCCGGGCGACAAGGAATGTGAGGAAAGGTTCAAGGAGGTAAACGAAGCGTACGAGGTTTTATCCGACAAGGATAAGCGCGCGCGCTACGACCAGTTCGGCCACGCGGGAGTTGATCCCAACTACGGCGCAGGAGCGGGCGGAGGAAACCCGTTCGGCGGCGGAATTGACCTTGACGACATCTTTTCAAGCTTCTTCGGCGGCTTCGGCGGAAGAAGACAGGGACGCGCAAACGCTCCCCAGCGCGGAAGCGATGTCGAAACCACTGTCACCATTTCATTTGAGGAGTCGGCAAAGGGCTGCAAAAAGACCATAAGCTACAACAGCGTATCAACGTGCGACGAGTGTCACGGCACAGGCGCTGCGGCGGGCTCTCAGCCCAAAACCTGCTCGGCGTGCGGAGGCTCGGGAAGAGTGACCATCAACCAGCGCTCCCCGTTCGGAGTCATCCAGACCCAACGCTCCTGCGACGCGTGCCACGGCACCGGTAAAATCGTCGATAACCCCTGCCGCAGGTGCAGCGGCTCGGGCAGACAGAGAAAGAGCCGCACGGTGGACGTAACTAT
The DNA here is from genome assembly GCA_045130495.1 of Ruminococcus sp. GTDB lineage: Bacteria > Bacillota > Clostridia > Oscillospirales > Acutalibacteraceae > Ruminococcoides. Next base: position 25,325 of record JBGUPW010000032.1, on the reverse strand, counting down.
TCCCGCAGGCATAAGGGACGGTCAGATTTTGAATATCAGCGACCACGGCAACGCAGGCTACAACGGCGGTTCCTCGGGCGATCTGCACGTTCACATTAACGTCCGCAGCCACAGTATGTTCGAGCGCAGAGGCGACGACGTTTGGTGCGACATTCCGGTCACCTTCCCGCAGGCGGCTTTGGGCGCCGAGCTTACGGTTCCCACGCTTGACGGCAAAGTTAAATACACGATACACGAGGGCACTCAGCCCAACGACGTGTTCAAGCTAAAGGGCAGAGGCTTCCCGCATTTGGGCGGCAGAGGCAAGGGCGACCAGTACGTGCGCATTTTGGTTGAGGTTCCGAAGAGCCTGAACGGAAAGCAAAAAGAGCTTGTGCGCGAGTTTGAAAAAGCCACCACCGACAAAAACTACGCAAAGAGGAAAAGTTTTTTTGACAAGCTGAAGAATCTTTTTGGATAATTGACTATGGATAACTGGACAGAAATAAAAATAGCCGTAAGCGCAGCTGACGCAGACAGGGCCGGCGATATAGCAAACATGGCTGCTCCGGGCGGCATCTACATAGAGGATTACCGCGACATGGAGCAGGTCGTGGAGCAGATAGCGCATATAGACCTCATCGACGAGGAGCTGCTGAAAAAGGATCGCTCAAAGGCATTTGTGCATCTTTATATCGAGCCGGGCGTTTCTCCTGCCGAGGCAGTCGCATTCCTGAGCGAGAGATATGAGAGCGAAGGCATCTCACACGAAATCACCCTGCTCGACTGCGCCGAGGAAGACTGGCGCAACAACTGGAAAAAATATTTTCACCCGATGGCGGTCGGAAAGAACCTGATGATAGTTCCGAGCTGGTGCGAGAACCCCGACACTCAGGGCAGGGTCGTGCTCAGCATTGACCCCGGACTCGCCTTCGGCACGGGCAGCCACGAAACAACGCGGCTTTGCCTTGAAATGTGCGAAAAATATATGAAGCGCGGTGACAGCGTGCTCGACGTCGGCTGCGGCAGCGGTATTTTGGGAATCGCCGCTCTGCTCTGCGGCGCTGAAAAAGCAGTTGGTGTCGATATCGACGAAAAAGCCGTTGAAACCGCAACAGAAAACGCCCGGGTAAACAACGTGCAGGATCGCTTCACCGCAGTCTGCGGCAGCTTCACGGACAAGGTCGAAGGAAAATATGATATCGTGCTCGCGAATATCGTCGCTGACGCGATACTCTTCCTGTCAAAGGGCGTGGCGGAGTTTATGAAGCCGGGAGCCGTTTACATTATGAGCGGTATAATCGATGACCGCGCCGAGGAAGTAAAGCAGGGAGTAAGCCGTTACTTTGATATAATAGATGAACGTCTCGACGGCGGCTGGGCGTGCTTCGCCGGTCGGCTGAGCCGACAATCAGTCCGCGCAACCAACGTTTGACAAAAAACTTTACCGTCGTTCCCGCGTTCTGACGCGGCGTTAACAGAAGGTTATTTTCCAAAGACACTATCCAAAGCCGCACTGCCCCGTCGTGGCAACGACCGCGCTTCAAATGTTTGACAAAAACTTTACCGCCAAGCCCGCGTTCCGACGCGGCGTTAACGAAAGGCTAAATTAATATTTCAGACGTATTTCAGAATCAGATTGACGTGATTAACTTTAACTAACCGCTTGCATTTTGAGTAAATATGTGGTAAAGTAATAATGATAAATTTTGTTATACGCTCAGGAGGTCATTTTTTCCATGAAAAAGCCCGGTAAAAAGGAACACGTAAATCTTTTCTTTTCGGCGTTTTTGATAATCGCGTTTATTATATGCGCTAATTTCTTCGCCGGTTTCACTTCATCACTTGACACAACACTCAGTCAGCTTATTTCCATTGCAATTTATGCGGTGTTCGGACTGCTGCTGTTCTACGCCACAAGAGTCGGCGACGGAAAAGCTATTTTACGCTTTTCACCGTTCACTCTGATTTTTCTGGTGCTTCCGGCGCTGTTTATCATAATTGCGTCGCTTGCTACGTTCATGCCGCTGCACGATGTTTTCGCGGCTGACCCACTCACAAGCCAAATAAGCATCATCACCTCGCTGGCTGCCGTCGCTTTGGGCTACGGTATCCCCTATTGCTTCGTAAGCGGCTTTGAGCTTGCTTATGACGACGTTCCCGAAAGCAGCGACGAGGGCGACAGCGAAAAGATCGTAAAGGGCGGCGTAACCGAGGACTTGATGTACTCCGAGGAAGCAGCCGACGAAGAAGCCGAGGAAGCTATTTTACAGGGTTCCTACGGCGAAGAAGAATAATATTTTAAGCTACAGGCGTGCCTTTGGGCGCGCCTTTTTCTTTGATGCTTTTCTTTGATGCAATATTCAAATAAAGACCTTTAACACCTGTTGCATAAAACTCCGCTGACGTCTTGTTTTAAAGCTTTTTAATTGAAAATAGTATTAAACTGTATTTTTAACAAAATTGCAGCGCAAACATTATATTTTTTCTATAATCGAAAAAATATATAAGCCCCGTTTGGTTGACTTTTCCTTTTTCTTATAATATAATTATTACTGTATAAGATATTATTAAGGAACTGTTTATCATTTTATTGTGATTTCTGCTTGCCTGATTTGCACTGTGCAAATCAAATCATACCAAGCATAAATTCACAATTTATTTCTGCACAGCTCCTACCGACATTCTTTCTTTTGAAAAGGAGAACCAAATGAGTAAGACAGGAAACTTTATGATCCCGTTTAACGTACCTCCGTTCTTAGGACCCGAAACCGGTTACATAAGCGAAGCCATTAAAAACCACAAAATTTGCGGCGACGGTCCCTTTACCGCCAAGTGCAACAAGTGGATCGAGGACAAAACAGGTACTCCCAAAGCGCTGCTGACCACTTCATGCACACACGCACTTGAAATGTCGGCGCTGCTGCTCGGCATTCAGCCCGGCGACGAGGTTATTATGCCATCGTACACCTTCTGCTCAACCGCAGACGCGTTTGTACTGCGCGGTGCGAAGCTGGTGTTTGTCGATATCCGTCCCGACACCCTGAATATAGATGAAACTAAAATCGAGGACGCGATCACCGAAAAAACAAAGGCGATAGTCCCCGTGCATTACGCCGGTGTTTCCTGCGAAATGGATACCATTTTGGCAATAGCCGAAAAATATGATCTGAAAGTCGTTGAGGACGCAGCTCAGGGGATCATGTCGGAATACAAGGGCAGAGCTCTCGGAACGATCGGCGACTTCGGCTGCTATTCCTTCCACGAAACCAAAAACTACAGCATGGGCGAGGGCGGAGCGCTGCTTATCAAGGACCCTGCCAAAATCGAGGAAGCCGAGATCATCCGCGAAAAAGGCACAAACCGCAGCGTGTTCCTGCGCGGTCAGATAGATAAATACACCTGGGTAGATCAAGGCTCGTCCTATCTGCCGAGCGACCTGAACGCCGCCTATCTTTGGGCGCAGCTTCAGGAGGCTGACAAAGTAAACAACGACCGTCTCGCTTCTTGGAACAAATATTATAAGGCGTTTGAGGAGCTTGAAAACAAAGGCTTTGTTCAGCGCCCGATAATCCCTGCCGAGTGCAAACACAACGCGCATATGTTCTACCTCAAAGCAAAGGATCTCGACGAAAGAACCAAGCTTATCTCTTTCCTCAAGGAAAACGGTATCCTTGCGGTTTTCCACTATATTCCGCTTCACAACGCCCCTGCCGGAAAGAAGTTCGGCATTTTCCACGGCGAGGACGAATACACCACAAAAGAATCCGACAGGCTGCTCAGGCTTCCGATGTACTACGGACTGAGCGACAGCGACATAAACAAGGTAATTGACACCGTAATTAAGTTCTACAAGGGCTGATAATATGCAAAACAAAACAAGCAAAAAGCACGGCGCATCCATACGCCCGATAACAGAGGCAGACACAGACAAAATCGTGATGTGGCGCAACGCACCGTCTGTTATGGAACATTTTATATACAGAACGCCGCTGACCGCAGAGGGACACCTCAACTGGTACCGCAACCGCGTTCAGACCGGAGAGGTGGCTCAGTTTATGATCACCGACAACGAAACGGGCGAGGAGGTCGGCTCGGTTTATCTGCGCGACATTGACCCCGTCAACAAAAAATGCGAGTACGGCATTTTCATCGGCGAAGACTCGTGCAGAGGCAAGGGAATTGGCTCTGCTGCGGCTAAGCTCGCTTTGGAATACGCATTTGAGCAGCTCGGTCTGAACCGCGTGTTCCTGCGCGTGTTCGCCGACAACACCCGCGCTGTTAAAAGCTATGAAAACGCGGGCTTTAAATATGAGGGTACTTTCAGAGAGGACGTTATTATAGACGGCGTCGGGTACGACATGGTGTTCATGGGAATACTTCGCGCCGATTGGGATAATTTGAAAAAGGGTGAATGATAAATGAAAAAAATTTCATTTGTAATTCCGTGTTACGGTTCCGAAAACACAGTCGGCGGCGTGGTTGACGAGATCGTTGACACCGTCACCGGGCACGGCGGCTACGATTATGAAATCATTCTTATTAACGACAACTCGCCCGACCGCGTTATTGACACGATAAAGGCGCTGTCAAAGGCAAATCCGCGCGTCAAGGGGCTTGATTTGTCCCGCAACTTCGGTCAGCATTCGGCGATAATGGCGGGCTTTACATATCTTACGGGCGACATCGTGGTTTGCCTTGACGATGACGGACAAACCCCCGCCAACGAGGTATTCAAGCTGATAGACAAGCTCGGCGACTTCGATTTGGTGTTTGCCGAGTATAAAAACAAGCAGCATTCGGGCTTCCGCAACTTCGGCAGCAAGGTCAACGACATGATGGCGTGCTGGCTGCTGAGCAAACCGAAGGACCTGAAAATAATGAGCTACTTCGCCTGCCGCCGATACGTGGTAGATGAAGTATTACGCTATGAAAACCCCTACCCGTACATGAGCGGACTTCTGCTGCGCGCCACAAAAAAGGTTACAAACGTCGAGGTCAACCACAGAGAGCGCGTCGAGGGCTCCTCGGGCTACAGTCTGAAAAAACTGCTTCTTCTTTGGATAAACGGCTTCACCTCTTTCTCGGTCAAGCCGCTGCGCTTCGCCACCTTCCTCGGCTTTATCACAGCCGCTGCAGGCTTTCTGTTCGGCATCTATGTAATAATACATAAAATAGTCGTACCCGAATCGCTGTTGGGCTGGAGCTCAACAATGGCGGCATTGCTGTTCCTCGGCGGCATGATAATGCTTATGCTGGGCATGGTGGGCGAATATGTGGGAAGAATATACCTGAGCATAAACCGCGCTCCGCAGTTTGTTATCCGTGACAGGATAGGCTTTGAGGACGAAAAACATGGATAATAACAAGAAAAAATTTGACATAAAAACCTATGCGGTGCTTCACGCGATACTGCTTTTGTATTCGTTTGTCGGCGTGTTTATGAAGCTCGCCTTTAATAACGACTTCCTCTCGTTTTATTTTCTTCTGTTCGCAGGGCTTGCGGTAATGTTTTTGGGGATTTACGCTATTCTCTGGCAGCAGGTGCTCAAAAAGCTGCCGCTCACCGTGGCGTTCACCAACAAGGCTATCTGCATAGCATGGGGTATGCTTTGGGGTGCGCTGTTTCTCGGGGACAACATCACATGGTATAAAATAGTCGGCTCGATAATCGTTTTCGCGGGCGTTGTATTGGTGGTGTCGAACAATGAGTAACGAACAGCTTGTAACGGTTTTTTCATGCGTATTTTTGGTTTCGGTGTTCATTTCGTCCGTATCACAGATATTGCTGAAAAAAAGCGCCGACAAAATATACGACAGCAAAATAAAAGAATATCTTAATCCGCTTGTTTTGATCGCCTACGGAATGTTCTTCTGTTCTATGCTGATAACAATGTACTGCTACAAATTCGTGGATGTGTCCGCAGGTCCCATTTTTGAGAGCGCAGGATATATTTTTGTGGCGGTGCTCGGATTTATATTTCTCAAGGAAAAATTCACCGTCAAAAAGGTTATCGGAATGATCGTGCTGATGTGCGGTATCGCCCTGTTTTCGCTGGGCGGCTACCTTCCCTTTTGATTACAGGCGGCGGTTTGGAGTGTTTTGTTAAAGTGAAAGAAAAATTTTTAAATATGTATCGAAGCGACAAGGTTTATCTCGCCGAGTGGATAATCGCGATAGTCACCGGAATGTTTGTATTTTTAACCTCCTCCACATGGGACACCCAAAGCCTTACGATTTGGTCAACCAATGTGTGGGACAGCATCGCCGACGGCAGGTTCCGCGAGTTTTACGCCTTTACAGCCCAAAACGTGAACCATGTTCACCACGCGCACATGGGCAGCGAGCTTATGTCGGTGCTGCCGTGGTCCATATGGAATATTCCTATCTGGATAATACAGCGGTTTTTCGGAAAACCCATAATGAGCTCCGCGCTCATGCTCGCTTATTCCAAGTTCTTTTTGGTCGTCGTCACGGTCATCGTGCTTATTTACGCAAAAAAAATCACAATGCGTATCACGGGCGACAAAACCAAGAGCGTGTGGGTAATGTTCCTGACAGCAAGCTCAACGTATATTTACCTGTCTGTCTGCTATTCGGGACAGAATGATATTCTGATGATCGCGGCGTCAATGCTGGCAATAAACTGCCTGCTGAAAAACAAGCACAAAGCATTTATAGCGTGGTCGGTGCTCGCCATTTCCATCAAGCCGTTTTTCCTGCTTCCTTTCCTGGCAGCGTTGATGATAACCGAAAAGAACATTCTGCGCCTTTTCGTTAAGACGGTGATCGCTTCGTCGGGTCTGCTGGTGCAAAAGCTGTTTTTCAGAGGCGCGCCGGGCTACGAGGAATCCATGAATTCCGGACCCGCAAAGCAGATGCTTGAAGAAATGTTCCCGTCAAATCTCAGTACAAGCTTCGGCGGTATCTCGTTCTTCGCGATAGCTCTTGTGCTTATTTACTTATACTGCTACTCGCGTGACTTTAAAAATTCCGACTATGAAAACAGCGGATGCATGGCAAGCAAATATGTCGTTTATATGATCACCGTCACTTACACCTGCTATCTGGCGTTTTCTCCGTTTTCGTTCTACCGTCTTGCGCTTCTTACGCCGTTCCTTTACATTGTGCTTATTCAGAACGACGACAACCGCTTCTACAACGCGCTGTTTGACTTTGCAATGCAGTTTACCATGCTGATAAAGATGATACTGCGAGCGTCGAATTTGTTCCGCGTTGACTTTGTAAACAAGTCAGTGGTTCAGCGGTTTTTCGGATATACCGTCAAGTATGACGAAAAAAGCAAGTACGCCAATATAGACAACTATATTTATGAAAATAACCCACTCTGGGAAAAGATGCAGCCGTTGTTCTCCGGCGTCGCCATTATAAGCGCGGTGCTGCTGCTCGCGCTGAATCATCCCGAAAAGCGTGTGAACCTCAAAATCAAGGGGCCGCAAAACGTCCGCGTTATCGCTTGGGCGCGTATGTTGATAATTCTGCCGTTCGCCGCGTTCACTCTTTATCTTTTCGCCATGAGCGCGAATAAGATTTACTCATAAAAGCGGCGGTGGACGTTCACTCCCGCCTTCGGGAACGTTCGTTCTTCAATGCGTTCCTCAACGGCGGGTAATCGAAGTTTCCGATATTTCCGATATAATAAAAAACCAATTACAAGGAGCTTTAGCTATGAAAGGAATAATTCTCGCGGGCGGACGCGGCACAAGGCTTTATCCGATGACAAAGACGGTTTCAAAGCAGCTGCTGCCTGTCTATGACAAGCCGCTCATTTATTACCCGCTTTCAATTCTTATGCTTGCAAACATCACCGATATTTTGATAATCTCCACACCGGAGGACACGCCCATGTACCGGGAACTTCTCGGCGACGGCTCCAGAATCGGGATCTCGCTTCAATACGCGGTTCAGGAGGAGCCTAAGGGCTTGGCTCAGGCGTTCATCATCGGCGAGGAGTTCATAGGCGACGACAGCGTGTGCCTGATTTTGGGTGACAATGTATTTTACGGATCATCTTTCCCAAATATTCTTTTGAAGGCACGCGAAAAATCGAGCGGCGCCACCGTGTTCGGTTATCCTGTTATGAACCCCCGCGACTTCGGCGTGGTTGAGTTCGACGAAAACGGCAGGGTGATTTCAATTGAGGAAAAGCCGAAAAAGCCGAAATCGAGATACGCGGTGCCCGGTCTGTATTTCTACGACAACAAGGTTATTGAATACGCCAAGAGCATTGAGCCCTCGGCGCGCGGTGAGCTTGAAATCTCCTCTATCAACAGCCTTTACCTTGAAAACGGCGAGTTAGACGTTTTGCTGTTGGGCAGAGGAATGGCTTGGCTCGACACGGGTACACCAACAGGTCTGCTCAGAGCAGCCGAGTATGTGGAAACTATTCAAACTATGCAGGGAATGTATATAAGCTGCATTGAGGAAATTGCATGGCGCAAAGGCTTTATAACCACCGAACAGCTCAGGAAGCTGGGCGAAGAGCTTAAAATGACCGATTACGGTCAGTATTTGATCAGCCTTGCGGAATCTATTTAACAAGAGGGAGAGTAAAACTATGAAAAACATTCTGGTAACAGGCGGCGCGGGCTTTATCGGCTCCAATTTCGTTCATCTTATGCTCAGCCGTCACGACTACAACATCATAAACATCGACGCGCTCACCTACGCGGGCAATCTTGACAACCTCAAGGACGTAGAGAACGACCCGCGTTACACCTTTATTAAAGCGGATATCCGCGACAGAGCGGCTTTGACCGAAATATTTGAGAAGTACGATATCGACACCGTGGTGAACTTTGCCGCCGAATCTCACGTTGACCGCTCTATAACCGAGCCCGAGATCTTCCTCACCACAAACGTTATAGGCACGCAGACTCTTCTGGACGTAGCCAAAAGCTTTTGGAAGACCGCACCCGACGATAAATATTCACGCGAATACAAGGAAGGCGTGAAGTATTTGCAGGTTTCGACCGACGAGGTTTACGGCGCACTGGGCAAAACGGGAATGTTTGTGGAAACGACTCCCCTCTCCCCCAACAGCCCCTATTCCGCTTCAAAGGCGAGCGCCGACATGGTTGTGCGCGCATATCACGAGACCTTCGGTATGCCCGTGAACATCACCCGCTGCTCCAACAACTACGGTCCCTATCAGTTCCCCGAAAAGCTCATTCCTCTTATGATAAACAACTGCAAAACGGGCAAGCCTCTGCCTGTTTACGGCGACGGAATGCAGATCCGCGACTGGCTGCACGTTTCCGACCACTGCGCCGCAATCGACACTGTGCTCCACAAGGGCGTTATCGGCGAGGTTTACAACATCGGCGGAAACAACGAGAAGGCCAACATCGAGATCGTCAAGCTGATCATCAAGACCCTCGGCAAGAGCGAGGATCTAATTCAGTACGTCAAGGATCGCCCCGGTCACGACAGACGCTACGCCATCGACAACACGAAGATAACAACACAGCTCGGCTGGGCGCCCGCTTACACCTTTGAGCAGGGAATCGCCGAGACGATCGAGTGGTATCTCAACAACGAGGAATGGATGGAAAAGATCACCTCGGGCGCGTACATGAATTATTACGACAATATGTATACTCAGGCAAAGAAATAACAAAAAGGAATAACAGCATCGATCATTTCATGCCGCAGGGCAATTAATTTGTTAATTTTACATCCGACAAAGGTGCTTTACACTAAGTTCCCCAAAAAAGATAAATAAGACCGGGTAACCCTTTCGGGCTACTCGGTCTCTTGTTTTGTCTTGTTTTTAGTGGGGCTTAATTTGACAGCCCTGTAATTCTGTTTTAATTCGTTTTTTGGCTTACTGCCACGAACCGTCCAGAATGCCCTCGGCGCCCTGTCTGTATCCTGTTAGTACAAACGTGCCGCTTGCAGGCGTTGTCTGGTTATCTGTCTTTCCCCAGATATTAACGTCCCATGTCGGCTGTGCACCCTTAGGCACTCTGACGAACAACACGTTAGCTTTCAATCCTGTGAAAGATATCGACGACACATTTCCGGTTCCGCTAACCCATGAACCCACGCCGTCAGCTCCCCATGTCCATGCCCAGTAATCGGCAGGATTGCCGGCATCGGTGGTTGCGAGAGCACTCGCGTTCAGCTTCACTCCTGACGGCGGAGCCGTGGTGGGCTGTGTGGTCGGAGCAGGCTGTGTAGTTGGTGTGGTGGGCGTTGTCGGTGTTGTCGGCGTGGTTACAGGCTCGCCTACCTGAATGGTTTCGCCGGTGTGGTTCTCGCTGTTGATCATCTCGATAAGATAAATCTGAATCATGGTAGCGTCCTTGATGTTAACGCTGTTGTCCTGATTGGTGTCAGCTGCGGCAAGCGCATCGCCTGTGAGCATGGAGCCGGAAAATTCGGCGCAGTGTCTCTGGATAGCGGTCACGTCCTTAACGTCGATGTTTGTATCCCGGTTAGCGTCGCCGAGCAGAACATCGTGAAGCTGAATGGGTTGAGTCGGCGGCTGCGTGGGCTGTGTGGGCTGAGTCGGCTGTGTGGGCTGAGTCGGCTGTGTCGGATTGCCGCCGGAATAAGGCTCCCAAGTGGTGCCTCTGAGGATCATATTGGTTCCGTTGATTTCAAGACCCTTTACGTTCTGACCCGAAGGATACTGCGCTGTGCCGTTGTTGAAAATAACAAGTCCGTTTGCTGCGAGATTATCGGGTACTTCGTATGTGTAGAGGTTGAGGTTTGAATCAAACGTCATTTGCTCGCCCGGCCACTTGGCGTTTTGAATAACCGAGCTTCCGCTTTCGTCGTAAACATAAGCGTTAACGGGCGTCCAGTTGTAGCTCGAATTGTCAAAGTAGATGGTCGTCACCGCGTCGGGATCCTTCTTCTTGAAGTTGAAGGACTTTGTAACGGTTTCGCTCGAATTAGAGGCGGTGAGAGTAACGGTAAACTCGGTTCCTACCGCAATGCCTTCGCCAATTTCAAATGTCTGACCGTCAACAACTCTGAACGGTGTGCCGCCTGCGATTGAAGCCATAGCGTAATCGGCGCCGCGAAGTCTTACGGTTACGGTCTCGCTGCCCTCAAACAGATAAGCGCCGTTGAGCGACATACTGATCGTGGACTGGGGACCCGAAATAAGGATAACGCCCTGAGAGCCTGAGTTGAAGTTCGCCTTGCCGTTGGAAACAACAGCTGTGGTGCCGTCGTATTCGTTGGTCACGGTTTTGCCGTCGGTGAATACCGATGAAACGTCAACCGCGATATTCTGGTTGGTGGGAGCACCTATGCAGCATACAACCGCATCGTTAACATTGTCGTCGCTGTAGGAGCGCGAGAAGGTGTAGCCGGTTGAGGAGTTATAGGCGGAAATCTGCTGATGTGTACCTGCGCCTACCGCAACGTGGTTTGCACGGAACTTGCCGACCTTCTGCCAGTGAGCAAGCTGCGCGGCGTTAGAGCCGAAGTTCATGTCGCTTCTCACGGCATGACCCGCGCCGTCAACCGCGATTCCCGAAACAAGGGGACGCGAGGTTTCGTCGCCGTAGAATATCTGTATGCCGCCGGGCAGCAACTGGAGAGCCGTGCCCTGCCAATATGGATTCTGTCTTGCAAGACCCGTATCGTGTGAAGAGATGTATGTGAGCAGGTTGTAGTTGGGGTTGGAGTTGATGTCGGCAGCATAGGAGGAATATAAGCCGTTGATGCTGTCAACGCCGGGCATACCGGAAGGATTGGACGAAACAGCGCCTGTGATCTTGAAGCTGATCATCGAGTCAAAGCCGCCGTCGGTGTAGTAGGAACCGTAGCCGCTCTGATAGCCCCAGCATTCGCCGGTCATCCAGAAGTCTTCGTCCCAGTCTGCGCCGACCGCTGTCGGGTTGTTCTGTCTCCATGTTTTGAGAGCCTGAACGCACTTTGTTTTGAGCTTCTTCCAAGAGGCAAGCTCAACGTGCTTCGCGGTGTCGCAGCGGAAGCCGTCTACGCCGTAGGTCTCGACCCACTCTGCAAGCCATGTGGTGAGATAATCGGAGACCGTGCCGGACGTACCGTATTTATAATTCTTCTGCTGCAAAGAACCTTCCTTGCCCCACTTTGTCTGGAGGAAAGTAGGAATGGAAACGGTTGCGGTGGATTCGGTGCGGAAGTCGGGCAGACCCTGCAAGCACTGGTGAAGATCGTCGCCGCCGCTGCCGTCGTGGTATCCGGGAAGACCGCTGCGTACCCAGCCGTCGCCCCACCAGCGACCCCAATCGCCGGCGCTGGACTCATAGTCTACATAGCTGTGGAATGCACCCGCGTTTGTGAGCTGATACTTATACTGCTGATAACCGGATTTGAGGGTACCGTAGTTGTACTCCTCCATGTCGAGCAGGTTATTATAGCCTGCATGGTTCATAACAACGTCCAGTACAACGCGGATACCGTGAGAGTGTGCGGTGTCTACCATGGTCTTGAACTCCTGCCTTGTACCGAAGTTCGCGTCGGGCTCGGTGTAGTCAAGAACATAATAGCCGTGATAGGAATAGTGAGCGAAATGATCGTCGCCCGAGTCAACATAGCCGTGGATCTGCTCATATGGAGCGGAGATCCAAATGGCGTTTACGCCCATGTTGTCAAAGTATCCTTCGTTGATTTTCTGTGTGATACCCGCGAAGTCGCCGCCGTGGAAGGTTCCGGGAGCGGTGTTCCAGCCGCTGAGCGGATTTCCGTTAGCGTCGAGTGCGCGTCCGTATGAGTGGTCGTTTGAGGTGTTGCCGTTATAAAAACGGTCGGTTAAAAGAAAGTACATATTGACGTTGTCCCAAGAGAAATCGTCGGCACTTTCAATTTTGCTGAGTGATGTCGGCTGAGAGTCGATCGTCGCCGCGTTCGTCGGAACCGCGCATACGATTATCGTCAACAGCATGGCAAAACAAAGCGCAATTGAGATGGTTTTCTTTTGCATTTCAAAACTCCTTTCATATTTAAACTTCTAAATGCTTTCGCCGCATTGCGGCACTCCATCAAAAAAATTACCCAAAAAGCATAAACCTCTCGGTATAATTCTATCATCTATATTATAACATATTTTAATAAAATTTCAATATCATTGATAAATAAAATAATAATAAAATATATCGCAAATATTTCGCAAATTTCGCAAAAACAGACAGGCTGCCGCAAACACTACGGCTTGCGGCAGCCTTGTAAAGATTAATAAAGCTTAACGCGCCTCGATGAGGCAACTCGGTGAGGCGATTCTATATAATTTTTTAGCGGTTTACCGAACAGCAACGGCAAACCAAACCGTCTGTGCGTCAATCAGTTCTGCTTGGGAACGATCGCAGCGGTCTCGGCATTAATCGCATTTTCGGAAACAGCCTCGGGAGCAAGCTCGACGGATTCTCCGTTTGTCTTTTTGACAAGCTTGATGTTGAAGCTTCCGGTCGCGGACGAGCTGTAGAGCTTGCAGGCGAACAGATAGGTTCTGCCTGACTGCAGCGAATAGGTAATGCTGAAATTCCTGTTGTCGCCGCCGTCATCGTTGGAAGCGAGCTGCGTCTTGCTGTAGTTGAACAGATAGCCGTAGGTGTCGAGGCTGCCCGTGGAATAGAACTGCACATTCATGTCCGACGGAGCCTTATACTTATAGTATCTGACAACTCCCGCCTTGTTAATGTTGACGGTCTTTGCGGTTCCGAGCGCGATGTTGTCGTAAGTGATCTTGAAGTTCTTTGTCACCGAGCCGGTGTAGTTGCCTTTGCCCGTAACCGTGACCTTCGCAGTGCCGACGTTGATGTTATTTGAGTACTTAACCGTGTAGTCGGTGTCCTTTTTCAGTGTGGTAGAGCCGTCCTTTACGGTTACGCTCGGGGTTTTTGCCGTGTTGGTGAAGCTGTAAGCTGTTGTGCCGAGCGTTACGGTGCAGCTCGAAAGCGCCTTCTGATTCTTTTTCAGCATGATCGTAAAGCTGCCTGTCGCGGACGAGCTGTAGAGCTTGCAGGAAAAGATGTATGTTTTGTTTGCGGTCAGGGAATAGTAAAGCTTAAAGTTTTTGCTGTCTCCGCTGTCATTATCCGTCTTTAGCTTTGTAAGATTGTAGTCGTACAGACAGCCGTAGGTATCAAGGCTTCCCGTTGAATAGTACACTATCTTCATATTCGAGGACGGCTTGATCTTGTAGTATCTCACGGTGCCCGCCTTGCTAATGTTAACGGTTTTTGCGGTAGCCAAATCAATGCTGTCATATGCGATCTTGAAGTTCTTGGTAACAGAGCCTGTGTAGTTTCCTTTACCCGTAACAGTTACCTTCGCGGTTCCAACAGCGGTGTTGTTCTCGTATTTCAACGTGTAGTCGGTGTTCTTGGTGAGAGTTTTGGAGCCGTCCTTGACCGTTACACTCGGAGTCTTAGCCGTGCCTGTGTAGCTGTATGAGGTTGAGCTGAGAGTGATCGTGCAGCCCGAGATAGCTTTTGTATTCTTCTTAAGCATGATTTTAAAGCTGCCTGTCGCAGACGAGCTGTAGAGCTTGCAGGAGAAGATATACGCCGTGTTCGCGCTGAGCGAGTAAGAAATTTTGAAGTTCCTGTTGTCGCCGCTGTCGTCGTCCGAAGCAAGCTGACTCAGGCTTGAGTTGTACACATAGCCGTAGGTGTCGCAGTCTCCCGTTGAGTAGAACGTAACCGTCATTGCGGACGAGGGCTTGAACTTGTAATATCTCACGGTGCCAGCCTTGCTTATGCTGACGGTCTTTTCAGTGCTCAATGCAATGCTGTCATACGCGATCTTGAAGGTCTTTGTCACCGAGCCCGAGTAGTTTCCCTTACCTGTGACGATTGCCTTAGCGGTTCCCACAGCGGTGTTGTTCTCATACTTAACGGTGTAGTGGGTGTTTTTGGTAAGTGTAGTCGAGCCGTCCTTGACCGTAACGCTCGGGGTTTTTGCCGTTCCGGTGTAGCTGTAGGAGGTTGTGCCGAGAGTGATCGTGCAGTCCGAAATCGGCTTTGTATTCTTTTTCAGCATGATTGTAAAGCTGCCGGTCGCTGATGAGCTGTAGAGCTTGCAGGAGAATATGTAGGTCGTGCTCGCGCTGAGCGCATAGGTGATCTTAAAGTTCCTGTTGTCGCCGCTGTCGTCGTCGGAAGCAAGCTGACTCAGGCTTGAATTATAAACATAGCCGTAGGTGTCGCAGTCTCCCGTTGAGTAGAACTGAACCGTCATAGCCGAGGAAGGCGTGAACTTGTAATATCTCACGGTGCCCGCGTTGCTGATATTTACGGTTTTGGCGGTACCCGGCGTAATGCTGTCATAAGCGATAGTAAATGTCTTTGTGACGGAGCCTGTATAATTGCCCGTGCCGGATACGATCGCCTTGCCTGTGCCGACGCTTACATTGTTTTCATATCTTACGGTATAATCGGTGTTTTTGGTTAAAGTTTTGGAGCCGTCCTTGACCGTTACGCTCGGGGTTTTAGCCGTTCCGGTGTAGCTGAATGACGTTGTACCGAGGGTGACGGTGCAGTTGGAAATGGATTTTGTCTGAGTTGTGCCTGTCAGCTTAACGGTGAAGCTGCCGGTCTCGGATGAGCTGTAGAATTTACACGTGAGGATATATGTTGTGTTTGCCGAAACAGCATAGGTGATTTTGAAGTTTCTGTCTTCGCCGCTGTCGTCGTCCGACGCGAGCTCGGTAAGACCTGAGCTGAACAGATAACCGTATGTGTCGTAATCTCCGACGGAGAAGAAATTGATAGTTGTGGCGGCTGTTGAAGTAAATTTGTAATACTTCACATCGCCTGCCGTGGTGATATTTACGGTTTTGGAGGTATTCAGCGTGAAGGTCTCATAAGAAGGAGTCGGTGTGGCACCGCCCCCCAAAACAAATTTGGAGCCGGTCGGAGTCAGAATGGGATATGCCGGCATTTCGCTTTGACCGTCGGTCGAGCCGTATCTGCTTTTCGCGTTGTTCAGCGCGGTGGTTACGTCTGTTCCCGCATAGCACTGGTCAACGACATATTTCATCACATCACGGCTGTAAACCGCCAAAACGCTGTTGTGGTAGCCGATAACAGCGCCTGCTCCGCGACCGTAAATCGCGTTTGCGAAGCCGTAGTCGGGAGTTGTGGAACGGGTATCGGCGCCGTAAAACTCACAGGTTTCGGAGAAGATAAGCTTTCCGTTGAGAGCCGTGCTCGAATAGCTGTCTGTGAAAAATATGTCGCGAATAAGATATACGGGAGAGCCGCCGGAATAAGCCTTGATTACGCTCCCTCTTGTGTTGATCTCGTAATCGTATCTCGCGTCTGTAGCTGATGTAACAGTTTGGTTGAGAACAATTACATAATAGAATGTGCTGCTTGAGATTTGGATATCAGAGCCGTGCATGGAGATAATGTTGACGTCGTAAGAACCGAAGCTCTTCATATCATCAACAGTCACATCAATATCCAGCGTTGTGTTCAAACCCTTGCTATCCCAATCGCTCTTTAAATTTTCGTAATAATCTCTGCGGAAATCGCTGTTCTCAAAGCCGTTCAGCACCAAAGCTTTCTTGCCGTTTGAGGTGCCCACGTGATTGCCGATTTTTGACTCAGTATCAGCGCCGTTGACTTCCGCGCCCTCGGCGATCATTTTCAGGGCTTCGCTTTCGCTGATAGGCTCAAGAGCGATATCCTCATCGGCATTGATAGCGCTGCCGTCGGAGTCCGATGATAACACAAATGTGTCTCCTGAGGCGTTTTCGGGGGAGTTATATTTTTCATCAAAATCCTTAAGCATAATCACGCCGGGCGTTGAAGAAGCGTACTCAAAATAGTACTGCATATTCTCTTCATTGTAAAAAATCGAGTTGCCCTTGATCTCGCCGTTGTCTGCCATTTTATTTAGCATTTCTTCAACGGCTGCCGCTTTATCCGTTTCGGGCTTCAGCTTGAAGCTCTCGGAATTAAGGCAGGATTCGATTTTATTTTCGGAAACGTGCATCGCGTTCCATTCGGCTTCGGTTGTGGGGATAAAATACTCAATATTGACTGAGGGACCGGAGCTTCCGTTCGCGGAAGCGTAAAAGCTGACGGTTTTTGCCTCGTCGGACGACAGCTTTGCCTGCATTGTATATGTCCCGTCGAAAGCGGCTCCGTCGCCGTTTCTTCCGTTGTCATACATATAGCCGACAACATTTTGATCGCTGTCAATAACTTTTAATTCGTTATCTGCCGAGTTGGTCACACAGGACACCGTTGCTTTAAAGGTGACGATTTTCGTTTCCCCTACGGGAATACTGTTTGTGTCGGACTCAAACTTGTCAATTGAAACGCCGTTTGCTGCTGCGGAATTGGCTGATTGTGAGGCGTTATCCGCTTCCGCCGCACTCACGGAAGCGACAGGCACCATTACAAGAGTGCCGGAAGCGACCGCTGCGGACAGAACCAAAGACAAAGCTTTTCTGCGCAGATTCGCAAATCTTTTCTTCATATTCTTACCTCCTGATTTCATAATTGTTTCGGGAGCGCACATAAAAAACAGAGCAACACCCCCGGGGTAGCGCAGTCGTATAGACTGCTTGTTTTCATATCGCTAAAGCAATATATCATTATTCTTCTGTTGTTTATCCGTTATTCTGCCTTAATTGAGTATCAAATCACCTTCCGAAAGATTGAAACGCCTTAAAAATTATAAACTCCCCAGTATATTTTATTAATTTTATTATAGCATTGTCGACAGCAAAAATCAATATACTAATGCGATTCCATTACAAATAAATTCATCAGCAACGAAACAGCAACGAAAAACCGCCCCGTGTGCAAGACCGAAAGGCTGCGCACGGGGCGGCGAAATAATTGATTATTTAAAAACTACGCTTTGTGTTGCCGAGAACGGACCTATGCCATCCTCTTTCATTGCGGCTACTTTGATTTGGTAAGTCGCGCCTGATGTAAGGTTTTTCAGTGTATATGTAAGGTTCGAGGTTTCGTGGACAGTCCAGCTCGAAACGCCCGATTTTCTGTAGTATACCACATACTTATCCGCGCCGGTCACGCTGTTCCATGTCGTATAGATTCCCGTTTTGTTGCTCGAAACCTTTGCGGTCACTGTCGGGGCGTCGAGTATTGCAACTGACTGAACAGGCGAGAGCGCTCCGCCTCCCGCGTCGCAAGCCGCGCAAATTCTTACGTTGTAAACCTTGCCCTTTGTAACGTTTTTGATCGTGTAGCTGAGGCTGCTTGTAACCTTTGTAGACCATGTTGAGGCGGTAGACAGCTTGTAGTAAACTCTATACTTTGTCGCTCCGCTGACTGCCTTCCAGCTTGTGTATATGCCTGTTCCGTCGCTCGAAAGCCTTACGGCGGTAACTGCGGGTTTTGCAAGGGTAACGACTGCCTTTTCTGCCGACCATTCGCCTGAGGTCGTGCTGCCGTCTTTTACAAGCTGAGCGCGAACCTTAACGATGTAAGACGTTCCGGCATCAACATTTGACAACTCAAATGTATTATTGGCAGTGGTGACAGTTGTAAATGAAGAAGCGCCGTTCTTCTTGTAAGCCACCTGATACCTTGTAGCCCCGCCGATCTTGCCCCATTTGGCGTTTACGGCGTTATTGCTGTAGCTAAGTGATGAAACAGTCGGACAAGCGATATAGGTCAGGCTCTTTGTCTCGGAAGAATCGCTCTTGACGCTTCCGGACACGGCCTTAACTTTAACATAGTAAAGCTTGCCGGACACGGCTTCTGTTATGACATAGGTTGTACCGGTCGTTGTTGCCTTTGTCCAATCGCTGTCGGTCGAAGCCTTGTAATGAACCTCATAAGAAGTTGCGTTGCTGACAGCGCTCCATGATGCTTTCAATCCGGTCGCGCTGTTTGAAACGCTGACAACGGGAGTTGCGAGAGGCGCTGTAACAGTCACCTTGCAGGTCGCGGTTTTGCCGTTTACGGTTTTCGCCGTGATCGTCGCGGTGCCTGCGGCTTTGGCTGTGATTTTGCCGTTTGATACCGTCGCTACGGAAGTTTTGCTGCTCGTCCATGTTACGGTTTTGTCTGTCGCGTCCGAGGGATTTACAGTCGCAGTGATCGTCTGAGATGAGCCGACTGCAAGAGAAAGTGAGGTTTTGCTGAGAGTGATTGAGGTTGGTTCCTTAACTGTGCGGAAAGTAATTTCGTTGGCATTTGCAAACTCATGTGCAAAGGAGTTGGACACGCCATAAATTACAAGTGAGGATGGGTGGTTATAAAAAACTTGACTATCCCTTAAATCAGAATCATTCAGCTTTTTTGCACCAATAAATATAACACTTTCGGGAATTGAAATACTTGTTAAGGACGAACAATTGTAGAAAGCGCCTCGACCGATTGTGTTACTGCCGGATGCTATAGTAACAGTTTTCAGCGATATACAATCTTTAAAAGCATAGCTTTCCATTGTGTTAATTCCACTGCCGATAGATACCGTTGCCAGCTTTGTGCATCCGTAAAATGCTTCGTAGAATCATCCGAACTGAACATAGCTATAGGACATCATCCTACATCTGTATTATGCACTGAAGAAAAAAATAGATTTCTTGATTTTTTAAAATCCAGAAAATTCAGTCTATATTTATGTGGACATAAACATAAACCTGAGTTTATCTATCACAACGATTATGATGTATATGAAATAATATGCGGTTACGGTAATAGTAATGATTATTCAAAAGGTGGCTTTTCTATTGGTCATATTGATACAATTCAGAAACAGTATTATGTTGATTATTACAATTGGATGTATCAAGACAGATGGGTCAAAGATACAAACATACAGCATTGTAACGAAACAGGACGCTGCTATTTAGAAGGCGAAAAACTCAAAAATATTGCTATTTCTCAAGTAGTAGTCCCCATAAAACTATATGGCCCTCCAATTACATCACAAGAAGTTGTTTCTGTTGTTGGAAGTACTTATGAACTTTTTCCGTATTTATCTGAGAGTATCATAGATGTAAGAGAGTTGGATTGGAAAAAGGAAATTGAAAAAATAACGGAGGTTGCGCATTTGCTTCATGGATTTAATAACAAACACGTCAATATATTCCCTATTGCTCCAATCCCGTTGCTTGTTAGTTTGGGATTTCAATTACAGCATAATAGCAATATTTCTATTTTTCAATACGATAGAGAGAACAGTCGTTGGACAGGCTCAATAACTGATAAATGTCCAAGTTATTATTTGAATTGGAAAAAGAAATTGAAAAACGCATCTAGTGAAAAGTTAGTTATTCAAATTTGTACATCAACCATGATTTTTGACAAGCAACTCCCAAAGTTTAATAAAACTGATTATATTGAACTTTCTCTTGAAAACAAGGAAATAGGATTTCCGTTATATAGGAATCACTATAATGAAATGCTTAATTGCTTATTTAAGGAAATCACTCCTTCTATTGCACAATATAATGAGATACATCTTTTTGCAAGTATTCCAGCAGGAATGGCTATAGAATTAGGAAGAAGAGTGCAAAGAGGTATATTCCCGAAAGTGTTCCTTTATAATTTCTGTCAAAATCAGTATACCTTTACTAACGTAATAAATGAATAGCTGATTTTTATGGCACAAAAATCGAGCTGTCGCAAAGTCTTGCGGCAGCCTATTCTACTTTGTTATATCCTATTCAGTTTTTATTTTTCCGCTAAGGACATCGCCATTTGTCGCCAAACAAATTTGAAAATGCGCGCTTGTCACAAAATAATACATTTGCTCAGTATATTTATTATATCACACCAAATACTATCATGCAACACAAATTTACCTTAAAAGTTTTGTGCATAATTGACAATGTAAAAACTTCCCCCAACCGCGCTGTGCTGCGCGGATTGAGGGAAGGTTAACAACTTAACTTATATTAAATTCTTAATTACTTGTGTGAAACGTGCCAGATTTCCTCGGCATACTCAAGGATAGATCTGTCGGACGAGAACTTGCCGGCGTTAGCCACGTTGAGCAGGCACTTCTTGCCGAATGCCTTGCGGTCGGCGTAGTCCGCGTTTGCGCGGATCTTTGTCTCGATGTAATCGGGCAGATCGAGCATGAGATAATAGTGGTCGGGATCGTGCCAGTGGGTTCCCTTTGTGAGCGCGTGGTGAAGCTCTCTGAAGCTGCCTTCACCTGTTGCGCCGTTATCGCTGAACGTGCCGTCGATAAGAGTGTCAATAACTTTCTTGAGCTCGGGATTGCCGTCAACGATTCCTCTCGGGTTGTAGCCCTCTTTCTTGATTCTCTCGATATCCTCAACTCTTGCGCCGAAGATATACTCGTTCTCAACGCCTGCGCACTCAGCGATCTCGATATTCGCGCCGTCCCATGTGCCGAGGGTAACAGCACCGTTGAGCATGAACTTCATGTTGCCGGTACCGGAAGCCTCAAGGCCGGCGGTGGAGGTCTGCTCGGAGATATCTGCGGCAACTACGATCTTCTCAGCGTAAGAAACGTTGTAGTTGGAGATGAAGTAAACCTGGAGCAGATCCTTGGTGTCGGGATCGTTGTTTACGAGATTTGCGATCTCGTTGATGTATTTGATTATAGCCTTCGCTCTTGCGTAGCCGGGAGCCGCCTTTGCGCCGAAGATAAAGGTTGTGGGAGTCCAGTTAGGCAACTTGCCATCCTTGATGCGGAAGTAGATCGCCATGATCGAGAAAGCGTTGAGAAGCTGTCTCTTGTACTCATGCAGACGCTTTACCTGAACATCGAAGATGGTGTCGGGGTTGATATCATAGCCATCCATCTTCTTGATGTACTCGGCGAGCTGAACTTTTTTCTGAGCCTTGATCTTGTTGAACTTGTTGATGGTTCTGGCGTCACAGCAGTCGTTGAGCACGCTCAACTTGGAAAGGTCGATAAGCCACTCGTCGGAGCCGACCTTCTCTGTGATAAGCGCTGAAAGCTCGGGGTTGCACAGACCGAGCCAGCGGCGCTGTGTGATACCGTTTGTCTTGTTGAGGAATCTGTCGGGATATATCTGATACCACTCTTTGAGCAGATCTCTCTTGAGGATCTCGGTGTGGAGCTGAGCCACGCCGTTTACATATGTGCCGGCATATGTTGCAAGTCTTGCCATGTGAACAACGTTGCCGTCGATAATACGCATCTTTGCGCGGGTCTCTCCGCTGACGCCCATAGCAATAAGCTCTTCCTGACATTTGTTGGCGATAAGGGCGATGATGCTGTATATTTCGGGGATAACCTGAGTCATCAGGTCGGCGCTCCATTTCTCAAGCGCTTCGCTGAGTACGGTGTGGTTTGTATACGAGCAGGTCTTGCGGGCGATCTCAAACGCTTCGTCAAAGCCCATTCCCTCGTTCTGAAGAAGTCTTACAAGCTCGGGAACGCAGCAAACGGGATGGGTATCATTGAGCTGGATCGCGTTCTCCTTAGCGAAAAAGCTGAAATCGTTGCCGTGCTTTGCCTTGTAGCGGCGCATGATATCCTGAAGTGAAGCGGAGCAGAAGAAATACTGCTGCTTTAAGCGGAGAACCTTGCCCTCGTACTGGTTATCGTTGGGGTAAAGAACCTTGGAGATGTTCTCGGCGTCGTTCTTTTCCTTAACAGCCTCGTCATACTTTGTGTTGTTGAAGGCGGTAAAGTCAAACTCATTAACAGCCTCAGCCTGCCACAGACGGAGAGTGTTGATATTGTCGGTCTTGCAGCCGATAACAGCCATATCATACGGAACAGCCTTTACGGTTTGTCCCTTGAAGGAAACGAGAACAGCCTCGTCCTCCTTGCGGATGCACCACGGATCCTCAAAGCGCTGCCAATTGTCGGCGACCTCTACCTGATAGCCATCCTCGATAAGCTGCTTGAACAGACCGTACTTATAACGGATTCCGTAACCGTCGAGGGGAACCTCCTGAGTCGCGGCTGAATCGAGATAACAAGCGGCAAGTCTGCCCAGACCGCCGTTGCCCAGCGCTGCGTCGTCGATTTCCTCGAATACATTGATATCAATACCTTTTTTGCTGAGAAGCTTTTTAACTTCATCAAGAATTCCGAGGCAGTAAAGATTGTTGTACATCATTCTGCCCATGAGGAACTCTGCCGAGAAATAGTAGGCTCTTCTCTGAGCGTCGTGTTTAGCCTTGCTCGCAGCCCAGTTTGGAGCTATCTCACCCATTACAGCCTTGCCGAGCGCAAGATGAAGCTCGGAAGGAGTAAGCTCCTCAACCTTTTTGCAGTACATTGACTGAGCGGTAAGCTCAAGCTTTTCCATGATATTTGCCATTATTTTAGTCCTCCAGTCGTCCTGTGTTTGCCGCCATTGTTCTTATTTTTTCAGCAAGCTCGTCGGTAAGGGCGTCTTTGCTTACTCTCCATGTCCAGTTTCCGCCCAATACGGAGGGAGTGTTCATTCTCGCCTCTTTGCCGAGACCGAGAAGATCCTGCACAGGGATAATAGCCATGTCGGCGTTGCTCTCGTAAGCGGTGCGGATCAGTCCCCAGTTGTAGGGCTCGTCATCAGGCATTTTGCAATATTCTCTTGCATAGCGAACATCGTCGGGATTTGCGGTTTCGACCCAGCCCATAATCGTGTCGTTGTCGTGCGTGCCGGTGTAAACCACACAGTTGGTCGGATATTTATGCGGCAGATAATCATTCTCTTCGCCGCTGTCAAACGCGAACTCAAGAACCTTCATGCCGGGATATCCGGTCTGCTCCATAAGCTCGGTAACGTCGGGAGTCAGGGTTCCCAGATCCTCGGCTACGATTTCAAATTTGCCGACAGCCTCTTCCATCATCTCAAAGAACTTGATGCGCGGTCCCTCTATCCACTTGCCGTTGATTGCGTTCTCGGCGGGATAAGGAATCGAATAATAGCTTGCGAACGCGCGGAAATGATCGATTCTTGTGATGTCATAGAGCTTTGAAGCCGCCTTAACGCGGTCGAACCACCACTCATAGTTGGTTTCTTTAAGATAGTCCCAGTCATAAAGCGGGTTGCCCCAAAGCTGGCCGGTCGCTGAGAAATAATCGGGCGGACATCCCGCTACCGCGATGGGATCGCCGTCGTCGTAAAGCTGGAACAGCTCGGGATTTGCCCATGTATCTGCGCTGTCCATAGCTACATAAATAGGCATATCGCCCATGATCTTTATGCCCAGTCCGTTTACATAAGCGCGGAAGCTTTCCCACTGCTCATAAAACTTGAACTGTACAAACTTCCAGAAGTAAATGTCGTCGCTGAGTTCATTCTCGTATCGCTCGATTGCGCTCTCCTCACGCATCTTGATGTCCTCGGGCCACTCTGTCCAGGAAATCATGCCGAAGCTGTTCTTGACCGCCATGTAAAGGGCGTAATTATTCAGCCAGCTTGCGTTATCTTCGGCAAACGCGTCGAATTTGCTCTGATCCTTGCTCTTGAAGTTTTCAAAAGCGATTCTCAGCACCTTGAATCTGCTGTTGTAGATCTTTTCGTAATCTACCTCAGCAGGATTGCAGCCCCAATCAAAGCTGTCGAGCTGCTCTTTTGTTACCAGACCTTCCTCAACAAGAGTGTCGAGGTCGATGAGGTACGGGTTGCCGGCGTAGGTCGAAAATGACTGATACGGTGAGTCACCGTAGCTTGTCGGTCCGACGGGAAGAATCTGCCAAATCTTTTGTCCGGCCTTCTTCAGATAGTCAGCGAACTCACGAGCCTCTTTGCCGATGGTCCCGATGCCGTAAGGGGAGGGAAGCGAAGTGATCGAGAGAAGGACTCCTGCGCTTCTTGCCATAAAATCAACTCCATTCTTTTGGATATTAAATTGTTTTTTCTATGGATTTTGTGCTAATTTCCCCAAAATCCCATAGTTTCAAGATTATTTTACCACAACCCGCTTAATTTTTCAAGTATTTTAGTCCGCTTCCTAAGTTTTATTTTAAAAAAATGTTTGTTTCACGAAAAATTTGTTCATAATTGTCTTGCAATTGGAAGCACTTGCTTTGATTTTTTACAAAAGCGGACACGAATTGATTGCGCAACTCATACAAAAATATCGCTTGATAATCTTCTTCACAGGGTTTATAATATACCCAACGGAGACGCCGCATTAAGATACAAAAGGAGGAAAAAATAATGAGTAAGATCGAAGAACTTCAAACTACAATAGACGACAGCAGCCGCATCGTTTTCTTCGGCGGAGCAGGGGTCAGCACCGAGAGCGGTATTCCCGATTTCCGCAGCGTTGACGGTCTTTATAACCAAAAATACGATTATCCGCCCGAACAGATTCTCAGCCATACATTTTTCGAGCGTAAAACGGAAGAGTTTTACCGCTTTTACCGCGACAAAATGCTCTGCCTTGACAAGCAGCCCAACGCGGCACACTTCAAGCTTGCCGAGCTCGAACGCGCGGGAAAGTTA